>CAMCQR010000041.1 GCA_945877115.1 Synechococcus sp. UW140 | reverse complement strand
GGTGATTGAGGCCGGCGAAGTGCCGGAGGGCCAGGCGAGGGTGACGGGCGATGTTTGCGGCGGACGACGCACTGCTCCCTGCGAGGCGGATGTCTGGCAGGGCAGCTTTGGGTTGTCGCTGGTGCGCTTTCCGGTGGATGCGCCGCTGCTGAACGACATCCCGGATGTGTGGGCGCTGCGGGGCACGCTCTCGGCCTATTACTTCGATGTTTTTGAGCACAAACTCTGGCAGCGCTGGGATCCGGATTTCCCAATCGATGGCAGCTTCATTCGCGATAGCGGCCCCGGACGCCATGAGGGGATGGCGATCCCGCTGGCCTTGGTGCACCTGGGCGAGGACGGCACCGCGCTCTACCTGGATTCCTGGATACCGCGCCGGGTGATCACCGCCACTCCCGGCGAGGACTGGCATCGCAACCGCTTCGGAGCGCCGCCGCGGGCGGCGGCATGGGCCCGGATTCATCAGTTTCAGACGATGCTGCAGGAGAGCCTGGCGCTGCAGCCGATGGGCGTAACCGCAGCCGCTGAACTAAACCTCCACGGCCGCGGCTTTCGCCATATTCCACCGATCGGTTTTCTGCCGGTGGTGCCCCGAGCGCCGCAGGCGCAAAGTACTCCGATAACTGGGTTCACTATTCCTCCACGCACGCTGTTAGTGAGAGAAGCCCTGCAGCAAGCAGAAGCCTATTTCGCCGGCACCAATGTTATTCCCTATGGCGTTGTCGCCCTCCACGATGACGACATCCTCGAGGATCTCCACAATGTGATCGACAAGGATCCTCTGCAACTTGAGCAGCCACTGGACAAGGCAGATGGCGATTCACTGCGCAACTTGCAGCTCCGAATTAAAGATCTGAAGGAAGAATACAAGACGATCAGAAGCAGTGTTTTTTGGGGGGTGTTTCCATTCCTGTATTACTGCGGTGACCTTCTGCGCGGCCAGGGTCTGGAGATTGACGCCTTGGTGAATCGCCGCACCGAGGTGGTGAAACTGATCGTGCCCCTGCAGGGTCTCTCCCGGCGACATCCGTTGCTGGGAGCGATCACCGAAGATGCCGTAAATCAGGCGCCTGCCTGGGGCCTGCCAGTCCCAGCGGATCTTGACTCCTCCAACCTGGCCGGTGTGCCAAGGGAGCCAGGTGTCGACATGCTGCCGCGATCGTTCGTCGTTTACGTGAAGCAGCGGATTGTGCTGCTGGATCTGGTGTTTGCGCTGTTGGAGTTGCTGCAGAAGCTTATTGAGGTCCCTTCTGATGCGAACGGACAAATAAAAGAAAATTATGGATTCCTGGCAGGGTATAACTCACGTAATCGCAATATAGCGGCCAGCACAAATGACTATCGGATCGCTCTGCGGGCCCAGAGCGAAAGCGCTCAGCTGTTGATCCGCTCCATATTGGCCCAGCCGCTGGTGCAGGAGCTGCTGCTGAAAACAATGGTCTCCGCCACGCCAACCTTGGCCAAAGCTAACCGCAGCCAAGCTTTTCTCGATCAGGTGGCGGTTGTCAGCAGCGAACAGACGGCAGCGATCAGCGATCCGAAGGAGCGCCAGGCGATCGCCCTGGGGCTGGTGGCCGATGCCTGGGCGGCGGAATACCCCGATGCCCAGGTACTGCAGCTGCTCGCCGCAATCCAGCCTGCCGAGCAGACGCTGGATCTGGTCAAACGGCTTGGCGCCGCCCCGGGGCCCGTCGCCGGCCCCAGCGTGGCCGATGGACTGGAGCTCAAGCCCCCGACCCGTTTCGAGAGCACCACCGAACGGGTGCTCTACGCCGGGGTGCGCGAGCGCCTTGAGGAGCGCCCGATCAAGGATCTGGCCTTGGATCTACCCGAGGGGTCCCTGCCTGATACCGCCCTGGTCGGCTCCCTCACGGTGGGGGATGTGCTGGCCCGCAGTCCGGAGGAGGCCGCCAAGCTGCTTGGGGGCACCGACAAGCTCGACGCCGTGACCAAGGCCTTTCTCGGCGACCGCCAGGCTGCCCTGGAGGCAGCCTCAGGCCTGGCTGATGGCGTTCCGGCGGCGCTGGTGGCCAAGGTGGAAACCGACGTGGCGGCAGGCAAGCAGCCGGATGAGGTGCTCGATCAACTCAAGAAAGAGGAAGAGGCCAAACCGGAGCCGGAACGCGACAACACCCTGCTGCGCAACCTGGCCAATGCCACCACCCTGCTGCGGGTGAGCGGCAACCGGATCGACGCACTGGCGGCGCTACGGCGCCGACCGGAGGGTTGAGCCATGGCCGTCGCGCTGCGCATCTCCCGCCTCCACACCCACCTGCAACGGCCCGCCGATAGGGCGGAGGACGGACTGGAGCACGCCTGGCTGCAGGAGCTCAGCATGCGTTCGCTGCCCGCTGCCCTCGCTGGCGTGGCGGAGCGGGCTCTGTCGCGGGCGGGCCTCCCTCCTGATGCGGTGGTGGCGGTGCGGCGGCTCAACCTGCGCCTGAAGCTGGCCGATGGCGCCAGCGATGCGGCGCTTGTGGGCGGCTGGAGCCAGGCGCTGGAGCAGGCGCTGGTAGTGGCCCTGGGCCGTGCCCGCCAGGCCAGCGCCCAGAGCAGTGGCACCGAAACCTCGGAGCAGGTGGTGGTTTTTGCCGATGCCTGGGCGGCGGAAGCGGCCCATCTGGGCGGTCTGCTGCGCACGGGGCGGCCCGCCTGGTGGGCCGAGCGGCTGCTGGATGGCCGCGGCGAGCCGCTGGATCTGGCGCCGGCGGCGATCCTGCAGCGCTGGTTGGAGCGTCATCCGGCCCGGGCGGTAGCGGCCATGGCGCAGCTGGCCAACCTGCCGCCGAGGGCCCAGGGCGTCAGCGCCCTGCTGCCACAGGCCGCGGCCGCGGAGCTGGCCAGCAACCTGGCGGAGCGGCTGTCGCAGCGCCCCGCCGCGGAGCTGGCCTTGCCGGCGGTGGGATCACCCCTGCGGGCCCTGCTGGAGGCCGCCCTGGAGCGCCTACGCCTACATCCCCATCTGGGCGCCAGCACCGGCGCCGCACCGGCCCCCAGCCGCCCCTGGCGCCTGGCGCTTCTGTTGCAGGCCCAACCCTCCCTGGCGCTGCTGAGCCCTGCAACCCTCATGGCGGTGGTCGATGCCCTCGGCCCGCAGAACGGGCTGCCGTCCGATCCTCCTCCACAGCAGAGCAACCCCACCCCCCCGGCTCCAGAGCCAGCTGATCAGCCAGTCCGGGATTGTGCCTGGATCCACGCCGGTGGCCTGCTGTTGCTGCTCAACCGGCCGGAGATCTTCAGGGGCGAACCCGGCTATCAGCCGGAGCCGGCGCCAGCAGGCGATCTGGCCCTGCTGGCCCTGCAATGCCTGCTGGCGCCCCTAGCAATCGGCGAGCGGGCGGCGGCGCTGCAGCGCCAGCGGCCCCTGCTGGCCCTGCTGGCGCCGGATCGGCCCTGGCCCGAACGCTTGGACCAGGCGGTTGTACTGGATCCGGAGGCGGCCGAGCACCAGCTGACGGCCCTGATCGCCGCCATCCCCGAGGCCATCGGCTTCGCCCCCGGCGCCCTGCGGCAGGTGTACGGCCCCCGCCATGGCGCCACCCCACCCCTGCCCGACCGCGAGTCCCACAGGCTGGCGGCGCTGCTCTGGCGACCTGGCCTCCTGGAATGGGACCGCTGGCAGATCAGCTTCAGCTGGCCGCTGGCCAGTGTGGATGGGGACCTGCGGCGCGGCGGCTGGGATCTCGATCCCGGCTGGCAGCCGGCCCTGCGGCGTGTGGTGCGCTTCCACTACCGCGCCGAAGTGCTGCCACCACTGGAGGGGCAACCATGAGCAACGCCGAGCTGCTGGCGCTGTGGCTGGCCCTGGCGGCGGGGCGCCTGCGGCTGCGCCTGCCGGCCAACGACGGCCTGCGGCGGCTGAGCCGGCCCCTGCTGACGACGGCCGACGCGGATGCGGAAAACCTTGACCCCCAGGTGCTGGCCCGTGTTATTGAGGCGGGCGCTGAGCAGCTTTACGCGGAACTGGAGGGCAACCCAACCGCCAGCCCGTTGGCGCGGATGGCGGCAGCGGCGCAGCTTTCGGCCTTTGATCTGGAGCTGCTGGCCCTGGCGGCCCTGCCCTGCCTCGAGGAAGACGCGGCGGTTGCGGTCGCGGCACTCACCGGCGGCGAGAGGCGGCTGCGAATGGGCCAGGCCCTCAAATTGATCCTGGTGGAGACGGGCGATCCCTTCACGGTGCGCCGCGTCCTGCGCCAGTCACCCCTCTGGCGGCTGGGGTTGCTGCGGGGCACTGGCGCCACGGTGGCCCTGGAGAGCCGGCTGGAGCCCACCGCCACCCTGCTGGCGGGGCTCGATGGCGCCGCGGCGCCGGAGCTGGAGGAGGGCTGGAGCAGCCGCCGCCTGCCGATCGCCCGCGCCGCCAACGCCTCCGCCCAGCGCTGGCGCCAGGCCCAGCAGCTGCTGGAGCTGGCGGCCCGGGGCACGGTGCACCTGGTGGGCAGTGCCGACGCGATCGAAACGGTGCTGGCCCTGGCCGCCGGTGAGGCGGGCGCCCTGCTGATTGAGGCGCCGCCGGGCGAGGCGGCGGCGCGGCCCCCCTGGGCGGAGGCCTGGTTGGCGGCGGTGGCCACCGGCCAGCTGGTGGCCTTGCGCAGCGAGGCCACGGCGCTGCCGGGGCCGCCGATGGGGCTGCGGGGGGCGGCTGGGCGTCTGCCGCTGCTGCTGGCCCCCGCCAATGCCCATCTCAGCGGCGGCGATGGGGCGCTGAGCCGGTTGGAGCTGGGGGGCAGCGATCCGCTCGAACTGGCGGCGGCCTGGCGGCAGGCGCTGCAGCTGGAGCAGGCCGAGGCGGATGAGCTGGCCGGCCGCACCTGGCTGAGCCCCGCCGAGGTGCCGGCGCTGGCGGCGGGTCTGGCTGATGGGCAGAGCGGTGGGCAAGGCAGTGTCTCCGGCCGGCAGCGGATTGAGGCGGCCCTAGATCGCCTGCGGCAACAGGTGCCACCGCGGGCGGCGGGCCTAGCGCACCGGCGCGTGCCCCAGGTGAGGTGGCAGGAGCTGGTGCTGGCGGCCGACACCACTGGCGAACTGGAAGAGTTGGTGCGCAGGGTGGAGCAGCGGGTGACGGTGCAGGTCCGCTGGGGACTGGGCGGCGGCGAGCGGGGCAACGGTGTGGTGGGGCTGCTGCATGGCGCCTCCGGCACTGGCAAGACCCTGGCGGCCGATGCCATCGCCACCCGCCTGCGGTTGCCGCTGCTGTCAGTGGATCTGTCGCTGGTGGTGTCGAAATACATCGGCGAAACTGAGAAGAATCTCTCCCAGGTGTTTGACGCGGCCGAGGGCTTCGCGGCACTGCTGTTCTTCGATGAGGCCGATGCCCTGTTCGGCAAGCGCACGGGGGTGCAGGACGCCCATGACCGCTACGCCAACATTGAGGTGAACTATCTGCTGCAGCGACTGGAGGCGTTCGAGGGTCTGGCCCTGCTCTCCACCAACATGCTGCAGGGCATGGATGAGGCGTTCCTGCGGCGCTTCGATCAGCTGGTGGCCTTCCGACGGCCGGGCATCGCCGAGCGGCGCTCGATCTGGCAGCTGCACCTGCCACGCGACCAGCTCAGCGGCGATGTGGATGCGGTCGAACTGGCCCGCCTGTTCGACCTCAGCGGCGGCGAAATCCGCAACGCCGCCCTCACGGCCGCCTACGGCGCCGCGGCGGCGAATCAGCCGATCAACCGCGAACGCCTCTGGGAGGCGGTGCGCCGTGAATACGCCAAGAGCGGTACGCCGATGCCCGATCCCGACTTGTTGTTGTCCATTACCCCCAATCAACCATGACCGCAACCCCCACCTGGCCCCTCACCGACGAGGTGGCCGCCATCGATCAGCAGATCGCCGATCTGCAGCGCACCGCCGACCAGGCCCAGACCAGCAGCGCCGTGGCCGCCAGCGAGGTGGCCAGCGCCCAGAAAGCCATACGCGAACTCACGACCGCCAAGGCGGAGATCCTCGAGAAGGAACGCCTCTGGGATCGCTCGGCCCAGCTGCAGCGTGCCCTGGCGGAACGCAACGCTGCGGCCGATCGGGTGCGCCAGGCCCTGGCTGCCGGCGGTCCCTTGCCGGCAGGCCTGAAAACCGCCCTAGAAGATCGGCTGAAGCCGAAGTTGAACCTCGCATCCTCAGACGCCCTCGATGACGACGCAGATGCCAACAGCCTGAAACGCCGCGTGCAGAAGGCGGAAGACGACCTCGGTGATGCCACGGTCAAGGCGAATTACACCGCGGCCGAAGCCAATCTGAAAGCCGCCGAAGACGACTACAGGGTAAAGGCAGATGCTGCCGAAGCAGCCTGGAAAGCCATTCAGAATGGGGCGATGACGCTGCAGGCGAAGCTGCAACAGCTGCAAGCGCGCTTTGACGAAGCCATAAGGCTTGAGGCTGCCGCCGAAGACCCCACGCCCGGCACCGGCGGGGATCCTGATGTTGTGGCTGCCTCCGCTGTGGAGGCGGGCATTGCCTGGAAGAGCTTCAACGACACCTACCAGGAGCTGATCCTCACCACAACGGCAGGCGCAGGAACCCCCGATGCCGGCGAAACAGCCTTGCGCGCCACATGGACGGCGGCCAGCGGTCAGGCGAAAGACGCTCTGGCCGTGTTGTTGACCCGCAAACAGGAGTGGGCGGCAGCCCGCAACGCCAACGAGCAACGTCAAGCCATCAGGCCCGCCCGCAAACCCGAAGAGCAAGAGGCGCTCGTGGCGAGCGTGTTGAACGACTACAACCCCTGACCCATGGCCAGCCTCGCCCCCGCCGAGAAGGCCCCGGCCGGCAAGCCCCTCAAGGTGGGCTCCCCCCACGATCCCGCCGAACGGGAAGCCGACCGCATCGCCGCCATCCTCACCGCCCCCGAGGAGCCGGCGATGCCGGTGTGCGCGGCTTGCGCTGCTGGGGGGGCGCCATGTGCGGCCTGTGGTGGGGCTAACGGTGGTGGGCTCCTTCGGCGGCAGCTGGCGGCGGGTGGGGACGGTGGTTCAGGCGGGGAGATGGTGGCGCCACCGTCGCTGCATCAAGTGCTGAACGAGCCGGGGGAGCCGTTGCCAGCGGGGATACGCGGGAAGTTTGAGCGGCGGTTGGGGGCCGATCTCGGAGCCGTTCGCATGCACCACGGCCGAGAGGCTGAGCTTGCCGCTGCCGCGCTGGGTGCCCGGGCCTTCGCACTTGGCCCCCGCATCGTCTTCGGCGCCAGCCCCTATCCGCCCGCTGGTGCTGCCGGGATGGCATTACTAGGTCACGAGCTGGCGCACACCCTGCAACCGGGGGCAGAACGTGTCCTCCGCCGTAACCAGGAGGCCGATGGAGGCAGCGGGGCCGGACCCGGATCCGATCCCTTGGACGCGGGGGTGCCCGATCCCATCGCCGGGGTGGGTCCGGCCGCCGCCACCCCGGCCACGCCGGGCATGAGCGATACGCAGAGGCTGGAACGGATTAGGGCCATCCTCACCAACCTGTGGGTGGGACCACTGGACGAATGGGAACTCGAGTCCCTGTGGGGGGGCTTTGGCAGCCGCCTGGAGACCGTCGCCGGGGCCAACCTGGACCTCTGGAACCAAAGCTGGCAGCGGGGCGCGAGCCTCGCTAACTTGCCAGAGGTGCGCCGCTTTCTTAGGGGCTTCGAGGCCAACGCACGCACCAACCTGGCCGGTGTGCTCACGGACAGCGAGAACCGCATCAACGCCGAGCGCATCCGCTACGGAGTGCGCGAGATCACCACCGAGACCATCCAGCGACGCCTCGTCCCAACCGGTGACGTCCGTCCCATGTGGGAAAGCGTGCCCGTCGTCCATCGCAGCTACCAGATTGACGAATCCCCCCAGGCGACCGGGCTCCAGGCCTCCGCAGGGGAGCTGGTGACCAAGCGCACGGAGGTGGACGGACGGCTGCGCACCCTGCGCCAACGCCAGCATCAGTACGAGCGTACGGCCATGCACTCGACCACGGACTTTGGCGGCGAGCACTCCATGGAACTGCGTATCGAGGTGACCAATCCGAGCGCCCATGCCGCCGTCGCCCAAGAGATGCGCGACGCCGAGGGCGAGTACGAGGCCCTGCGGGTCCAGCTGGGCGCCCGCTACCCCATCCTCTCCGCCTACTCGGGGGACGAGGGCAGGGCGGGGCTCCAGCGCCTGGCCACCACGGGGGCGGGTGCGTCGACGGCGGAGGCCCTCTACGCCGTGATCGCCGAGCGCCTGGCCAACATCGCCCGGGTGCGCAACGAGATGGGCGAGGGCGGCCGAGTGGTGGTCTGGAAGCTGCCCCAGATCCTCAGCATGACCCGGGCCGAGATGGGCATCTCGGACGACTCCCTTCGCGCCTCCATGGTCGCCGCCCGGGTGGACCAGCACGAATCCGATCACGCCCTGGAGCAGCTCGCCATCGGTGCCATCGCCCTGGGGTTGGGCCTGCTCGCCGCGGTGCCCACCGGGGGCTCCAGCCTGGTCGCCGCGGGTGCAGCCGTTGCCGCTGTCGGCGGGGCGGGGGTGAGCGCCTATGTCGCCTACGAGGGGGTGCAGACCTACCTGCTGGAGTCCGCCGCCACCGGGACCGACTTCGACCGCGCCCGGGCCATCTCCCAGAGCGAGCCCTCCCTGTTCTGGCTGGCCCTGGACATCGTCGGCGCCCTGGTGGACGCGGGCGCCGCGGTTGCCGCCATCCGCACCGCCTTGCGCACCGCCACCACCGCCTACCGGGAACTGTCCCCATTGGTACGCGCGGCCGCCCGCACCGGCGAATCGTCCGACGAGGCCATGGATGCCCTGCGCGCCGCCGCCGCTCGCCAAGGGCTGTCCGGCTCGATGATCGAGCGCATCGTCGCCGATGCCCGCCGCATGCGCGCGGGGGCGGACGAAGCCGCCGTGGCCCTGGCGCGGGTTGAACATGCCGAGATGGACGCCGGCCGAGCCTTGGTCCGGGAGTCTGAGTTCGTCGCCGAGCTGGCGGAAAGTGGCGCCCATGGGTGGAAGATCACTGCCTCCGGCCAGCTCTGCCGTTGTAGCCAGCCGTGCATGCTCCTGCGCGGTCTGTTCGCCGAGCAGCTGGCACGGCACCCAGACCTGGAAGGCCGACTGGTTAGCCTGGAGACCCGCGCCCGCGCCGCCGCGGCGGCGAACAACCAGGCCGAGGGCCAGCGCATCCTGAGCGAGATCCGCGACCTGGAAGGCCGCCTGCGCGACCTCGCGCCGCCCATTGTTCCCTATGCCGAGGCCGGTATGGGCGGGCGCATGCGCACGGTCGCTAACGCCGACGACCTGGAGGTGGTGCGCATGTCGCGCCCTGAGGTTGCCCGGCCGCCCGCTTCGGTCACCGACGCGGCCCTGAGCGCCGAGCAGAGGGCCCTGCGCCAGCGGGATTGGGATGCCTACTGCCACTACTACGAGGACCGGGTTCGCCAATTGGAGCACGAGCTCGGCACCGGCACCGTCAATAGCGAATCCCCCATCGACTGGGACAGCTACCAGCGCTTTGTGGGCTCGGACTCCCCCTTCCAGCGCGGCCGGGGATTCCAAGCCGGCGTCACCGGGGGCATGAAGGACCCGGCCATGGCCGTCAGCTATCTCACCGAGGGCGACATCGCACTGAGCCGCACCGCTCGGCCCACTTCGGAGGCCGGGCAGATCGTGCGTCCCGACCAGTTCATGGTGGACATGGAGCAGCTGCGCTTGATGCAGGACGGGCACCTCGCCTCGACGGCATTGGACGTGACCGCCGCCTCCAACAAGAGCCGCGACTTCGGCGCCCTGGTCCGCGAGGGCACCCAGGCCGAGCTGCGCGCGGTGGAGGACGTGATCACCGCCGATGTTAGTGAGCTGTTCAGCAAGTATTCGGGGACGCTGCACGTGCGCCGCCAGGGCCCCCTGCTTGGGCGCGAGGTCCACGTCCGCGAACTGATTATGGTCTATGACGCGGGCCAGATCCCCCCCGCTTACCGCGAGTTCGTTCGCTCCATCGCCTCGCGCCTGGGCAGCACCCGCGCGAAGGAGAGAGGATTTTCCTTTTGGATCGCCATCCAGTAGGGCATGTTGAAAAATTACGGCACAACGTGGCTCTGCATCAGCTAGGGAGCCATTGAAAAATCCAGTCCTCCCACGCGAAAAAACTCCTGTGACTACAGGTGTGGACTGGGTTCATGGGTGAATGAGAGTCCTCAGCCGGCCAGACTAGGCCGGGGATTCGACCACTTGATTACCCATAAACCTCCGCAACCCTCAACGCCCACTCTGGGCAGGGTTTGCAACAGCAGACCGCATTGGCAATACGATCTGTCATCTCTTTCATCTTAAAACGCCTGTTGAACCGGAAACAGTAGCCAGCTAGGTAGCGCTTGGCGTATTTGTCAAAATTAAAGGCGTGGAGAGCACCGCTGATGCTGGTTTTTAGATTGCCAAGCAAGATATTGATCCAACGGAATTCGGGTAGATCCTTCGGATGTCTTCCTCTGCTAACGACGGCCTCATGACGACATCCAGCGGTGGTAACGGAGCGGAAGCAGGCCAGTCCGTCTGAAAGCACCGCGCAACCTGGTGCAAGGTGCTGGCTAGCCCACTTTGCTAGAGCCTCCGAGGTGAACCCCGAAACCGGTGTGATTTTGGTGTAGATCGGATGGCCTGCATTATTCAGCGAGATGGCGGCGACGATCGGTACCTTGTTCTCCGATCCTCGACCTGGCTTGCCGCCCGGTCGTTCTCCGCCCTAGCCCTTGGGCTTCCGCGCAGCGGTAGGTAAGCATCATCCATTTGGATCTTTCCCAGCAGCACATAGGAATCCTCTCGCTCGCTCATCGCCCGCATGATCTTGTTGTGCAGCAGCCAGGCGGTGTCGTAGTTCACTCCCAAATGACGGCTCAGCTCGAGGGAGGAGATGCCGGTTTTTGCCTGGCCGATCAGATAGAAGGCCAGGAACCAAACCGTAAGAGGCAGCTACTGCTTCGCAGAAGCCTATGGGCTAGGTGGCCTGCAGGATGGTGCCTGCAATGACCGTGGCTTGATGGCGGCAGGAGCGGCATTGATAGCGCTTCAGACGCCGTCCGTAGAGAATGCCGTAGTCATGGCTAGCGCAACGCGGACAACAGAAACCAATAGGCCATCGAGCTGGGCCTCCCACGGTTTTGAGGACAGGTCACTAAGGGTCAAGCCATGACCTCCAGACTGTCCATCAATGACCAACCCCACCAAGACCAGACGCCGGTTCACAGAGCAGCAGAAGCTGGAGGCCGTTGCCCTCTGCATGCAGGAGGACCTCTCCTGCAATGCGGTGGCCCAGCGCCTCGGCCTGCACTCCAGCAACCTGGCCCGCTGGCTGCGGCAGAGCCGTATTGACCAGGGCTCTACCAGCCCCCGGGACCAGGGTCTGCTCACCAGCGAGGAGCGCTCTGAGCTCAACCGGCTCCGCAAGGAAAATCGGGAGCTCAGGAGGGAGAAGGATTTTTTTCGGCTGGCGGCGGCTCACTTTGCGAAAGAGCAGCTGTCGCCGGAAGGTTTCGCTTGATTGCTGAGCTTTCAGGTCGTCACTCCATCTCCTGGTTGTGCCGTCAGTTGGATGTGGCCCGCAGTGGTTTCTACGCCTGGCGGCAGCGGCAGGAGGTGCCGGGACCACTGGCGGCGGAGAACGCCGTGATCAACGCCGAGATCCAGGCGGTATTCCAGGAGCACCGCGGCTTCTACGGCTCCCCACGGATACATCAGGAGCTGCGTGCGGCAGGCCGCCAGGTCGGTCGCCATCGCGTCGCCAGGCTCATGCAGTGTGCCCAACTGAAGGCCAGGACACGCAGAGCGTTCAGGGCTTGCTCCAGGGCCAGCAGCGGAGCCGCTGGGGTGGTGGAGAACCTGCTGCTGCAGGACTTCCAACCTCCCGCTCCCAACCGTTGCTGGGCCGGCGATATCACCTACATCCGCACCAGCAACGGTTGGCGTTACCTGGCCGTCTGGATCGATCTGTTCAGTCGTCGTGTCGTCGGCTGGAAGCTCGATCACCGCATGGATGTCGCCCTGGTGATTGAGGCTCTCAACCGCGCCCTCGGTCACCGGCTGGTGGAGCCGGAGCTCCTGCTCATCCACACGGATCAGGGCAGCCAGTACCGGGCCACCGACTACAGGATCCTGCTGGAGAAGCACAAGATCGGCTGCAGCATGTCCGCCAAGGGCTGCTGCTGGGATAACGCTGTGGCGGAGAGCTTTTTCTCCACCCTCAAGCTGGAGCTGGTCCTCGATGACAATCGCAAGGAGCTGATCGCTCCGCAACAGCTGCAGCGCGATCTGGCCTTCTGGATCGAGGGCTACTACAACCGCGAGCGCCGTCATTCAACGATCGGCTACCTCAGTCCGATCGTCTACGAACAGCAGTTCGTCTCTACCCCTAAAATCACCCCTGAGTAGCCCTGAGATCTGCCCACGAAACCGTGGGAACCCCAAGCCCGCTCCAAAGCTGCCACACAAAGCTCTTCTGTCCCGTACAAACGCTGAAAATCCAGCAAGGAAAGCCCTTTCTGAAACTGAATGCTGTTTCGCGCCATGGCTGGACTAGTAACTGTGTACCATACTACTGCCCTGGCAGAGTGCTTGCGGATCAAGCTGGGTAATCAGGTTCGACCATGAAACGCACCAGGCACACAGCAGAGCAGATCATCCGCAAGCTCTAGCCCGAAGGGCTTCTGCGAAGCAGTGGATCGCCGAGCAGCTGATCGCCCAGGGCAAGACCGTCGCAGACGTCTGCCGCGTCATCGAGGTGACCCAGCCCACCTACCACCGCTGGCGTCAGCAGTACGGCGGCATGCAGGCCGAGGAGGCCAGGCGCCTGACTCAGCTGGAGAAAGAGAACGCACCGCTCTAGCCGAAGGCTTCTGCGAAGGAGATGAAGCTGGTGGCGGAAGCGGAGCTGGAGAAGGCGATGCTCTAGCCCGCAGGGCTTCTGCGAAGCAGTGGGATCTTGCCGATCGAAACGTCTGAGCCTGGAGCGCCGCCGCAGGGCCGTCGTGGTCCTGCAGGGGCGCTACCGGGTCTCCAAGCGTCTGGCCTGCCGGGTTGTGGGCCAGCACCGCAGCACCCAGCGCCTTAGCAGCAAGGTCATCGACCTGGAGGAGGCCAAGCTCAGGCATCGGCTGCGGGAGATCGCGGCGGATCACATCCGCTGGGGTCGCCGAATAGCCTGCCGGCAGCGGCGGCGGGAGTGACGTAACCCCCATCCGTGGTCCAGTTCCTAGGCGAGCTGGTGGGTTTGGGCAGGCCGAGCCGATCCAGGGGTACCACCAGAGCCGCAGGCTGCTGATGGCTGGTGACCAGGGCCATGGCGTCAGCCTCCGCGGCCCTCACCCCCGCTGCAGCAACACCCCAACCCGCTCGATGTGCTCGCGCAGACCCTCATGCCGCAGGGTTTCCCAGTGGGTCACATCCACCAGGTAGGGGGTGGGCAGTTCCTCGAAGGCGGCAGCCAGCTCGGCACTGCAATCCTCCTCGCTGCTGAAGGCCAGGTCGATGTCGGAACCGGGCCGCTGCCGGCCCAGCGCCCGGGAGCCATAGAGCTTCAGCCAGCGGATCTGGGGGAACTGCCGCCACACCCCCTGGATCTGCTCCAGGGTGCGTGTGGGCAGACCTCCCAAGGTTTTAGCCGCTTCCACTGCTGAGGGTGGATCACTTGCCTGCGTCATGGCCGCTGCTCCAGATCTCCGGCAAGCGTGCGCAGCTCCGGAGCGAATCGTTCCCGGATCAGGCAAAGAGCCTGCTGGGCACGCGTCGCGTCATAGGTATGGGCCATCAGGTTGCGTTGCTCCAGCATGTCGATCCACAGCTGACCCTCCTGCAGAAGGCCATAGGCAAAAGCTTGCCGGAACACCTCTCGGGGCAAGAGCGCATCGATGCCCTCGTACGCCAGCAAATCCTTGAGGGTTTTCCAGCTCAACTCGAAGCTGATCTCATAGGCCTTGATCACCGCCATGCCGATCACTTCGTTGCCGGGCTCAGCACCATGGGCTGCCAGGGCAGCCTCCAGCTGGGTCAGGGCCCGCTGCATGCTCTCCAACCGTTGCCGCCAGCGCAGATCACTGTTGCTCATGGCATCAGTCTGCCTATGGCATCAGTCTTTCGAGTCCGCGCGTCCGGCAGCCCTTCTGGTGGGGCCCAGAGATCCGCCCAACCGCATCGGCCCCAGATCCATGCTCTCGGGCAGCGCCAGCCGCTGACACAGGGAATTGACGGCGGGGAGGAGGCGAAGGAAGCCCTCGCGGGGGTCACACCGCCCAGATCTCGGCCAACTCCAGCACCAGCCCCTCCTCCAGCTCACCCCCATCCAGTCGACTGGCGTTGTCCAGTCGTTCTCCCATCCCCTGCTGGCCCTCCCGCCAGATCTCCACCGCCCGCTCCTCGGGCAACAGCAGCCAGCCCAGTTGGGCCCCATTGGCCTGGTATTGGTCCATCTTGCAGCGCAGGGCCGACACCCCGCGCGGGCCTTCATCGCTGGGGCTGGCCAGCTCAATCACCAGATCGGGGCAAAGGGGCGGGAAGCGGCGGCGCTGCTCGGCGGTGAGGGCCTGCCAGCGCTCCATGCGCAGCAACGAAAGGTCAGGACTGAGCACCGAGCCATCGGCAAGCAGGAAGCCCGTGGAGCTGTCGAAGGCGATCCAGGCCCCGTCACCCGCGCCATCAACCCAGAGCAGCAGCCGCTGGCCCAGGCGCAGGTTCCTGGCGCCCGTCTCCCCTCCCGTTGGTGTCATGGCGATGAGATGGCCGTCGGCCGCCAGCTCCAGCACCGCTTCCGGGTTGGCCTGGCACACCCTCTCGAACTGCTCTGGGGTGAGCCGCAGATCCCAGGGGAGCAGCAGCGGCGCGAGCTCCCGCTCCGCTGGCTGGACTGAGGAGGGTGGAGGGGCCAGGGCCATTGGGTTGGCCTGTAGTGATAGACAAATCTAGGTGCGTCAGACCCGCTGGGCGCAGCCCTTCGATTTCCTTCCCGCTGAGAACGGCCTGGCCGCGTTTTGGTGGCAATGATCCGCCGCGGGAACGCCTGCAGGGCTTGCAGGCATGGCTCAAGGGCCTGATCAGCGAGAAGGAAGAGAGTGGCTAGATAATGCAGACGGGGTGGTGAAGCCATCGCCGGCGGTGGATCCTTGATCAGCTTCCCGCTCCTCACTCCCTCGCGATTCCGAACGACAGCACCAGGCGCGTGCCCCGCCGGGTCGCCCTTTTGAAGACTGCCCTGGTTGTACCCCACCACGCCGGAACAATCGGTGGTCCAGATGCCTGTGGTCAGAGAGGGCCGGCCGTGGCTGCTCGGGAAACCGCACTAGACGGCCTTGCCGAAGTCGCTGTAGAACCTGCGCCTTGACCACCGATCTCGACGGGCGGGTGTCCTCGCCGTCAGCCACGGTCTGCGGGGCTACGGCAGCGTTCACCTTGCGGCCGCCCTTCTGGTGCACGAAACCCTCGACCCTGGAGTCGATCTGCGCTTCGGCGCCGCGGACGCTCCCCTGAACGAGGTGGCGCGGCGTGGGGATCCATCCAGGGCCGGCGCCCTGGCTTACGGCCTGAGAAGAGGCGTTGACCGCCTGCTCCCTCTAAAGTAAGGATTCCTTGTTATGGGATCCGATCCATGGTTCTTGCCAAGCGCACCAGCAAGAATCAGCTCACCCTTCCCAAGGCGGTGGTGGAGCAGGTCGGCAATGCCGACTACTACGACGTGATCTGCGAAGAGGGTCGTATCGTGCTTACGCCCGTGCATCCCGGTGCCGCGGCAACGGTGCGCAGCCGCCTGGCGGAGCTGGGAATCAGCGAGAAGGATGTGGCTGACGCCGTGCGCTGGGCTCGCCAGGAATGAGCCGGGTGGTGCTCGACACCAACGTGTTGGTGTCAGCGTTGCTGTTTGAGGGCGGCCGCCTCGCCTGGATCCGTCAGAGCTGGCAGAGCGGCAGGATCACACCGGTGCTGGCGGAGCCCACCGCCCGGGAACTGCTGCGGGTGCTGGCCTACTCGAAGTTCCAGCTCAAGCCCGCCGAGATCGAACGGCTCCTGGCCGAGCTGCTGCCCTGGAGCGAAACCTGGCGGCAACCGCTGGAGGCATCAGAACCCCGTTGTCGCGATCGCAAGGATCAGGTGTTTCTGGATCTGGCAGTCTCCGCCAGCGTGGAGGTACTGGTGAGCGGCGATGCGGATCTGCTTTCCCTGCAGGATCAACTGAAGCTGCCAGCCATCCTCGATCCAGCTCGCTTCAGGGTCTGGCTGCAGCAGCATCCGCTGGCCTGAAAAGGGCCATGGGCAAGCTCTTCACCCAAGTCCTGCCTCATCCCCAGGCCGCAGGTTCCAGCTGGTGGATCGATTCACCCCATCAGCCCTCGCGAGCCTCGGCCAGCATCAACACGGCGGGATTGCCGATGATGGCAGCCCCCTGGCTCCTGGCTTCGGCCCGGCCGCAGCGGTCGTCCGCGATCACGAGAACTCTTTCCCCATTGGCCTGCCAGGGCAGGGCCAGGGAAATCGTGCTGCATTCCCCGGCGTCGACGCCGGGGTTGAGCGGTTGAAACCTCACCTCGGCGCCAACGTCGCTGATGGTGAGCCAAGGCGCAGCCAGGGCCTCGCCGGTGGCGTCGATGCCGATTTCCGAAGCGCCGACAGCAGTGAGGACCACCGCGCCAAACACCTGACGCAGCAGATCCAGATGGCCGATCCGGGCCAGGGCGATAAAGGGTTGGGCTGGCACACCCGCTCAAACTGTTCCGGCGTGAGTCGCAAAACCCAGGGCTGCCGCAGCGGCCCCAGTTCCAGCCGTCCTGGAATCGTGGATGGTGCCAGTGGTGGTGAAGACGCGAGGCTCATGAGCGCGTTTGCGTCACAGCGTCCGGTTAGGCCTGCCCTGCCCTACCGGAGCGTGAGTTAACCGATGCTCCACACGCGCCCGTAGTTGGCTGGCACCGGCAGCAGGGTTTCCTGCAGGCTGGTGATGCCGGTGAGGTTGAGACTGGGGTCGCCACTGCCATGCAGCTGTTCGGTGTAGGTGCCACCGATCGGAAACCAGAAAGGCGCCCACTGCTCCCGGTCGCTCATGTTCAACGCCACCAGGGTGTAGGAGGTGCCCTGCCAGCGGGCGAACAACAGCAGACCGCGGTTCTGGTAGCGCTGGGGATCGTTAAAGAAATACACCTCTCCGGCCCGGAGCTCAGCACGACTGCGCCGCACACGTAGAAGTCGACGCACCAGCTTCAAGGTGGCGCGGCCGATGTCGTCGTAGAAGTACTGCCAACGCATCGGCCGCAGCAGCGCCACACGACCGCGGCCCTGCTCCGGCAGCCAGTAGTTCTCCATCAGCTCCTGGCCCTGCCACAGCAGTGGCACTCCCCGGGCCAGAAGAGTGCCGATCAGGTAGGGCTGCACCTTGAACCACTGGCGCCGATCGCCCTCCCGCAGCAGCTCGCTGCCATCGGCCTCGCCCAGGCCGTACTGGCAGATGAAGCGGGCATGGTCGTAGGTTTCGGTGTATTGCAACGGCGCCTTGGCGATCATGTCGTTGCCGTTGTAGGTGATCTCCGTGGGCAGCCCGTCGGCCGCCAGGGCGAATCCCAAGGCTGTGAGTGCTCCTGGCGCCCCCACCGCCGCCTGGCGGGCTGCTCCCAGGGTGCGGTTTTGCCAGGTGGAGCTGCTGTAGGTGCTTCGCAGCACCCCTTCCACGTCCTCCAGCTGCTCGGCGCATTGGATCAGGTTCAGTTGGCCGTCGGCGCGGCGGAAGCGTTCATAGGCGGGATCGTTGGCCGCCAGGCGCCCCTTCACCAGCTGGTAGGTGGCGTAGGCCAACGCCGAATAGCCCGTGCCGGTGGCGCCATCCCAGTAGTTGGGCACACAGTCGTAGCGGAAGCCATCGACGTGGAACACCTCCAGCCAGTGATGGTTCACGCTCAGGAAGAAGTCCTGCACAAGCGCTTGGCTCCAGTCGGTGCTCACCCCGAAGAGGTCCTTGGCGAAGCTGCCCATGAAGGGGTTGGGTAGGCGCAGGTCGCGGTAGAGCTCCTCATAGAGAAAGTCGCTGCTGGTGTGGCCCTAGATGGCGTCCACCAACACGGCGATGCCCTGCTGGTGGGCCCGATCCACGAAAGCCTGGAAGCTGCTGCGCTGGCCGAACCGCTCATCCACGCCCCAGTAGCCCATGGGCAGGTAGCCCCAGTCCACCGTCTCCTGCACGTTGGACACGGGCATCAGACTGATGCCGTTGATGCCCAGATCGGCGAGGTAGGGGAGACGTTCGGCGGCCCGCTCCAGATCGGTGGCGAATTCGGCCAGGTTCAGCTCGTAGAGCATCAGATCCGTCTGGGCCGGCGTGCGCCAGGAGGCCTCCGCCGTCGACCACCCATACGGGCTGTAGCCCAGGGAGAACGAGGACAGCTTGCCAACTCCGAATTCCCTGGCGAAGGGATCAGACAGGAAGTCGCGCTGCAACAGCGTGCCATCCGGTAGTTGGCGTGTCACCCGATAGCGGTACACATACCGGCCCGCTCGTGCGAACAGCGGGTCCCCGATCGGTAGCGACGCGTTCCAGACATCTCCCCAGGGGGGCAGCGTTCCGTGGCTTAGGGGAAAGGCAGTGGCGGGGATGTCCTGCAGAAACTGATCATCGGCGTGGATGATCTTCACCTCCACCGCACAGCCATTGGCGGGCGAGACCCCAGGCAGGAGGATGCCGCAACGGATCGCGGTGGGTTCCACATGGACGCCCAGCTGATCGGCGGGAAGCAGCTGCATGGCAAGGCGGATGCAGACATTGTTTTCAGGATGGCAAACTCACACCCCCTTGACCACTAACCAAGCTGCTGATGCGTGGCAGCTTTGCACGCTCCTTTCAACATGGTTATGTCGTGTCTTTGAACCTTTCCAGGACATCTACTGTGATGGCTCCACCTGCTGGTGCTGATTTGCCGAGCGCACCTATCGGTGCGACACCAGAAACGTCTCAATCCAGTCATGGTGACGCCGCTGGCAGATTCGATCAGCGATAGACACAGCCTCTTCCGGCACCTGAAAGCGCTTGCGAAAGGCCTTAGTGAACCCCTCCAGAGCAGGGCGGGGCAGGCCCCGAACGGTGGCGAGGATCTGCTGGATGGTGCCTGGATCGAGCGGGTCAAGGCTTGGATCTTTCTCTTGCTGCACAGGCGATTGGGACTGCTGCCGGGGAGCCGCTTCTGCCGGCCTGCTTCTGGTGTTGGCGTTAGGGGCCGCAGTGGCTGAACTGGTGACCTCCCTCTGCTGCTTGTCGTAGAGCGCCAAGCCAAACGGATTGCCAAAGGTCATCAGGGCGCGTTTCATCGCATCGGTTTCGGCCTCCTTGAGGGCGGATTCATGGGCCTGGCCCAGGTCGGCGTCGATGCCGTGGCCGGCGCCAGTGCCCTCCCGAACCAGGGGCGTAAGGCCTCCGGCTGTGACGGTGATGCGGACGCGGGCGGTGTAGGTGACGCCCCAGCCGGGCTTCTGGTCCCGACCAATCAATCGCTCAGCCTGGGCAACGCAGCGAACGGCGATGGTTTGGCGCTGCCAGCCGTCAAAACCAAAGATTCGGTTGGCTTCTGCGATTACCTGCCAACCCTCCAAATAGCTCACGCGGCTGCGGCCCTGCTCCCGCTGGCGGACTTTGGCCCGATCAAGCGGAGCGGCCAGGGCGGCGAGCTGCTCGGGGGAGAAGCCAAGCGGCTGAGCCGGGAGGACTTGCGGCGCTGCGGCTGAGTCTGGGCTTGTTGCGCTCTCCATCTCGGCCCGGTCAGCGGAGCGGATCACCTCCAGAGCGGAGGGCGGCCGCTGGGCCGGATGAGGAGCCGCGGGGCAGCTGCTGGTGCTGGAGCCATTGGTGGAAGGAGCGGCGACGGTCATGGCGATGGGAAGCGGTGGAGCGAGAAGAAGAAAGGAGCGAAATCGGATCAAGAAGAAAGGGCCCGCCACTGCAGCGGGCCATGTCGAGGGGGGCTCTGCCCCCCGTCAGTGGATGCGCCAGGAGCGGCGAGAAAGCAGCTGAGCGCCGGTGATCTGGCGGCCGGCTTTAAGGGCTTCCTTGATGGCGTTTTTGTCTGGCTTGCTTGTGGTGGAGAAGGTGAGCCACTCGGCATCGAGGGCCTGCTCGTCATCGATCAACACGGCCTGGGACTTGCGGGAGGTGAGCTCGTGATCAGGGAAGGAGAAGCGCGTAGCCGCTGGCTGCAGCTGGGTGAGGACAAAGATCAGCGATTCCTCCAGGGCATCGGCCCGGCCGGCATCACTACGGGCCAGATCGGCGAGCCGCTTGGCCTGCTGCTGGCGGTAGGTGGCCTGACCGCGCAGGTGCTCGATCACCCAGCAGGTGGCATCGGCCTTGGCCGCCAAGGCAGCTTTATTGCCTTCTTCTGCCAGCAGGGCGGCCTCCAGCTCAGCCAGGGCCAGGGCCCGCTGCTCGGGATCATCCGTTTCCAGTTGCTCGGCTAGCTGGCCGATGGCGGTGGTGAGCTCCTGGGCCTCGCTGCCCAGCTGCCAGAGAGAACCGGAGCGCTGCAGCGAGCAGGCAGGGCCTGATGCCGAGTGGGCTGCCGCTGGGGCAGGGGCAGCGACTGGAGCAGGGACGGGGGTGAGAACAGCCATGACGGTGAGAAGGCGATGGGGATGGGAATGGACGGCTTGGGCTGGGAGATCAGGAGCGGCCGACGCCAGCCGGCACGGCCCAGAGCCCGGCCGATGGGCTGACCTCGGCCACGGAAATCGGGACCGGGGAATGGGATGCCATGCGACGGGCTTCTCTCACCAGCGAGGCCGTGCCGGCACCACCGGGGAAGGCCACCACCAGCACAGAAGCGATAGAGCCAGGAGAGCTGTGGGCGACGGCCCGGGCAATGGCCTGCTCGAGTAGCTCGCGATTACGGATTGGCCCGGCGGCCCGGCCATGACGCTCCCACTGGGCTGGCATCACCGCGGAGGACCAGCCCAGCTGATTGGCCGCCCGACCAATGGCGGCATCGGCCCCGCGGGCCCCGCCATGGAGCAGCAGATGCACCAGCCGGCCGCTGGAGCGAGCCAGCAACTCAGCGGCAACCCGCTGCTGGGGCCAGGCCAGATCACGGCCGCCACCTGCCGCGATCACAAGCGAACGGGATGGGGCTATTTCAGGGCTAGATGAGAGATACAGATCCATGAATCAGCTGCCAGATGTGACAACTGATCGGGGCATCACAGCCGCTTAAGGCAATAGAGCAGTGATGGCGAGATCAGGGGATTGGATTACCGCAGGCGATGGGCTTGAGGCCTTTGGCGCAGCCCTTATTTTAGCAGTACAAGTGCACTTGTGGACTGGCAGAACCACTGCAGGGCAATTGATCTACGCAGGAAAAGCCCATGCCAAGCAGCCTCGGCTTACTAAGAATCAAGGCCATCAGATCCGATCAAGATTGACCAGTGCCGCGCAGCCGCGCGAG
>CAMCQR010000040.1 GCA_945877115.1 Synechococcus sp. UW140 | reverse complement strand
CAGTGGGCTTACGTCTGCTGGGAAATCGCTGAAAGCGATCGCCAGCTCGCCCTTGAAGCTGGGGCTTCCCAGCTGGCCCTGCGCGTCGCCGACGTCACCGGCCTCCAGGGCGGCTCCTCCCACCCCCACACCCTCCAAGAGGTGGTCGTAGACAGCCATGTCACCGAGTGGTACATCCCCGTTCCCCTCTCCGATCGCGACTACCGCGTCGAGCTTGGCTATCGCAAAAAAGCTGGCGGCGGCTGGATTTCCCTCGCCTTCTCCTCCGTCGCCCGCGTCCCCTCCCAGCTTCCCAGCGAGCAGATCCTCGATCAGTTCGTGCCCTTCTCCCTCGATTCACCCCCCACTTCCCTGCCCGAACCAACCAGCGCCTCCCCCGAGGCCAGCGACGTGGCCAACTCGGGCCTGCACGAACGCCTCTACCAGAGCGCCACTTCCAACTGGCGTCGCCTCGGGCGCGGCTCCGAGGCCTTCCATGAGTACGGCCTCGATTCCGATTCCGTCGCCGCTGGCGCTCCCCTGCATGCCTCAGGCTTGGGACTCTGGGCCTCCGGACGCCAGGAGTCGGGCCTGGGTGGCGTACCGGCCCGATCCCGCTCCTTCTGGCTGGTGGCCGACGCCGAACTGATCGTTTACGGCGCCACCGATCCCCAGGCCCGGCTCTCCATCGGCGGCGAAGAGGTGCCCCTTTCAGCCGATGGCACCTTCCGCATTCAGGTGCCCTTCCGGGACGGCCAACAGATCTATCCGATTGAAGCCTGTGCCGCCGACGGAGAACAAAAGCGCAACATCGTTTTGAAGTTTCGGCGCACAACGCCCGAAGACAACAGCAATCCCTCCGGCCAGAGTTTTCAAGAATGGTTCTAACAGAGTGACGATGGTTGGGAACCCTTGGGGATTCTCTTGGTCAACCTTGTGCCGCGCTCTGTTGTTTGGTTTTCGTGTAAGCCAGCCGTACTGATTTCAGCTGCCTTGAGTGGCCTCTTCAGTGTTGGCTGCGGACCTGCACCCGCCGCCCGCGAAGGAAATTCCAGCCCATCCCTACCCTTACCCGCTGGCATTGAGATTGGCTTCAACCACCAAGGGGAACACCAATACCGAAGCCCCCTAACCGGACGTTGGCGCCAAGGCGATGACCTGGAGGCCATGGTGCTGCGGGCCATCAACGAGGCGAACAGCGAGATTCTCGTAGCGGTCCAGGAACTTTCCCTGCCCTCCATCGCCGAAGCCCTGGTGAAGCGCCACCGCCAGGGAGTAAGGGTGAAGTTGGTGCTCGAAAACAACTACAGCACCCCCTGGAGCGAACAGCATCCCGTCGATCTCTCGCCGCACCAGCGCCTGCGCCAGAACCAGCTCCAGGCCCTTGGCGGACCTGAC
The DNA here is from genome assembly GCA_945877115.1 of Synechococcus sp. UW140. Lineage (GTDB taxonomy): Bacteria > Cyanobacteriota > Cyanobacteriia > PCC-6307 > Cyanobiaceae > Cyanobium. The sequence continues at coordinate 20,703 of CAMCQR010000040.1, read as the reverse complement.
GCGGTGCTGCTGCTACGGCAAGCGGGGGTACCCATGATCGATGACACCGCCGATGGCAGCAGCGGCAGTGGCCTGATGCACCACAAGTTCCTGGTGGCCGATCGCCGCGTCGTGGTCACGGGCTCCGCCAATTTCACGGCCTCCTGCATCCATGGCGATGCCGATGACCCCAGGACCCGGGGCAACGTCAACCATTTGCTGCGCTTCGAAAGCCTGGAACTGGCGTCCCAGTTTGCTGCCCAGTTCACCGAGCTCTGGGGCGACGGCCCGGGCGGTGCGCCCGACAGCCGTTTCGGCCTGAACAAGAAGGCATCGGTACCCCAACAGGTGCGCGTTGGGAACACCAGCGTGCAGGTGCTATTCGCCCCCCACCAGCGCAGCGATCCCCACAACGGACTGCAATGGCTGGCCACCCAACTGCAAGGCGTGCGATCGCGCCTAGATATGAACCTGTTCGTCTTTTCAGCCCAGAATCTCGCCGATGAGCTGGCCCAGCTGCACGCCCGCGGGGTACCCATCCGGGTGCTGGCGGACCCCGGCTTCGCCAACCGCCCCTTCAGTGAAGTCCTGGACCTGATGGGCATCGGGCTGCCCGATCGCCGCTGCCGGCTGGAGGCGGGCAACCGGATCTGGAGCCAGCCCTTGCCTGGGGTGGGCACCCCAAGGCTGGCCCGGGGGGACAAACTGCATCACAAGTTCGCCGTGCTCGATGGCGAGCGGGTGATCACCGGCAGCTTCAACTGGAGTCCCTCGGCGGCCTACCAGAACGACGAGACCCTGCTCTTGATTGATTCCCCCCTGCTGGCTCGCCACTTTGAAGCCGAGATGGACCGCCTCTGGCGCGGGGCCGAACTGGGCGAAACTGCCCGGCTGCGGCGGGGAAGGGAGCGGGCAAGGCGGTCCTGCGGCAGCGGCCATGCCATGGACCAGCCACCCTCGCAGCAGGCGCCATCGGTGGATTCAAAAACAGAAGCGGAGTCGGTCAGGTTGGACGACCCGGCGCCCTTTAGCATCAATCGACAAGTTTGACCCTAGTTCGATGGAGCCGGTGTCCCCAGCCCAGGGCGACAACAGAATTGATTCGCCCCACCTCGACGCCATCAATCTGATGTTGCGTGATCTGCGCACCCGTCACGATGAGATCCGCCATCGCGCTGCTTTTCGTGGCTGCACCACCGAGTTGCTGACCCTGCAGCAAGAACTCATGGATTATTTGCTGCAGAAAAAAGACAGCCTGTTGGGGGTCAACAGTGCCCAACCTCAAGAACGGGACAAGTCGACCACCGGCGCCGGCCCCTGAGCCCCCCTGTCGCCCCAACATCTGTCGTGGTTGTGGGCGCCGGTCCCGCTGGCTGTGCCATCAGCCTGCTTCTGGCCCGCGCCGATATTCCAGTCACCCTTTTGGAGGCTGAACCCCGCCTGTCATCCCCCTTTCGGGGGGAGGCCCTCATGCCCAGCGGCTTTGAAGCCCTGGAGCAGCTGGGCTTCCCCTGCCTGCCTGCCACAGTGCCCCAGCGCCGTCTCAAGGGGTGGCGGGTGCTGGTGGAAGGCCACCCCCTGTTGGAGGTGCCTGAACCCATCGGTCCTGGACCCGCCTGCACCCTGGTGGCCCAGGAAGAACTGCTCGCCACCCTCTTGGCCCAAGCCAGCGAAAGCTCGTGCTTTGAGCGACGCCAGGGAGTCAGGGTCACGGGACTCCGGCGGAAAGGGGACCGCATTGGCGGGGTGACCCTGGGCGATGGCGAAAGCCTGGCCGCCGACCTGGTGGTGGCCTGCGACGGCCGGGCCTCGCTGCTGCGAGAGGAGGCGGGATTACCCCTGCAGCTCGCTCCTCCCCAGCACGAAGTGCTCTGGTTTCTGCTGGCCGCGGAGGCCGTGGCAGAGATTCGGGAATGGCTGGGAGGCACCTTCCTGACGGTGCTGGGGGCCGGGAATGGATTCGCCCTGTTCGAAACCGCCGCCGATCAGAACCTACGCCTGGGCTGGCTCTGCCGACCGGGGGATGGCCTGGATCTAAGCCCTGGGGAATGGTTGGAGCACCTGGCCCAGACCTGTGCGGCGCCCCTGGCGCCCTGGTTGCGCCAGCTGCCGACCTCGGCCCTTCAGGGCCCGCTGCGGCTGCCGATTCAGGTGGGTCTGGCGAAGCGCTGGCATCAAAACGGCTTCCTGTTGTTGGGTGATGGGGCCCATCCCCTCAGCCCGGTGCGGGCCCAGGGTCTCAACATGGCCCTTCGGGATGCGGTCGTGGCCGCCGAAGAATTGCTGCCCGCCCTGCGCCAAGGGGGGGGGCCGGCTCTGGATGCGGCCTTGCCGGGGATCGAGCGCCGCCGACAGCCCGAACTGCACCGCATCCAGGCCCTGCAGGCCGCAGAATCCAGCAGCGGCGAACTCCTGCGCAGCCAAGGCTGGCTGCGACAGCTTCTGGCGGCGCAGCCCAGTTTGTTCCGCCCCTTGATGACCCAGATCTGGTTGGGCCGCCAGCGCCAGCTCCGGCAGGGTCTGCCCCTTGGTTCAAGTCCAGGGGTCCCATGATGGAGGAATTCCGGATCGGCCCTGGTGCGTGTCCCTCCCCGTCCCCTGAACCAGCCTTTGTCGCAGGGGTCTCTATTAGCGGCCAGCCTGCTGGCCGCCTTGCTCATGGCAGGCCCAGCCCGCTCTGGCACTCTCCCTGACGGCTTCCCGACGCCGGAAACCTTTCGCAAGCTGCAACTGACCACATACGCCTGCGGGCGCGACAACACGGCCAGCAGTTGCGAGCAGGCCCGTCTCCAGGCTGATCCATTGCTGGATCACCCCCGGCTACCCGCCAGCTGCAAGGACGTGCTTTGGAAAATCCGCCAAAAAGCCGTAGCGGCGCCAAGCAACAGTTTTGAGCGACGGGACCCCATTGATGCGGCGGCCGCCGATGTTACCGTTTTTTGCCGCCAACTCCCTAAAACCAAGAGCGACGCCAAGCAGGAAAAACAGGGCCAGGGTGGCGGGTTGCGATTGATTGAACCAGCCGCTCCTTGAACAGCAGCTGGCTAGGGTTTGCTAAGGCTGGCGTTCTGCTCGGACGCTGTCAGTTCAAGGAGCTGGTGGGCGGTGTTCTCCATGAACGTGAGGCTCATGGGAGTCACCACAATCGCCTTATCCGCCAATGAGCAGAGGGCATTGTGTTCGGCGGCCGCTTCACAGCTGGCCGAGAGCCGCAACAGCACCTTGGTGAGCTTGCCGCGCAGGCAGGTTTCGGCACCGGCATGGTCAAGGACCGCTTGGGCCGCCTTGCGAGATTCAGTCACGGCCTGGGGATAGGGAATGGCCGCCTTGGCGGGAGAAAAGGCGAAAGGGACGAAGGTGGTCAGGGAGAAGGCCAGGAAAGCCAACAAAGAAAAGCCAAACCGACGCAGAGAAAAATTCCGCCGTGTCAAGCCAGGCATGGTCATCGCTAGCCAAATATCATCAAACCTTAAGTTCGTCGTCCCAACCGCAGACCAACGTAAGGACCGCTACCCAACTGGCGGGGCCTGCGGCGTCGAGCATTGCCTGGTTCGGCCCGCAGACCCCCGTTAGGAGTGCAGGGTTAATTTGCTCTTGGCAATCGCCTCGATCGGGTCCCCATGAGCCACAGCCCCAGTGACAACCCTGTGCTCCGGGTCGATCTCGGCCAGCCGTTCAGCGACCAGAAACCGGGCACCTCAGGACTGCGTAAAAGCAGCCGTCAGTTCCAGGCCCCCCACTATCTCGAAAGTTTCATCGAAGCGGTATTGCGGGTCCTGCCCGGTGTTGCCGGAGGCACCCTGGTGCTTGGGGGCGATGGACGCTTCGGCAACACAGAGGCGATCGGCACCATCGCCCGCATGGCCGCCGCCCATGGGGTGGCCCGATTGGTGACCACCGAGGGAGGCATCCTCTCCACCCCGGCCGCCTCCCACCTGATCCGCCAACGGGGTGCCATCGGCGGCATCATCCTTTCGGCCAGCCACAATCCCGGCGGTCCTGAGGGCGACTTCGGGGTCAAGGTGAATGGGGCCAACGGAGGGCCGGCACCCGAATCCCTGACCGATGCCATCTATGGGGCCACCCAAGTGCTGGACGGTTACCGCATCAGCCCTGGGGTAGCCCCCGGGCTGGATGTCATCGGCACCTTTGACCTGGGCCCCATGCAGGTCGAAGTCATTGACGGGGTCGAAGACTATGTAGCCCTGATGCAGCAGCTCTTCGACTTTGATCGCATCGCAGCGCTGCTGCGCAGCAACTTCCGTGTGGCCTTTGATGCCATGCATGCGGTCACCGGGCCCTATGCGATCCGCGTCTTCGAAGAATTGCTAGGGGCCCCCGCCGGCACCGTCCGTCATGGCGTGCCCCTGGAGGATTTTGGCGGCGGTCACCCCGATCCGAATCTCACCTACGCCCATGAACTAGCCGACCTGCTCCTCCAAGGCAGCGCCTACGACTTCGGCGCCGCCTGCGATGGCGACGGAGACCGCAACATGATTCTGGGGCGGGCCTGCTTCGTCAATCCGAGTGACAGCCTGGCCGTGCTGACGGCCAATGCCACCCTGGCGCCGGGTTACGCCGGCGGACTGGCGGGTGTGGCTCGCTCCATGCCCACCAGCGCGGCGGCCGACGTGGTGGCTAAGGAACTGGAAATAGCCTGCTTTGAAACGCCAACGGGCTGGAAATTCTTTGGCAACCTGCTGGATGCAGGCCGCATCACCCTCTGCGGCGAAGAAAGTTTCGGCACGGGCAGCAATCACATCCGCGAAAAAGACGGTCTCTGGGCCGTTCTCTTCTGGCTCCAGATCCTGGCCGTGCGTGGCTGCAGCGTGGCCGAGGTGATGGCCTGCCATTGGAATCGCTTTGGCCGCCATTACTACTCGCGCCACGACTACGAGGCCATCGCCAGCCAGGCGGCCGAAGGGCTCTACGGGAGGGTGCGGGACCAGCTGCCCAGTTTGCAGGGCCAGCTCCTGGCGGGTCGGACCATCGCCACTGCCGATGATTTCAGCTATGTCGATCCGGTGGATGGCTCCGTCAGCGGTGGCCAAGGCCTGAGGCTGCTGCTGGAGGACGGCAGCCGGGTGGTCCTCCGCCTTTCAGGCACGGGTACCCAGGGAGCGACGTTGCGGATTTATCTGGAACGTTATGTCGCTCCCGGTGGCGACCTTGATCAGGATCCCCAACGGGCCCTGGCCGACCTGATCTGCGCCATTAACGACCTAGCCGAAATCCGTGATCGCACGGGAATGGCCCGGCCAACCGTCATCACCTAAGGGGACATCCGCTGAGGTGGAGATGCCGAAATGCACAAAACCGCTGTGAACAAGCCTGAGTCACTTGGAGCCAAAAGGACCATTTGCCAGCAAGGCTTCTACCCTTCTGAAGTGCTCCCCTTGCTTTCCCCATGACCTCCGGCGCCTCCCTGCCCCCGCATCAAGAATCCCTGCGAACCTCACCAGCCCTCGATCGCCTCGCCCTGGAAGCAGGCCGGCTCAAGGGATTCACCCAAGCCGAAGGGATCATGATGATCGTGCTAGGGGTGTTGGCCCTGAGTTTTCCGATGATCGCCTCCGCCTGGGTCACCGTGATGGTGGCCGTGGGCTTCTTGGTTGCCGGCATCATGGGCTGGTTCAACAACCTCAGCCGTTCCGCCCGGCTGAGCCGCTGGCATTGCTTCTGGCGTCTGGTGGTGTCGGCTCTGCTGATGGTGGCTGGGATCTGGATGCTGTGGCAGTTCAAGTCCGGCCTGATTCCCGCCGCCCTGCAGATCAAGGCCCTAGCGACGGCGATCGGCCTCGTGTTCCTGGTTGAAGGGATCGTGATGTCGATCGTGTCCATGACCCATCGACTCAGCCAAGGCTGGGGCTGGGGCCTGGCCAACGGCCTGATCACCCTTGTATTGGGCGTGATGATCCTGACCATGAGCCCTGCAGGCCTGCTCTCGGTTCTGGGCCTGCTGGTCGGTATCAGCTTCATCTTCAGCGGGATTGATCTGCTTGGCTTCAGCTCCCGCTTCCACCGGGTCGGCGAATAGGCCTACGGCGTGGCCGCGATGATCACCCCATGACCGATCTCTTTGGCCATCAGGGTGAACAGCTGCGGCGACGCATTGCCCCGCTGGCTGATCGGCTCCGACCCCGCACACTCGACGAGTTTGTCGGTCAGGAGCGGATCCTGGGACCGGGCCGCCTGCTGCGGCGAGCCATCCTGGCCGACAGGGTCGGAAACCTGATTTTGCACGGCCCCCCTGGTACGGGCAAAACTACCTTGGCTCGCATCATCGCGGGCTCCACCCGTGCCCACTTCTCCAGCCTCAACGCCGTACTGGCCGGGGTCAAGGATCTCCGCACCGAGGTGGACCAGGCCCGCCAGCGGCTCGAACAGCATGGCTTGCGCAGTCTCCTATTCATTGATGAGGTGCATCGCTTCAACACGGCCCAGCAGGATGCCTTGCTGCCTTGGGTCGAAAACGGCACCCTCACCCTGATTGGCGCCACCACCGAAAACCCTTACTTCGAAGTCAACAAGGCCCTTGTCAGCCGAGCGCGGCTCTTCCGCCTCCAACCCCTTGAACCGGAAGCGCTGCAACGACTGCTGGATCAAGCCCTGGCTGACGGCGAGAGGGGCTACGGCGACCGCAAGGTGCACCTGAGCCAGGTGGCTCGAGACCATCTCGTTCAGGTGGCCGGCGGTGATGCCCGCAGCCTGCTCAATGCCCTCGAACTGGCGGTGGAAACCACCCTGCCCGATGGCGATGGGGCCATCCAGATCGATCTGGCAATCGCCGAGGAATCGATCCAGCAACGGGCCGTGCTCTACGACAAGCAGGGGGATGCCCATTTCGACACCATCAGTGCCTTCATCAAGTCGCTGCGGGGCTCGGATGCCGATGCCGCCCTGTTCTGGCTGGCCCGGATGCTGGAAGCCGGCGAAGATCCCCGCTTCCTACTGCGGCGCATGTTGATCGCCGCCGGTGAAGATGTGGGCCTGGCCGACCCCCAGGCGATGGTGGTGGTGGCCGCCTGCGCCAGTTGCTTCGATCGGGTGGGGCTGCCCGAAGGGCTGTACGCCCTGGCCCAGGCGGCGCTTTACCTGGCGGGCACCGAGAAAAGCAACAGCACGATGGGGATCTTTTCGGCCCTGGAGGCCGTGCGGCGAACCAACAAACAGGCGGTTCCCTCCCACCTCAGGGATGCCCATCGGGACGGCAAAGCCTTCGGTGACGGGGTCGGATACCGCTATCCCCACGCCTATGCGGACCACTGGGTCGCCCAGCAGTACCTGCCCACGGACCTGCAGGGAGAACTCTTCTGGCAGCCCGGAAACCTCGGTTGGGAGGGTGATCGGCGACAACGGCTGCAGGAACGGCGGGCCGCCCAGCTGGCGGCTGTCGATGAAATGGCCGGTGACAGCAGCGACCTGTTCAGCAGCAGTCCCCAGGACCCCCAGCTAGAGCGCTGGCTGCGGCGCCAGTGCGCCACCGAGGGTGAGCGGCTCGATCGGCTGCGCCAACAGCTGTGGCTAGGGGCCCGAATCGACGGACTGGATCGGGTGCTGGTGCTGGAGAGTCGTTCCCTGCTCTGGAGCCTCGACCCCCTCCTGCAGGCCAGCGAGGGGGAGGTGGTGATGACCCTTGCGGCCGATGCGGACCAACAGCGCCTAGAGGCCCAGGTGCAACTACTGGATGAGCTGCGACGCCCCCGCTTACTGGCATCGACGCTGAATAACTCCTCAAGGTTGCAGGAGCTGGCCCAAGAAGGGATGGCCTTTGAGTGGTTCGTGGCGCGCCAACCCCTTGCCGGCCAACCTTTGGCGCGTCGTCGCGCCTGGTTGGAGCAGATCCATCGCTTGGCAGCCCCCAGGGCTGAATTCCGCCTGCTGTTGAGTCAACCCTTGCTGGGGCCGCTGGGCTGCCTGCAGCAAGGCTGGGCCGCCAGCGCTGGCCAACCGCCCCGTGGTGAGTCACCTCCGGCCAAGGCTGTCCCGCCAGCATCCGCCGATCTGTTGGCAGCTGTCCTGCCCCTCGAGCAACGCTGGCTTGAGGAACAGGCCCATGACCATCACCAATGGAGCCTGGATCTGGAAGCGATGGGCTGGTCCGTACAGGCGCGATCGTGGGAGGAACAGCTGAACTGGCGAATTGAGCCGCGCCTGCTGCAGCGCTGGTTCGCCCCAGGGGCCTCCTATCGCACCCATCTGAAGGAGCACCTTGAAGCCGAGGCGATGACTTGCCTCGAAACCCTGTTCCGAAGTGCGCCCGGGGCCCCGGGGCCCCAACGCCTACGCCACACCCTCGTGATCGCCCATGGGGGTACAGCTACCAGACCAAACAACGGAAAACCGGCATAAAAAAACCCCAGGAATTCCCGGGGCAAGAATCGGCAAGGTACTTGCCGATGGATGGGGCAAGGCTCACCAGAGACCACGGATCGGTTCAACGGGGGCGGGGGCGGGCTCACTACGCATGGCCACGGGCTGGGAAACTTGGTTGGCCTGGATGCAGGCGGGCAAGAAGACGTACCAGGAGAGCAAGGAGGTGCACTGGGCAGTGCCGGGCTTGCAGCGGCCTTCGGCGCAGATGTTTTGGGCGCCGGTATAGGTGTTGCAGAAATCAGCTAAGCGGAAATCTGTGGGAAGGGACGAAAGAATACCGAAGGCAGACAGCTTGCCATCGGCAGCGTCAGCTATGATGGCCGAGCGGAGCGCCTGAACCGCATAGGTGTTCATGCTCCAATAGGGAAAATAGCTGGCGGTGGCGTTCTTGAGGAACTTAACGCCGGTGTCGGAATACAGAAACTTGGAAACCGCAACGACATCAACGTCGTAGTTCTTTTTAAAGCCTTCGCGCACCTCAGTGGCTGACCACCCAGAGCGCTGGATGCCACCGGCTAGGCCCCGGTCGGTGATTTTGCCGTCCTTGACGAAGGTGGCGAAAGCGGACTGGGGCGTAGACCAAGTGGCCGCGCCAGTGTTCCAGCGAACCGGGTAAGCGGCAGCCTGAACAGAGAGGGGGAGAGCTGCGGCGGTGACGGCCGTTCCCAGAAGGAGACCAGCAAGCAGGCGCTTGGACACGGGGAATCAAAAGGGACTTCTTTGTCAATCTACCGAAAAGGTGGTCAATCCACCCAACTCATCGTCAAGTTGTGCTTCTGCACACCGGTCGTATCGCACCAATGAGATCGCCGAGGACGCCAACAACCGTCCGGCGTCTCCGTGCTTGATAAGCGAAAACCACGGACCTGGACTGATTTCTCATCGAGACCCGGTCTACGACAGACCAAGGTCAGCGAGAATTTGATCGGCCATGGTTTCGGCGGTGACTTTACGATAAATGTATTCAAGAACACCGTTTTCATCTACGACAAAGGTGTGGCGCATCATCCCCATGTATTCCTTGCCCATAAATTTCTTCAATCCATAGCTCTCAAACGCGCTGGCCACGGGACAGGGCTCGGCGTCGGTGAGCAGGGTGAAGGGAAGCTCGTATTTCTTGATGAACTTGCCGTGGCTCGCCGCCGGGTCCTTGCTGATGCCGAGCACCTTGATGCCATGGGATTGGAAGCGATCCCACCGGTCTCGAAAGTTGCAGGCTTCCTTGGTGCAGCCTGGCGTGTCGTCCTTGGGATAGAAATAAATGACGACTTTTTGGCCCTTGAAATCCGCCAGAGACACGGGTTCACCGGCCTGATCCGGCAGGCTGAAGGTAGGGGCGGCATCACCGACAGCAAGGGTCATGATCAAGGCTTCAGCTGGCCATCCAACCTAGGAAAACCTGGGTCAATCGGTGTCACCCCACTCCAGGGCCCGAGGCAGGCCTCAGGGAGGCCAGGGCCTCCAGGCAAAGATCGGGTTGATGCTCAAGGGGAATGCCCCGCCGGGCCAGGGATGGACCGATCAGCGGCTTGAGGATGGGCGCATCCCCTCCCGTCAGCACCAAACGGAACCCCTTCTGCTCACACTCCAGGCTCGCGGCGACGATGGCCGCCGCGAGCCCCTGGCTGACACCGACCAACATCGCTTCCTGGGTGTCCAGGGGCCAGGGTGGCTGGCCACCACGGCTCAGGGCCCCGAAGCCCCGGCCAGGGGCCACCAAGGTGTCCGGCAACGCGGCGGTGCCCGCCGCCATCGCCTGCCACTGCAGCGCCAGGCCCGCGAGCAGGCGCCCACCGCCGAAACGGCCCGATGGTGTTAACCGGTTCAGGCTGAGCACCGTGCCCGCATCGGCCACCAGCAAGGGTCCAGGCCAGCGCCGCCAGGCCCACCAACTGGCCAAGGCCCGATCAATACCCAGCCAGGGGGGCATGCCATCCAGGGGAACCTCCGCCAGCGCCAACCGGGTGGTGGGCGAGAGGCCAGCGGTTTCCGGCACCGTGCCCACCGCCGCCCAAGCCAGGGGGGAGGCCCCGGGGGGGAGGGATCCAGGGGGAGGAGGGGTCTCCCAACGGATTAGGGCTCCAGGGTGTCGGGGGTCAGGGGTGGCCCAGTGCCAGCGGCTGTTGCCGATCAAGAGCCAGCGGACCTGGCCCCCATCCACCTCAGATGCCCTCTCCCAACATCCCTGGCAGGTGGATGCCGCATTCCTGTTGCAGGCCGCCAAAACGGGTGGCCCGGCCCCTCAGGGTGCCATCTTCCGGGGCACTGGAATGCCAGTCGCCGACCGTGGAATAACCCTGCTCAAAAAGCGGATGCTGGGGCAGGTCGTGCTCCTGCATGTAGTAATAAATGTCCTTCTTCGTCCAGGACAGCAGGGGCCGCAGGGACCAAAGCCCCCTCACCGAGTCCAGGACCGACATGCCACGACGGTGATCAGTCTGCCCACCGCGCACACCACTGGCCCAGCAATGCACGTCGAGATCATGGAAGGCCCGATCGAGGGGCTGGACCTTGCGGATCTGGTTGTAAAGCTGCCGTTCATCAGCCTCGCTGGATTCCCAGAGGCGGCCGTGGAGGGCCTCCATCCGGGCCGGCGAAAGCTCGGATTGCACGATCTGCAGATCGAGAGGCAGTCGTTGCAGCAACTGCTCGGCATAGCGATAGGTCTCGGGGGGGAGATAACCTGTATCCACCCAGATCACAGGAATCTTCACTCCATCAAGACTTTGGGCCAGCTGTCTCACCTGGTGCAGCAACACCGCCGACTGGATGCCAAAGCTTGTGGTCAGCGCAAAGTGTTCACCAAAGGTGTCCCAGCCCCAGCGCAATCGTGCCAAAGAATCGCGGGATTCCAGCAAGCTGCGGGACTGATCGGAATCCAGGGGCTGGCCGGCGCGATCATTGGGTAGGGCCAAGCCTTCTCCAGCCGCAGCGAGAGAACCGGAGATCGCTGGGATCGTTAACGCAGAGATCGCCATGCCTTCATCATGCCGTCCGTGGGATCCCAGGGTAGGTTCTTTGTAATGCAGCAGCCATTGATCCAAGACAACAGCACCAGCCGACCCCAAGAAGGAGCTGGATTAGATCCGATTGTGATCGCCGGAGGAGGTTTCGGGGGCCTTTACACCGCCCTGGCCCTTGCCGAACAACCTGGCCATCCTCCGCTGGTGCTGATCGAACCCAACGATCATTTTCTTTTCCTGCCCCTTCTCTACGAGCTGCTGAGTGGTGAGTTACGCCGCTGGCAGATCGCCCCTGGCTATCAATCCCTGCTGGCCGGCAAGGGCATCGGCTGGTTAAGGGACAAGGTGGACCGCATCGACACGAACAGCCGCCAGGTCCACACAGGTCAGGGCCACACCTTGGCTTACAGCCGTCTCGTCCTGGCCACCGGTGCCGGCAGCGATGACTTCGGCGTTCCCGGGGTCCAGGAGCATGCCCTGGGTTTCCGCACCCTTGCCGATGTCGACCGCCTTCAGTCCGTGGTGCGCAGCCTGCGGGAGGGCCCCTTGATGGGCCAACGGCTGGCGATCGTGGGGGGCGGTCCGAGCGGCGTGGAGCTGGCCTGCAAATTGGCCGACATGCTCGGGGATCGGGCCGGCATCGAGCTGATCGAGCAGGGGCCGTCGCTTCTGAACGGATCCCGCGCTTTCAACCGGGAGCAGGGGCTGCTGGCCCTGCAGCGTCGCGGGGTGCGGATCCGCAGCGGCACCAGGGTGCTGGCCGTGCATGGGGGGTATCTGGAATTGGTGCCTGGCGGCGAAGGGCCCGAAGGACGTTCCCCGGAAACCCTGGCGGTGGCCGCGGTGATCTGGACGGCCGGCCTGCGCTGCCAGCCACCGACCCTGCTACCAGCCCCCGCCTGCGACAACCGCGGCCGCCTGCTCTGTGGCCCCGACCTGCGGCTTCAGAACCACGCCGACATCTTCGTGGTCGGCGACCTTGGGGCGATCCAGGGCGCGCCTGGGACCGACCCCGAAGACCCCGTCCCAGCAACCCCGACCACCGCCCAAGTGGCTTTCCAGGAGGCCCCCGTGATCGCCGCCAACATTGGCCACTCCCTGGCTGGCGAACCCCTGGAAAATTTCGCCTGGAAAGACCTGGGCGAAATGCTATCCCTGGGGCTGGGGGAGGCGAGCCTCACCGGGGCCGGTTTCACCTTGGCGGGGCCGGGGGCCTATCAGCTGCGGCGGCTGGCCTACCTGGCCCGCTTGCCAGGCCTGCCCCTACAGATCCGGGTGGCGGCTGGCTGGCTGGCGGGTAACGACGGCCCCAGGACCCGATCTTGAAACAAGGTGTCCTGGTGGGCCGTACGGCCGGTTTACGCCCCAGTGAGCGTCGGCGCCTTGAGCAGATCTGTCATCGGCGCCATCCCTTCGATGCCCTCGCCGACGAGCTCACCCTGCACCGTCTGGCGGCGCTCTGCCTGAGGCTGGAAACCCCCCTCACCCTGGTGGTGGATGACCGTGGCGTCTGTCGTTTTTTGTGGGTAGGGGAGCTGGACGGGGCCCCCTCTTCCGAGCCCCTGGCCCCGTCGGGTCGACGCCGCGAAGGGCCCTATCGACTGATCACCTGCGCCGGCACCGCCCGCCATGCCCTGCTCCAACCGGGGGAGCGCGAAGGTCTGATGGGATTGGATCTGAACCCCACCTGCTGGTTACGCTTTGGCCCCAGCCCAGGCGCCGGGGGTCGCTGGCCGGCCAGCCTCAGCGTTCCTGCCGGGGTTGGGGCCAGTGCCTGGTCCTGTCTGCGCGAAGACGACCTGGCCACACTCTGCGGCCTGGCTCCAGAAGAAGTGGCTCCAGACCAGGACGCTGAAACGCTGGTTGGTAGCCGCGAAACCCGCGACGAGGGCGCACGGGACAGGGTTTTCCTCCTGAGCCTGGGTGATGGCGGCCAGGCTCAGGAGCGACGTTTGGCCGAGTTGGAGGGGCTGGTGAGCAGTGCCGGCGGCCTCGTGCTCGGCAATGTCCGCCAACGGCCAAGCCGCCAGAACGGCCCCAATCTCTGGGGGGACGGCAAACTGCGGGAGGCGGCCCTGGAAGCCCGAAGAGTTGGAGCCAACCTGGTGGTTACCGACCGGGAACTCAGTCCCCTGCAAGCTCGCCATCTCGAACGGATCCTGGACCTGCCTGTCAGCGACCGCAGTGAGTTGATCCTGGACATCTTTGCCCAACGGGCCGCCAGCGCCGCCGGTCGGTTGCAGGTGGAATTGGCCCAGCTGCGCTACCGCCTGCCCCGGCTCACCGGTCGGGGTCTAAGTCTCTCCCGCCAAGGGGGCGGCATCGGCACCCGGGGGCCCGGTGAAACCCAGTTGGAAAAGGATCGCCGCGCCATCGCCCGCCGGCTGGAGCGCCTACAACGGGATGTCCAACGGTTGGGGGAGCATCGAACCCGCCTCAGGCAACAACGCTCTGATATGGCGCGGCTGGCCCTGGTGGGCTACACCAACGCGGGCAAGAGTTCCCTACTCAACACCCTGACTGGCGCCCCTGCCGGCCAGGGGGTCCTAGCCGCGGACCAGCTCTTCGCCACCCTGGATCCGACCACCCGGCGCCTGCATCTCGGGGGTGCCAGCGAAGGAGCACGGGAAATCCTCATCACCGACACGGTGGGTTTCATCGAGGATCTGCCACCGGCCCTGCTGGAGGCCTTCCGATCCACCGTGGAGGAGGCGCTGGAGGCGGATGGTCTGCTGATCGTCGTGGACCTGGGGGATCCGGCCTGGCCCGAGCAGCTGAAAGCTGTCGAGACGATCATGGATCGATTGGGCGCCGATCGACCGCGGCTGGTGATCGGCAACCAGATCGACCGCTGCCCCAGCACCGAGCTGGAGCGGGCCCAGGCCCTGGTCCCGGACATGCTGTTCGTTTCGGCCACTTCGAACCTGGGCTTGCAGCATCTCTGCCAGCGACTGCAGGAATGGCCCCCTCGCCCCCCGGCTCTAGCGGAGGCGCCATGCCAACATTCAGAAGTCTTCTCCCCTTAGGCCATGGCCCTTCAGCTCGGCGATACCGTTCCCGATTTCACCCAGGATTCCCAGCTTGGTCCGATCAATCTTTACGATTTCGCTGACGCCCACTGGGTGGTGCTGTTCTCCCATCCAGCGGATTACACCCCGGTCTGCACGACGGAACTGGGCGAAGTGGCCCGCCTGCGTCCGGAATGGGACAAACGCAACGTCAAGACCATTGCCCTGAGTGTTGACTCGGCCGAGAGCCACAAAGGCTGGATCTGTGATATCAACGAGATCCAGAAAACAAGCGTTGACTACCCAATTCTTGCCGATCTAGACAAAAGGGTCAGCGATTTGTACGGCATGATCCACCCCAATTCCCTCAACAACCTAACGGTGCGATCGGTGTTCATCATTGATCCCAATAAGAAACTTCGGCTCCAGATCACCTATCCCGCCAGCACGGGCCGCAATTTCGATGAGATTCTGCGGGTCATTGACTCGCTGCAGCTCACCGATAACCACCAAGTGGCCACCCCGGTCAACTGGAAAGACGGCGATGATTGCGTCGTCGTCCCCTCCATCCCCACCGACGAGGCCCGCGCCAAGTTCCCCAAAGGGGTCACGGAGATCCGTCCCTACCTGCGCATGACCCCCCAGCCGAACCGCTGAACCAGGGCGAAGCCCATGGGCAGCATGCGGGTTCTAGGTCTGATGAGCGGCACCAGTGCCGATGGTGTTGATGCTGTTTTGGCGGAATTCTCAGGCCGCCCCGACCGCCCCGCATGGCGCATCCTGGCTTCGGCCGCCACGCCCTATGCCCCGGATCTCCGGAGCAGCCTGGTGGCCATCGGTCAAGGTCAGGCCCTTTCGGCCGCCAACCTGCTGGAACTCTCCGAAGCCGTCACCGAAACGCAAGCGCAAGCGGCACGGGCCTGCGACCCTGGGGGGGAGAGTCAATTGGTGGGATGTCACGGCCAAACCATTTGGCACCGCCCGCCATCGGCCCAACGGCGAGGCCTCAGCTGGCAGATGCTGCAGGGCCCGCTGCTCGCCGAGCTGTTGGGCCGGCCGGTGGTCTTTGATTTCCGCAGTGCCGATCTCGCCCTGGGTGGCGAGGGAGCCCCGCTTGTCCCAGCCGCTGATGCGGCCTTTGTGGGGGGCATCGGCGGCTGGCGAGCCTTGCTCAACCTTGGCGGTATCGCCAATCTCACCCTGCTGCCGCCCGGCGTCGGACCGGAACGGCGCAACCCTGTGCTGGGCTGGGATTGTGGCCCGGCCAATACCCTGATTGACCTGGCTGTACAACGCTTCAGCCAGGGACATCTTGGTTTTGATGATGAAGGGGCCTGGGCGCTGCGAGGCCAAATCAACGAGGCGTTGATTCAGCAATGGCTCCAGGAGCCTTACTTTCAGCAGCGACCGCCCAAATCCACAGGCCGCGAGCTGTTTGGCGCCTCAGACCTGGAGCAGCGACTCCGCCAGTTGGCCGAGCAGGGCTCCCCGGAGCCCGCCGACGCCCTGGCCAGCCTCACGGCCTTAACAGCAGCCGTTGTGGCCAAGGATCTGGAGCGGGGCCCTCGCCCCCTGGAACTCCTGGTGTCCGGCGGCGGCGCCCGCAACCGCATGCTGATGGACCAGTTGCGCCGCCGTTGTCGCGGCCTGGCCGTCCGCCCCCTGGCCGAACTGGGCATCGGCGACTCCCAGCGGGAAGCCCTGGCCTTCGCCCTGTTGGCCTGGTGGCACCAGCAGGGCCATGCCGGATCCCTGCCCTCGGTCACAGGAGCCCGTAAAGCCGCCGTACTGGGTCTCTGGGCCCAGCACCAGGGCTAGGGGGG
The DNA here is from genome assembly GCA_945877115.1 of Synechococcus sp. UW140. GTDB lineage: Bacteria > Cyanobacteriota > Cyanobacteriia > PCC-6307 > Cyanobiaceae > Cyanobium. Next base: position 4,554 of record CAMCQR010000040.1, on the reverse strand, counting down.
GGAGAGCGGTCCATCCTTTTTTGGGAGACTTGCCTGCTTGGGTTGGTCCTAATCAGCCCTGCGGGGTAAGCGCAGGCGGCGAGGGACCCCCTTGAGTCGGCGAGTTCCCAATCGTTGCTGGCGTTCAAGGACCTCGCGAAATCGGGCACTGCCGCGGGCGGCCTCCTGACCCTGCTGGCGCTCCAAACGGTCCAAGCCTTGCTGGATCAGGACCTTGGCCATGTTGCTGACGGTCCGCGACTCCGCCTCCGCCAAGCTGGCCAACCGTTCACAAACGTCCTCAGGCAGCACCACCTGGATTCGGGGTGATTTGGATCGCCCGCTGGAGGAGGTCTGACGGGTGGCCACGGCTGGGAAGATTCGGCTGGGAGATCCGGCTGCGGAGATCCGCAAGGTTAGGAGGAAGTGTACAGAGATCTTCTGGGATAGTATCCAGCACTATGCTTGCAGCACCGTACCGGTCCGCGCCATGGCCCGATCCACTCCTGTTCGCCCCAAGACACCCGCAGCCAGTCAGCAGGCCAAAAGCCGCGCCAGCAAAAACCGCAGTCCCGAACGCAGTGATGTATTGGTGTCGGCTGTGATCAGTACTTACCTACTGACGCACCTGCACCATGTATTACAGCGGGCGGAATATGGAGCCCAACAGGAAGGGCAACCCTCCCTCGCTGCCAATTACGCCCAGTTGCGCAAGGTTCTCTGCCTGGATGCCCGCAGCATGGAGGATGCCTCCGCCACCGGCACCGACGTGGAAGACCAAGCCGCCGCGGCCTGAGCTGGGGCCCCCATGGGCAACCCGAAGGAGAAGATGGGCATTCCTCCTCGCCGCCGCTGACCCCACGATGGCCCTCAGTCCCTCCACACCACCACCCTCGGGTGACCCATCGCCTAGCAACGCCGCCCTCCTATACAGCAGGATCAATGGTGATGCGGCGCTGACCCAGGCCCTTTTCCGTCAGGCCCTCCAGGACCCCACCGGCACCCTTTCACGCATTGTCGAGATCGGCGCCGACTTAGGTCTGCCGGTGTCGATCGCTGAGGTGCGAGCCCACATCGCCAGTCTTGACGATCTGGACACCAAACAATGGTTGCTCAAGGCCCGCGGCGGCCTTTGAGAGCAACGGCAAGCGCCCGCCCCCACCCTCTCCAGGGGAGGCAACCCGCTCGTCTGGCGCCGCCATGGAGCGGGCTGGGGGCAGGCGGCGGTTCTGGGCTCCCCCCCCCTGGGCCCAACTGAAAAACAACCAATAGCTCACGAGGGCCAGGCCGGCCGCCACCACAAGGGCAGCCACCTGCTCAAGGCGTTTGATCATCGGGAACCCTGCTGGTGTCTGCGGGAAGCAGCGGCCCAGCCAGTCTTACCGACAGGCATGACCCATGGGCCCCCTGGCGCCGGGGGATGATGAAGGGACCTTAAGGATCCCTGGCTCCGTGCTGCGCCTAGAACGTATCGGCAAGATCTACCCCACCGGCGAGGTGCTCAAAGATGTGAGTTGGGAGGTGAAGGCCGGGGACCGCATCGGACTTGTGGGCGTGAATGGGGCAGGCAAATCCACCCAGATGCGAATCATCGCCGGACTGGAGGAGCCGACCAGCGGCCAGGTGGTGCGCAAAGGCGATCCCCGCATCGCCTATCTGCAACAGGAATTTGATGTTGATCTCCTGCGCAGTGTGCGCCAGGAACTGTTTCAGGCCTTTGGGGAAGCCGCCGAGGTGCTGAACGGCATGCGCCTGGTTGAGAGCGAGATGGCGACGGAACAGGCGGCCGAAGATGCCGATCTCCTGAATCGACTCATTGAAGAACTCGGTCGTCTCCAGAGCCGCTTCGAGGCCCTACATGGCTATGAACTGGAGGCCCGCATCGACAAGTTGTTGCCCACGATCGGCTTCACTGTCGAGCTGGCGGAACGACCGGTGGGCGACTTCTCCGGCGGTTGGCAGATGCGCATCGCCCTGGGGAAAATCCTCCTGCAGGATCCCGACCTGCTGCTGCTGGATGAACCCACCAACCACCTTGACGTCGAAACAATTCAGTGGCTGGAGAGCTATCTGCTGGAACAGACCGTACCTCTGGTTGTGATCAGCCATGACCGCACGTTCCTCGATCGCGTCTGCAATCAGATCGTTTCCACGGAACGGGGCATCTCACGCACCTACCTGGGGAACTACAGCCAGCACCTCGAACAGAAGGAACTCGAACGGGAAGCCACCCAGTCCGCCTACGAACGGCAGCAAAAGGAGCTGGGCGCCCAACAGGCCTTCATCGACCGCTTCCGGGCCAGTGCCACCCGCAGCACCCAGGCCAAGAGCCGCGAGAAGTTACTCGACAAAGTCGATCGCATTGAAGCTCCCCTAGAAGGGGTCGAGGGGCCGCGTTTCCAGTTCCCCCCTGCGCCCCGTTCCGGCCGACTCGTGGCTTCCCTCAAGGATCTAAGCCACAGCTACGACGATCGGCTGCTGTTTCTGGGCGCCAACCTGGAGGTCGAAAGGGGGGATCGGATCGCCCTTGTCGGCCCCAATGGTGCTGGCAAATCGACCCTGCTTCGGTTTGTGCTGGGCCTGGAACAACCGGAGGAGGGAGAAGGGGGAATCGGGGAACACAACGTGATTCCCGCCTACTTCGAGCAAAACCAGGCTGAGGCCCTTGACCTAAATCGAACGGTGATCGACACCCTGTTCAGCGCCGTCCCCGACTGGACCCAGACCCAGGTGCGCAGTCTTCTGGGCCGGTTTGGGCTCAGCAATGACTCTGTGTTTAAGAACGTTGGCCAGCTCAGTGGTGGCGAGAAAGCACGCCTCGCCCTCGCCCTGATGCTCGTGACCCCATGCAACCTGTTGGTCCTGGACGAGCCCACCAATCACCTCGACATTCCAGCTAAGGAGATGCTGGAAGATGCGGTGCGGGCCTACGAAGGGGCGGCCTTGGTGGTTTCCCACGACCGCTACTTCATTTCCAGGGTGGCGAACCGCATTGTCGAACTGCGCGATGGCGAGCTGGTGGTCTACCGCGGCGATTACGCCTACTACTTACAGAAAAAGGAGGAGGAGCGCCAGGAAGCGGACCAGGCACGAGAAGAGGAAGCCCGCAGCCAGAAACGGGAAGCCAATCGTCTCAAACAGAAGTCCAAGGCCGCCGGCCGTAAATCCTAAAAATCACCGCTCCAAGAACGGACGCAACTACCACATAACGCTCCAGCCCGATAGCTCCTCCGACCCGGCCCAGCCACCCAAAGCGTGTGCAAACTCTGACCTGGCTAAAACCCAGAAAACAGCACCTCAGAGCCCACCGCACCAGGGGCACTCAGCCCCAAGCCCCACCTGGCCCAGGGGGACAACCGACACGGCAACCATCAGCAAACGCTGGTTTTTTACTTCCAGTCAGCCATGCATGTTGCATTGGATACCGGGGCACTTGAAACAGTTCGTAGCCTTGGCCTAGCTTTTTCGATGCCCCTACTGCCAATGTCCGAACCCCTCGCCCTCACGCTCGGTCAGAAATTCGAAATGGAGAGGATGAGTCGTGCCATCGACTCGACTGTCGACATCCACACCCTCCAGGGTCTCGCCAAGCAGCTCCTCCAGGCCTGGCATAGCCAGAAAGCCGCCACCCAGTGGATGCTGCGTCAGCAACTGGACTCCCCATCACGGGTGGCTCAGGATCTGGCCCCTCGGCCCGATGTGCCCGATGTGATCGAGTCCGTTAGGGCCCCAGGGCCCCAGCCCAGCTTTGACGTTCTTTGACCTCCCTTAGCGCCTTGACTAAGGGGCCTTACCCCACTCCCCCGGCAGCACTTTTAGCTGCAGGGGGCGCCCAGCCCGTCGGAGGCCCAGCGTCAGGGGCCGCCCTACCCCACTGGCTTCGACCGCAGCGATGACTTCGGAGGGTGTGCGCACAATCCTTCCATCGACGGCCACAATCACATCGCCGCTCTGTACCCCAGAGCGGGCTGCGGGCCCTGATTCCAACACTTTTACCACCAAGGCCCCGGGCTGGGGTTGTCCACCAGGACCGACCGGCAAGCCACTCAAGGACACACCAATTACCGGATGAATGACCTTTCCGGTAGCCACAATTTCGGTAGCGATTGATCGGGCCCGGTTGATCGGAATCGCGAATCCCAACCCAGCTCCAGGACCAGTTCTCACGAGTGTATTGATGCCAATCACCTCCCCGTCCGCATTGAGCAAAGGCCCACCAGAGTTGCCTGGATTAATTGCAGCATCGGTCTGAATCAGGTCGAGACGCTTATCGGAAAGGCCCAATTTGCTGGCGCTGCGATTCAGGCTGCTGATGATGCCAAGGGTGACGGTGTGATCCAAACCAAAGGGATTGCCGACGGCAATCGCCCAGTCGCCCACCTGCAATGCATCGGAATTACCCAGGGGAGCGACCGGCCAAGGCCCACTTCGCGCCAAGCGCACCACCGCTAGGTCCGTGACGTGATCCAGACCCACCACCTGGCCTTCAACCCGCTGGCCATCCAGCAGGCCCACGGTCACCCGTGTACTGCCCTCAACCACATGGGCGTTGGTCAGCAACAACCCCTGGGCCTG
>CAMCQR010000039.1 GCA_945877115.1 Synechococcus sp. UW140 | reverse complement strand
GCCCCCCGCGAACTGCAACCGGCCTGATGGCCCTCGGGCCAACCCTCACTCAATCTTGGACGTAGGCGAGGCCCAGGCGGAGACAGGTCTCGGCTTTCTGCAGCTCGCGGCCGAGGTACAGGGCGTGATCCAGACAGCTGAGGGGGTGGGGTTCGGGACCTTCGCACAGGGCGATGCCGAGTTCCTTGGCCGTGCGGCCGCGATAGATCGCCAGGGGCGACCGGGGCAGGGCACCGCGGCAGGACAGCACCTCACCGGTTTCCGGGTCGGTGGCCAGACCCCTGTCATCGATGGCGTTGCCGTAGTGCTCGGCGACCAGCTCGCCCGCAACGGCATCGACTTTGATCAGGAAATAACCCGCAGGATCAAGGGCGATGAACCGCTGGGAAAGCTGGTCATCGAGCTGGGATCGGGTTGAGTGACCACTGACGGAATCCGAACCTTCGACCCCGGAGGGATCACAGGCAAGGAACGGAGGGGAGTTGTCAGACACCATGAGAAAATTCTAATTGGGTGGCTTGGCCGGTCGTCATGCCTACCGCCTAGCAGCCCTGGGAAGGGTGGGCAAGGCCCGATGCCCCCACCCGGCGCAGCAACCGATCTTTTGATCACTGGACATCCCCTCGGAAGCAGAACTGCGCAAGCCTCGGCCTAAGCCACGGCACCATCAAGCCGGGCTTACCCCCGGCTTGAACCCCTATTCCCTTTGGGGCCCTTCATGCGAACGGGCCACAAAGGGAATTTCGGCGTTGATGGCCTCGATTTCCTCCAGGGTTTCGGCATTGGCCTGGGGTAGCCAGCGGCGCAGCAGACGGTCAAATTCGGGCTGGCTCCAGAGATGCAAACTGGCCCGGGGTTCGGCCACAAAACCGCGCCGCCTTTTATGGCTGCCGCCAGCCCCCGGATCAAACCGCCGCAGGCCCCGGGCGATCGCCCATTCGATCGGGGCGTAATAGCAAACCTCGAAATGGAGGTGATCCAGCTCCACCTCACTGCCCCAATAGCGGCCCCAAAGTCCTTCGGGGCTGTGCACGCACATCGACATCGCCAGGGGCTGGTTGGGATCCCCTTGATGGGCATTGAATAACACCAGGTCGCGGCGCAGGGCCACTGGGGCATCCCTGAAGAAAGTGTCGCTGAGGTATTTGCTGCCCCAGGCGCCCCAGCGGCTGCAGTGCTGGGCATAAAAATCATGCATGCGCATCAACAACTGGGGTGAAATCTCCTCCCCCACCATCGCCGTCACCTGCACACCGGCGGCGGCCACGGCCTTGCGTTCGCGGCGAATGTTACGGCGCTGGTTGGCATTGAAGCCCGCCAGATAGCCCTCAAAATCAGCGGCTCCAGCCGCAGTCCAGCAACTCTGCTGGTTTAACCACAGGGCGCAGCCGGTGGCCTCAGCCAGGGGCCGCCACTGGGGATCAACGTAGAGAAAATTACAACTCAAGATGGCATTCCTGCGGCAGAAACTGCCTATTTCGGCCATCATCACGGCCGTCAATGCGCCTTCGTCTTCGCCGGCTGCGACAAAAAAGCGATAGCCCTCCACCGGGCTCAGGGGACTCATGCCCACCAACTTGGGGTAATACCGCAGGCCCATCTGGCCTGCCAATTGGGCGAACGACTGGTCGAACACAAACTCGCCATAGCTGTGTCCCTTGAGATAAAGGGGTGCCACCGCCACCAGCGTTTCGCCCCGCCAAAGCCCCAGATGGCATGGCTGCCAGCCCTGGCGTGGCGCAATGCTGCCGCTGGCCTCCAGGTGCTGCAGCCAGCTCCAGCGAAAAAACGGCGTCGCCATCACCGCAGCTGCCGGGGGGCTTTCGCCCCCGGCCCCGGGCAGCAGGGCCTCCCATTGCGCCTCGGGAATCTCGGCGATCGCCTGGTGCCAACGGACTTCAAGTTCGTCCATGGGCAAAGGCCGGTGGAGGGCGATCCAGGGGCAAAACTAGCCACAGCCCTCCTGCGTCGCGTCATCCCTTTGGCCCTGGCTCCCTTCCCCCGTTGGCGGCGGCCGCCCTGGGTCGCCCTGGCCGCCGCGGCCCTGCTAGCCGCCCCCTCCCCCGCCGCCGCCGGCCTGCTGATGCCGATGCTGCAGTTGGTGCGGCCCCAAATCGAGCACCGGCTGGCCAAGGTCTGCGTGGAAGCCGCCGCCGGGGGCAACCCGGACCTGGAGCGCACCCTGGTGCGGCCCTGCCGCCAGCTGGCGCGACCCACCAGCCAGTGCCTGATCGAAGAAACGGACCGCACCGGCCGGGGGCTGGGGGTGGTGACGGAATTGCTGGCGGGCCGTTTCGGCGATGACAGCGAAGTGGTGGTGAAACGCTGCCTGGCCCGCCTCTTCGGCCTGCCGGCCGACAGCCTCAACGAAGTGCCCCTACGGGCCCTGGCTCGGCGGTTTGGCAACGCCAACAGCAACCGACCCCTGCCTGCGGGCCCTAGCCCCGGGGAGCCCTGAAGCCTCGATGGCGCCCTTGGCCCTCCGCCAGCCCGCGGCAACGGCGCCCAAGGGCTGGGGGTTAGAAAACCTTCGGATTGCCCGATGTCCATGGCCATGCCCCAGGAGCCCGGCCCCGAGGCCGACCTTCGCCTCCCCGCCGGGCAAGCTCCTCCAGAACCGGCCCCCGTGGTCCAGAGGCTGGCGGGCCTCAATGTCTACCTGGTGGGGATGATGGGGGCAGGCAAAAGCGCCGTGGGGCGTCCCCTGGCTGAGGCCCTCGGCTATCGCTTCGTCGATGCCGACAGCGCCCTGGAACAGGCCGCCGGCCGCCCCATCCCCGATGTCTTTGCCAGCGAAGGGGAAGACGGCTTCCGCGAACTGGAGACCGCCGTGCTCGATGGCATCGCCTCCTGGCATTCGCTGGTGGTGGCCACCGGTGGCGGCGTGGTGACCCGTGCCGTCAACTGGGGGCACCTGCGCCAGGGGGTGGTGGTGTGGCTGGACGCTCCCGAGGCCGTACTGCTCCAGCGCCTGCGGGCCGACCCCACCCCCAGGCCCCTGCTGGCCCACTCAGACCCCGCTGCGCGGCTGGCGGCACTGCTGGACGAGCGACGGTCCCTCTATGGCCAGGCCGACCTGCGGGTGGAGCAGGGAAACGAACCGCCCGAGGTGGTGGCCCGGCGGGTGTTCGAGGCCCTTCCCACTATCCTGCGGGCGCCTAAAGCACCTCCCCAGGGGCCGATCGCCCTGGTGGATGGAGACGGCCACTGGCGCACTTCGCTCAACTGAGGCGACGGAAGCCGCCGGGGGCCCTCAGCCGCGGGGGTGCCCCGGCGGCTCCAAACGCACCGCAAACCAACGAATCGCCAGCCCCGGCCCCAACTCCAATTCACAGGCGGTATCCAGCAGGCGCCGGGCCCGGGCCGCCCCATCGGCCAGATCGGCCAGATCCATCGGTACGGCCGCCAGTCCCCGCAGATGGCCTTCGAGCCAAGTGAGGGTTTCGGCCGCCGTCAGGATCTGCTCGGCCCCGGCGGGCTCCAGAACCACGTAATGATCCAGCTCCCGTAACAGGGGATCGGCCATGGTTCAGCCCCGTCCCAGTTCCGCCAGGATCCGGTCGCGCCAGGCGAACAGGGGCCCATAGAGCGGGTTATCGCCAAAGCCCCTCACCCCCCGACCGGCCAGGGGGGCGCCGGCATCGGCAGCAAAAAGCAGCAGGGAAAGCTGGGCCACCACCGCCAGATCGGCCAGGGTGAGGCGCTCACCCTCCAGATAGGAAGAATGGCGCACCAGCACCAGCAGCTGGTCCAGATTGCGATGTAACTGGCTGGCCTGCAGGGGGTTGATCACCTCGCTGACGGTGTCATTGAGGGGGGCCAGGACTCCCCCAGGCAGGGCCCCAACCAGGCGGCGCAGGGGGCTGGGGGTCGCCTCAGGTAGCAGGGCCGACCGCAGCACGGGATCGGCCACGGCGGCCTGCCAGAGCGCCTGACGGACCCCGGCCGCCAGGGCCGTATCCGCCCAGTCCTCCATCAACAACACCCGGGCGCGGGCCGCCCCATCGGCCGGCAGCAGGGGCGGCTGGGGATGGCGCTGCTCCAGATAAAGAGCGATCTCGGTGGAATCGGCCAACACCTCCTCGCCATCGACCAACACCGGCACCTGACGCTGGCCCGAGAGTCGGAACAGGGCCACCTGACCCATGCCCGGCACCACTTCGATCAAGTCGGCGTGCAGGCCCTTAACCGCCAGGATCAGGCGCACCTTTTCGCAAAAGGCGGAATGGCGGAACTGGTGAAGTTGCATGGGATGAAAGGCCGTGGAAGGGGGAAATCCCAACGGGGGCCCTGGGACGGCAGAGTAGCCCTGCGATTCTGCGGCCAGCCCCGACGGATGAAGGACTTTCTGTTGAATGTGACGCGCTATCCGCGTTATCTGGTCGCCTTCGGTCTGGGCCTGCTGAATTCGGTCTTCGAACCACTCGCCGCCCGGAGCCGCAACCCCATCACCGCCATCGCCCTGATCGGTGCCCTGGTGAGTGGTTTCCTCAGCCTCACCCTGGTGCTGCGTGCCATGGTGACGGCAGCGCCGCAGGCTTAAGGATGGCCGACAGTCGAAGGGTGGAGCGGGTGGCGGCCCTGATCCGCCGCGAGATGAGCGAACTGCTGATCAACGGCATTCGCGATGAACGGGTGCAACTGGGGATGATCAGCATCACCGCCGTCCATGTGGCGGGCGACCTGCAGCACTGCCGCATTTACGTGAGTGTGCTGGGCAGCGATGCCGAACGGGATCAGGCCCTGGAGGGCCTGCGCTCCGCCAGCTCTTACGTCAAAGGCGAACTGAGCCGGCGGATGAAGCTGCGACGCACACCCGAGGTGGTCTTCTACCTCGACAAGGGACTGGAAAAAGGCACGGCCGTGCTTGGCGTGCTGCAACGGCTCGAAAACGAACGCCAGAGCCGGCTCCAGGCCGAAGCCGAAGCCGGCGCCGAGGCCGAGGCCGACACAGACGGGACAGAGCCAGAGTCGAATATCAATCTGCTGGAGCCCCCCCAGGACCTGTCCGGGTCCCAGCCCCCTGATACCGATGGCCCCTGAGCCCCCACATCTACCGGCCCAGGAGCTGCGCCGAGCCGTGGCCAGCCTGGTGGTGGTGCGTGCCAGCGGCCACCTGACGGACCCCCAGCGGCACTATCCCCGCTGGGAGCTGCCCAACGCCACCCTGCGGCGACTGCTGGCCGAGGGCGTCGGCGGGGTGATCCTGCTGGGCGGCAGCACGGCCGAGGTGCGGCTCCGCACCCGCCAGCTGGCTACTTGGAGTAGCCAGCCCCTGCTGTTCTGCGCCGATGTGGAGGAGGGGGTCGGCCAACGCTTCGAAGGAGCCAGCTGGCTGCCGCCCCCCATGAGCGTCGGCCGGATCCACGCCCATGACCCTGAGGCCGCCCTGGCCCTGGCGGCCGCCTATGGCCGCTGCACCGCCCGCGAAGCCCGCCAGATCGGGCTCAACTGGATCCTGGCCCCCGTTTGCGACGTCAACAACAATCCGGCCAATCCGGTCATCAACGTGCGCGCCTGGGGTGAGGACCCCGCCACCGTCAGCGCCCTCACTGCTGCCTTCATCGCGGCCGCCCAGGCCGAAGGCGTGCTCTGCTGCGCCAAGCACTTCCCCGGCCACGGCGACACCACAGGCGATTCACACCTCGAACTGCCCGTGCTGGCCCACAGCCGTGAACGGCTGGAGGCCATCGAACTCCCTCCCTTCCAGCGGGCCATCGCTGCGGATGTGGCTTCGGTGATGACGGGGCACCTGCTGCTCAGCGCCCTCGATGACCAGCGCCCTGCCACCCTCTCGGCCGCCGTGCTCAGCCAGCTGTTGCGGCAGGACATGGGTTTTGGGGGGTTGGTGGTCACCGATGCCCTGGTGATGGAAGCGATCACCGCCCACCATGGCCCTGGCGAGGCGGCTGTGCTGGCGATGGAAGCGGGCGCCGATCTGGTATTGATGCCCGCTGACGCCGATGCCGCCATCGAGGCCCTCGTCGGGGCCATCAACGGGGGCCGCCTCAGCCCCACGCGACTGCAGCAGAGTCTGCGGCGGCGTCAGCTGGCCCTGGAACGCCTGCTGCCGGAGCCCGTCCAACCGCCTTGCGAGCCCCTCGGCCCCCTCAGCAATGGTCCCGATGGGGCCGACCAACGGCTGGCCCTGACCCTGTTGCAGCGCAGCCTGGAGCGCCAGGGGGGCGTGCTGACACCCGTCGCGCGCGGCGCTGACGGCCAGGGCCTGGGGGTCTCTCTGGTTCGAGTGGATGGCCTGCTCAGCTGCCCCTTCCTGAGCCCCACCGCCCCAGCCCTTACCCTGCCGGAAGCGGCCGGTTTTCGCTGCCAGCTGGTCGACGGGCTGCGACCCGCCGACGCCGACCTGGTGCCCCCCGGTGACACTCCGGTACTGCTTCAACTTTTTATCCGCGGCAACCCCTTTCGCGGCAGCGCCGGCAAGGCCGAACCCTGGGTCGCCTTACTTGATCTGTTGGGGCAGCAGGGCCGACTGGCGGGACTGGCGGTCTACGGCAGTCCCTATCTCTGGCAAAGCCTGCGGGGTCGAATCCCCGCCAACCTGCCGGCGGCCTGGAGCCCGGGCCAGATGCCAGGGGCCCAAACCCTATTGCTCACTAGCCTGGGCCTCGGCGACAGCGTTGCCCAAGCTGGGTTCACCGACTGATGCTCAGTCTCTCGATGATCGTGCGGGACGAGGCCGAGCGACTGGAACGCTGCCTGGCCTCCGTCGCTGGCTTCGTCGACGAGATCATCGTGGTGGATACCGGATCGCAGGACGACACCATCGCCATCGCCCGGGCCCAGGGGGCGACGGTGCACCAGCGTCCCTGGCCCGGCGACTTTGCCGCCGCCCGCAACCAGGCCCTCGAGCTCGTGCAGGGCGACTGGGTGCTGGTGCTCGATGGGGATGAATGGTTACGCCCGGAGGCCCGGGCACCCCTCCAGGCCCTGATGGCCCAGCCCGAGCTGTTGTTGATCACCTTGCTGCGCCGAGAACTGGGCGCTGCCCTGGCCCCCTATTCCTGCGTCAGCCGCCTGTTCCGCCGCCATCCGGGCATCCGCTGGGAACGGGCGTACCACTCCCTGGTGGATGACAGCGTCGCCGCCCTGCTGCGCCTTGAACCGCGTTGGCAGGTGGCGGACTGCCCCGAACCCGCCCTGTTCCATGACGGCTATGGGCCCGAGCGACGCCAGGCCCTGGCCAAGGCCCAGAGGCTGCGCCAGGCGATGGAGAGCGAACTGGTGGCCCGCCCCGGCGACCCCTACACCTGCGCCAAGCTGGGCGGCCTTGAGGTGGCCGAAGGCGACCGGGCCAGGGGAATGGAGCTGTTGGAGCAGGGCCTGGCCCACTGCAACCCCGACCAGGTCCCGGAGCGCTACGAACTGCTCTTGAACCTGGCCCTGGCCCTGACCCCCATCGATGTCGGAGCGGCTGCGGCCCACTATTTCAAGGCCCTGGCCCTCCCCCTAGATCCTCGGGTCACCCTGGCGGCCCGTCTCAACCTGGCCTCGCTCGCCCTGGACCAGGGCCATGGGGACCAGGCCGCGAGCCTCTGCCTGGAAGCCACCAGGGCCGCACCGGAGGTGCCCCTGGGCTGGTTGAACCTGGGCCTGGCGGAACGCCGCCGCGGCCGCCTGGCGGAAGCGGTTGGGGCCTACCGCCAGGCCATCGCCCTGGACCCAGAGCTACCGGAGGCCCACCAGAACCTGGCCCTGGCCCTGCTGCTGCTGGGTGACATCCAAGGGGCCCGGGAAGGCTTCAGCCATACCCTGGCGCTGCTGGAGCGGCAGAAGCGCCAGGCTGAAGCCGACAGCCTGCGCCAGCGCCTGATGCCGATGGTGAACCTAAATCCATGAGTGCCCCTTTCCCACCCCTGGCGGGCCGCACCATCGCCGTCACGCGGGCCGAACAGCAACTAGCCGAAGCCCGAAGACTATTCGAGCACCAGGGTGCTGCGGTGGTTGATCTCCCCGCCCTGGTGATCGGCCCACCGGTGGATTGGGGCCCCCTGGACGATGCCCTCGATGAGCTGGAGGACTTCCACTGGCTGATCTTCTCCAGCGCCAACGGGGTCGAGGCCGTGCAACAACGGCTGGCCAAACGGGGCGGCAGCCTGGCGCACCGGCCTGCGGGCCTAAAAATCGCCGCCGTAGGCCGCAAAACGGCGGCCTGCCTGGAAGGCCTGGGGGCGGCGGCAGACTTCGTACCACCCCGCTTCGTGGCCGACAGCCTGCTGGAGCACTTTCCCCAGTCCGGATGGGGACTTCGACTGCTGCTACCGAGGGTCCAGAGCGGTGGACGCACCCTGCTGGCCGAGTCCTTTGGCGCTGCCGGCGCCCGGGTGGTGGAAGTGCCCGCCTACGAAAGTCGCTGCCCAGAAGGGCTCCCCAGCGCCACCCTGCAGGCCATCCACGCCCAGAAGCTGGATGCGATCACGTTCAGCAGTGGCAAAACCGTGATCCACACCTGCCAACTGCTCGAAAAGCACTTCGGGAACGACTGGCGCCAACAGATCGCCAGGGCACGGGTGATCTCCATTGGCCCCCAGACCAGCCTGAGCTGCAGCGAGCATCTGGGCCGCCTCGATGCTGAGGCCAGCCCCCACGATCTCGCCGGCCTGGTGGAGGCCTGCGTGAGGAGTTTCAGAGGGCCAGTTTGACGGCGCGGCCTTTGTTCACCGGGGCAATCACCAGGTATCCAGCGTTGACATCGATCGATTGAACCTGACAACCAGGGGGAATCAAGGAGGTGGAACGGCCGCCCCTGTCCCCGGGTCGCAGGCTGCCTGTCTCCCCTTGGGCGTTGACGACGATGGCCTCACTAGAGCCAGCGCCGTGGATCAGACCGGTGACCTGGATGGTGCTGATGTCACAGATTGCGTCTTTCACCTCTGGGCTCGCTCCCCCTGATCTCGCTCCCCCTGGGCCCGAGACTCCTGATCCCTCCGCCCCTGCTGACCCGGCAGCAACGAGCTCACCCTTCACCACGTAGGGGACGATGACGTTGGCGAAGGGATCTCTGCGGCCCGGTTGGAAAGAGCGCAACAGCTGGTCCTTGCTGGCCAGGGGATCGAGCGGCAGATCCAGGGAAGCAAAAGTTTGGGGCCGGCGGACAATCGCGGGGGGAGCTGGTGCCGGAGGGGGGCCGGCAGCGTCTTCGGGGGGCGGACTGGGCATGCACCCCGCCAGCAGCAGAACCGCCAGGACAGCGGCCGGGGCTGCCCGGCGCGGGCGATTCTCAGAGGGAGGATTCACTTTGGACAAGATCTCGGAATCGATCAAGGTTCCCCTGCAACTCCCTGGTAACAATGTTGCCCATAATGCTTGGCTCCATGATGGGGGCAAGCACTCCCGGCAACTCATAGCTAACGCTGAGCTTAACGGCGGTCCGATCTTCTCCCAGGGGATAGAAGCGCACAGCCCCCTTGGTCGGCAGGCCACCCACGGATTCCCAATGCAATTGCTGGAAATCCACGCGGCGGGTGATGCGTGCCTTCCATTGGAAGGTAAAGCCCCTCGCCACCAGGGTCCATTCGGTCAGATCCGGGTCGTCCAGGGTGACGACGGATTCGATCCAGTGCATCCAAAGGGGCATGGATTCCAGGTCACTCCAGACGTGCCAGACCCGCTCAACCGGAGCCTGGATTTCAGTCGTGACCGTATGTTCGAGCCAGCGTCCCATGATGTTTGTTCTATGCCACAGCGGTGTCGAGCGCCAGCGGGAGCGGCTGTTGCAGCATGGCGGCAGCGGCGAGTTTGCCACTCATGGTGGCACCTTCCATCGAATCGATGTAGTCCTGGCGGGTGTAACTACCGGCCAGGAAAAAATTGACCACCGCTGTGCGCTGATGCGGGCGATAGGGCTCCATGCCGGGGGCCTCGCGGTATAGGGACTGGGCCAGCTTGACCACATGGCTCCAAACCAGGGTCAAGGAGGCTGCGGAGGGGAACAGTGCCCGCACCTGACGATCGGTCTCGGCCACGATGTCCTCGGTGCGGCGGGGAATCCAGGGATCTCCAGGGGTCAGAACGCACTGCAACAGGGAGCCGACGCCCTCGCGGCGGTAATCCACCGGACTGGTCAGGGCCAGATCGGCGAAGCAACTGAAATCAGCATCGGCCGTGTAAAGCAAATTGTCGAGGCCAGCGGGTCGTTGCAGGTCGGAGCGGCGCTGGAGCGCCTCGGCAGAATCCCCAAGTTCTGTGACCCAGCCGTCGTAACGCAGCTGCACCGTGGCCACAGGAACGGCCTCCAGCTCATGAATGGCGGCGAACTGGGGGAACCGGTTCCATTCCGTCGGCAGCAGCCGTTGGATGCCGGGCACATCGCAAGCCGCCAGATAAGCGTCGGCCTCAACATGCCTCTCCCCCTCCGGGGTAGCCATCACCATCCCGGTGACGCGAACATCCTCGGGCCCATCGCCACCACAATGGTCCACCTGGGTCACCCGATGGCGCAGATGGAGCCGCCCTCCCCGCGCCTGGATGTAGTCCAGGATCGGCCCGGTCAGCCAACGGTGGGGCGAGCCCTTGAGCAGGTTGAGCTTGGAGGCCTCGGTGCGGGTGGCGAACATCAGGAAGATGGTCAGCATGCAGCGGGCGGAAATCGAGGCGCAATCGATGAAACCCAAGGCATAGGCAATCGGGTTCCACATCCGTTCGATGCTGCGGCGGCTGCCGCCGTGCCCCAGGAACCAGGTTTCAAAGCTGACGGCATCAAGCTTGCGGATCACCGCCATGGCCCCGTCGTAATCCACCAAACCCCGCACGATCGGGCTGGTGCCCAGAGCGAGGGCATTACGCAGCTTGTCGACCCAGTCAAGCTGAGGTGTAGTGAAAAAGGCCTTGAGCCCGTTGAAGGGAGCGCCAAGGGCAAAGCGGAAATCCAGCTCGCGCAGGTCGCCGCCGCGGTTGACGAAGAGGTGGTGGTGCTCCTTCGGCAGCAGGTTCTCCAGGGCGCCCACCTTGCGCATCAGGGCAAAGAGGTTGGTGTAATTGAAGAAAAAAACATGCAGGCCCATCTCAATGTGGTTGCCTTCCGGGTCTTCCCAGCTGCCCACCTTGCCGCCCATGAACGGCCTGGCCTCATAAAGATCGATCTCGTGGCCAGCGTCGACCAGATCCACGGCGGCGGACAAACCCGCCAAACCGGCGCCCACGATGGCGACCCTCACCCTTTAACTCCCATGCGGTTCTGACTCTAGGCAGGAGTACCTCAGCATCGCTGGTGGACAACCGCTTAAAGCACAAATGCCACCAGGGCTACCCGACCCGGGCAGGAGTCCATAGAGTGAAGACCTTCGGCTCCGCAGGATCAGCAGTCATGAACAGTGCCCCCAGCAGTGATGTCGCCCTGAGCGAGGCTCCGGCCGCCACCCACACCGGCATTGACGGCAAGGGCATCTTGATCACTGAACCGGCGATGCGCCAGTTGGGCTCCCTGATGGGCCAGCAGGGCCAAGCCAAGCTCCTGCGGGTGGGGGTGCGCTCGGGGGGGTGCAGCGGCATGAGTTACACCATGGACTTCATCGACGCCGCCGGCATCCGCGACGATGACGAGCGCTACACCTACAAACCCTCCGAGGGCGGTGCATTTGAGGTGGTGTGCGATCCCAAAAGCCTGCTTTACATCTATGGCATGCAGCTGGATTTCTCCTCGGCCCTCATCGGCGGTGGTTTCAATTTCACCAACCCCAACGCCTCCCAGACCTGCGGCTGCGGCAGCTCCTTCGCGGTCTGAACCCTGGCAGGCGGGTGTCGGCATGGGAATCTGAGATCGGCTCTTTTCACCGGCAGCGCTCGCACCCATGACGGCCAGTCCCGAATCCCTTTTCGATCAGGCGATTGCCCGCTACCGGGAAGGCACCCCCCCGGAAGAACTGATCGACGATTTCCTGGCCCTCACGAGCCAATCCCCCAAACTGTCAGCGGGTTGGACCTGCCTGGCCTGGCTGCAATTGCTGCTCGACCAACCTCGCGCCGCCCTGTTGTCCGCCCGCAATGCGGTCCGGCTCAACCCCCAGGATCCCCAGGCCCGCATCAACCTCAGCGTGGCCATGCTCGAAACCGGCGCCAAGGGGGTGCGGGAGCACGTGGAAGTTGTCAAGAAGGTCCTGGTCCTGGCTCCGGAAATGGCCGACGAGCTCAACGGCTCCATCGCCGATGGCTTGCAGCGACGGCCGGGTTGGACCGCTCTGGCCAAGGTGCGGGACTGGCTGCAGACGTGAGCCGGATCCTGCTGATCAGCAACGGCCATGGCGAAGATCTGAGCGGATCCCTCCTGGGCCGGCAACTCCGCCAACGTCAGCAATCGGTAGAGGCATTCCCCCTTGTTGGCGCTGGAGAGGCCTACCGCCAGGCCGGCCTCAAAGTGATCGGCCGAACCCGCAACTTCAGCACCGGTGGACTTGGTTACACCAGCCTGCGGGGACGCCTGACCGAACTGTGGCAGGGGCAAGTCCAATATCTCTTCAGCCGGATCCTGACTTTGATCCGTCATCGCCGTGATTACGGCCTTGTGGTTGCCGTTGGCGATCTGGTTCCCGTGCTGGCGGCCTGGCTCAGCGGCCGCCCAACTGTGGTGTATTTAGTGGCCTATTCCAGCCATTACGAAGGCAAGCTGCGGCTGCCATGGCCCTGTGGCTGGCTGCTGCGTCAGGACCGCATTCGGGCCATCTGGAGCCGGGATGCCCTCACGGCCGACGATCTGAGCAGGCAACTGGGGCGCCCCGTCCGATTCCTGGGCAATCCCTTTCTGGATGCGGTAGCCGCCGCAGCGACCCCCACCCCCGCTGCCGCCGGCCGTTCCCCCCAAGGGCTGGGGCTGCTACCCGGCAGTCGCCTGCCCGAAGCCAAGGCCAATCTGGTGTTGCTGCTGGAGGTGCTCCAACGGCTACCGGAGCCCCTGCAACAACCGGGGGCCTTGCGGTTGCAGGCGGCCTTGGTGGGGGCGCTGACCGCGGCCGAGGTCCTTGATGCAGCGGCACCCTTGGGTTGGACCATGGGGGAACCAGGCCAGGGCAGTAACGACACGGTGCTGCGCCGGGGCCCTCTGGAGCTTCGCTTGATTTGGCAAGGGTTTGTCGAGGTGCTGCGCGTCAGTGACCTACTGCTGGCGATGGCCGGAACCGCGGCCGAGCAGGCCGTCGGCCTGGGCAAACCGGTGCTGCAACTGGCCGGACCAGGCCCCCAGTTCAACGGGCGCTTTGCCGAAGCCCAACGGCGCCTGCTGGGGGCCGGAGTCAGCTGTGCCCCAGGCGAAAGCGGCCAGGACGCCACGCTCCGCACCACCGCAGCGATGCTGGCCGACCAACTGGAGCAGCTAGGCGATCCAGAGCGGGGACCGGCCTGGCGACGGGAGCTGGAACAGATTGCGGCGGCACGGCTGGGTCCCCCTGGCGGCAGCGCCCGCCAGGCTGAGGCGATCATGGAAACGCTTGTTTCGCTTCGCCGGCCGTGCCGATGACAGGTTCCCAGGCCAAGCCCACCGCTCCCAGCACCCCGCCGCCCCCCGCCACCAAGGGCCTTTGGGGCAGCCTCAAGCAGCTGCTGGATCAGCTCCTGGTGGTGAATGTCTTTCTGGTCATCGGCGCCGCCCTCTGGTTTGTCCTGGCCGTGGTGTTACAAGGCCAGGGCCGGGGAGGGCCACTGCAGGCCTTCCAGAGCCTCTGGGAGCCGCTGATCATGCCGGCGCTGGGCCTGCTGATGGCGGCGGCCCTGCTCAGCGGGATTCTGGGCTGGTGGCAGCGGCGAGGGCAGCCTTGAGGTCGCCGTAGTCGAACTTAAAACCCAGATCTGACAAGCGCTCCGAGACAACCTGCTGACCTTCCAGCACCACCTTGGCGCCATCCCCCAGCAGCAACTGCAAGACGGGGCCGGGCACGGGCAACAGCGAAGGCCGACGCAGGGCTGCCCCCAGGGCGTTGGAGAAATCGACCATCCGCACCGGTGCGGGTGCTACGGCGTTGATCACCCCGGCATAGGTCGAATCTGCAAGGGCCTGCCCCACCAACCGGCAGAAATCATGGCGGTGGATCCAGCTCATCCACTGCTGGCCCGAGCCAATCGGCCCCCCGAATCCTGACCGGAACACGGGCAGCATGCGGCCCAAGGCACCCCCATCCGGGCCCAGCACGATGCCGATGCGCAGAATCACCACCCGGGAGGCGTCCGGGGCCGACTGGGCCTGCTGCTCCCAATCGCGGCAGAGTTCCGCCAGGAAATCCTCCCCAGCACCACTGCTTTCGCGAAAGCGTTCTGTCTCACTGGTCCCATAGAAGCCCACCGCCGAGGCATTCACCAGCACGCTGGGGGGCTGGGGCAGCGCCGCCATGGCAGCCACCAAGGACGCTGTGGTGGAGAGACGGCTGGAACGCAAGATCTGGCGTTGGGCCTCACTCCAGCGGCGCTCGGCGATGGGTTCACCGGCGAGGTTGACCACGCCGTCGGCGGCCCCCAGGGCCGCCAGAAGCGCCGGTTGTCGCCAACTGGAGGCTTGGGCTGGGTCAAGGTTCAGACCAACCAGGC
Organism: Synechococcus sp. UW140; assembly: GCA_945877115.1. GTDB lineage: Bacteria > Cyanobacteriota > Cyanobacteriia > PCC-6307 > Cyanobiaceae > Cyanobium. The sequence continues at coordinate 7,909 of CAMCQR010000039.1, read as the reverse complement.
GATCGGCCAGGGCGGGGAGCGGCTGGGATCGCCGACTGACCAAGGTGAGTTCATGGCCCTGGTCGAGCAAGAAAGGCACGAGCTCCCTGCCAATGAACCCGGAACATCCCAACAGCAACAGGCGCATCACAGTCCCCTAGATGGTGGTTTGAGGCTAGGAGTCCGCCAGGGGCGAAGGGCCGCCCTAGGGTGCCGCCATCGCCTCAGCCGCTGATGGCCGACACCGTTCCTGCCGCCCCTGATTCCGCGACGCCGGCGCCCAGTGAAGCTGCGCCAGCACCAGCTGCCGCCCTCAAAAAGGGGGCCCTGGTTCGTCTCCAGGCCGCGGCCTATCTGGGCAGCCTGGAGGCCGCGGCCAGTGATCCCCAGCTGCCGGGTTATGTCCTGGAAGGGCCCGGCGAGATTCTGATGCTGAAGGGAGAGCACGCCCAGGTGCGTTGGCGCCGGCCCGTCCCCGATGTCTGGCTGCGACTCGACCAACTGGAGGCCTATCCGGCCGAAAGCAGCCCGGCCTAGATCTCCAGCTGACGTCGTTCTTGCTGCAGCCTGGAGCGGCGTTGCTTGGCTTCCCGCAGCATCTCGCGGCCATCGTGCAGATAGCTGTCCACATAACCCATGGTATAGCGCTCCAGTTCGCCCAAGGCATCCTGAACTTGGCTGAGACAGTGGTAAAGGCTGAGCCCAAAACCACGGGCCGAACCCGGACAGGCCCTTGAGCGATAGAGCTGTTCGACCTTTTCGAGGCGGGCCTGACTCTGGGAAAGAAAGGTGCAAAAACTCTCCATCAAGGCATCGTCATAGGGATCAGCCGCCAAGGATCGCAACTGGGCCGGGAACGCATTGATCACCTGGCCCAGCAACCGATCAATGGGCGCATACACCAGCTGCAACCAACTGATCAGGTCGCCGTCCTGCTCAACACTGCGGCGGTGGGGTGACCCAGGGCCGCCCCGTGCTCCCTTGGGTTGGGGCGGCGCGGGGGCCTGGCGGGCCTCATCGAAGCGGCGCCGTTGCTGGCGATCACCCAGCACCTCCCAGGCCGCGTTAAGGGCCAGGATGCGCTCGGCATCGCCGCCGGCATCGGGATGGTGACGTTTGACGAGGGCCCGATAGGCGGCCTTGATTTCGGCGGAGGTGGCCGAAGGCTGCACACCGAGCACCTGGTAGGGATCCTCTGCGGCAACCATGACCCAATGGAAGGAAGGGAGGATTCTGACCCATACCCCTCAAAGAGAGCATGAAAAAGCCCCCCTTGCGGGAGGCATTGGCAATGGATCGGCAGGCGCTCAGAACTTGAAGGTGGTCTGGACGAGGGCACCAAAGTTGCTGAAGGTGGCACCGCGGTTGAGTTCCGGGCTGCCATTGTTGTTCACAACTTCGTTGGTTTGTGCACCCAGGGGTCGGCTCAGATAGAACACGGCCGGAGTGATGCTGATGTTGTCAGAGACCTGGAACTTATACCACCATTCCCAGGCATAGTTGCCGTCATTGGAAAAGCGGGTATAGGGATCTTTGGTGGTGGGATTGATGCTATTGGCACCCACCGTCAGGCTCTTGGCAAAGGTGGGCTGGCCGAAGGCCATCCCAAAAGCGTTACCCCGCAGGAAGACATCGGCCCACTGCAGGCCCACGAACCAGCTCTGGGACTCACTCACATAGGGAGTCAGATATTCATAGGTGAAATTCTTCTGACCCGTTGGCTTATTGGCTGTGGTGCCATTGCCATTGTCGTTGAGGGCAGAGATCCCCCAGCCGGCGCTGATCGAAGGGATGAAGCCAGCGCGCTTGGGCTGCCAGTAGCCATTAAGAGCAAAATTACTGGAGGTGCCGTTGTTGAGCCACCAGCTATTTTGGGCCACAAAGTTTGTGCCACGGCGCCAGTTGGAACCGGCTTGGCCGTAGCGATAACCGGCAGACAGGCCCCAGCCCTTAGCCGCATAACCCAATTGCAGCAACCAGCTGGCACGGGAGCAATCGTTGCCGATACCGCCATCGGTAGCAGCAGCGGTGGTACCGCATGAGTAATAGTTATTGTCTGAGTTTACGCTGCTTACGTCAGCAACGGGGGAAACATAGCTGGTGGTGAGACTGAATTTACCTGGGCCCACTTTGTAGGGAGTTTTCCAGATTACCCCAGCCATAGAGCCGGTAGCTTTGTTATAAACTCCCGGAGCCCCAAAGAGCGTGAAGTAATCGAGAATTTTGTCGCCTTGACCGGATCCATAAACGCTTGGGGTAACTCCCAAAAATTCCGTATTTCTTGCTTTTGAGCCAACCAAGAACTCAAGCTGACTGCCAACGGGGAAGCGATAATAGAGTCGGTCAATACCAATCACATCGGAGCAATCCCGGTTGCCAGTGCAACTTGTTTGCCCAAATCCGTTTGAGGCAACATCCAAGGCGGTGAGATTAACACCATTGCCATTAAAGGCATTGTTAAAGTTACCGGTACGCAGGCGCGCGTAAAGCTGATCCTTGCCGCTAAAACTGGTAATAAAGTTTAATCGATAATCATAATTGAATGTTGTGGCTCCGTACTGACGGTCGTAATTCTTGGCAGCATTGCGGCCTTTAAGATTACCCGTGGGCCCTCCAGTGCCTCCAAAAACACCAATCCCATTGCGGTTGCCGCTGGCATTAACAGCCCCAAGCACAAAGGTGGCCTGACCCTGCAACTTGGTGGTGGTGGAGAACTGGGTCGCCTCCATTTCACCGATGCGGGCCTCGAGACCATCAACACGGCCCCGCAGCACGGCCAGCTCGGACTCAAACTCCTTCATCAGTCGCTTGAGCTCATCGGTCACCTCGGTGACGCGATCAAGACAGGCATTTAAAAGGGCTGCGGCCTCGTAGCGGGTCATGGGCTTGGAGCCCCGGAAAGTGCCGTCCGGATAACCAGCCACGCAGCCATAGCGCTCAATCAAATCGGACAGGGCCTGATAAGCCCAGTCAGTGGGGCGGACATCAGCGAACTGATTGACGCTCGTGACCTGGTCAGCGCTGCCGGTGGCGGCATAGCGATTGACATCGTTGAGGTTGATATCGGCTGCGCTGACGGCCAATGGAGCCATCAAACCAACGCCAATCGACGCTCGCAGCAACTGCTGGAAGGGCTTCATAAAATCCTCACACCAAAGAGGCCCCCCCATTACTGGGAGGTGTCCGGAAAATTTACAAGGTTCTGGTCTAAAGACCCTGAGTGCATTGATACGCAAGTGAGTATTCCAGATCACATAGGCCACCTTAGAATAAAGACTACAAAAAACCCGGTCGAGGAAGAGACCGGGTTATGGAAGGTTCCCTACCGCAGTAGAACCGCAAGATTGAGTGGTTGGAGAATCAGAAGCGGAAAGTTGTCTTAACGAGTCCACCAAAGTTGTTGAAATTACCACCACCCGGATAACGGGTAAGCTGACCCAAGGGGGCGCTTAAGTAATAAATCGCCGGAGTCACAGAAATATTGTCTGTAACTTGGAATTTATACCAGCCTTCCCAGGCGTAATTGGCGTCTCTAATGGAAGTAACGCTGTTATCCCCAGACTTGGTGATAAAGGTGGGTTGACCAACGGCCATCCCCAAGGCATTGCCTTTCCAGAACACATTGGCCCATTGCATGCCGACGTACCAGGATTGGCTCTGGGCGCCGTCAAGGACGTTGCCATAGCCATTGTCAGTAGCCAGGTCGGAATAGGGGCCGCTGCCGTTGTAGGTGTTGAGTCCCCAGCCGTAGCTGATGGAGGGGAACCAAGCCCCAAAAGTGGGTTGCCAGTAACCACTCAGGCCAACGGAGTTGACGCTGTCGGAATAACCAAATCCAGCCACTGCCAAGGGGGTGCCGTTGCCTCCGTAGATGCCGGCACCACCCTGGGAGTAGGTGTAAGCAGCGGCCAAGCCCAAAACGGGACCAGCCCAGCCAATCTGGGTGGTGAAGGTGGAGGAAGAACAATCGGTTCCAATACCACCACAGTTGGGGGCATAGGTGACGTTCGCATTCCCGACATCCGCATTGGCCGAAACGTAGTTGGCGCTGATGCTGAAATTGCCATTCTTCCACCAGAGACCGCCACCACCACCGAGGTTCAGGCTGTAGGTGCCAGGGGCACCGGCGTAGGTGAAGATGTCGAGAACGGTGTCAGCTGGATAGGCACTGGGCCAAAAAGCCAGCATGTCGTCTTGCCGCACCCGGGGACCAACCGTGGCAGTGAAATTGGCGCCGATGGGGAATTGATAGAACAGTCGGTTGACCGCGAGGACGTCCCCACAATCAGTGCCAGCACCGCAACCTTCTTCAAAGGCGATTTCCATCGCATTCAAGCCAACAGGGGGGTTGCCCGAGTAAGCCGATTGACCAAAATTGCCGGCCCTTAAGCGGGTGCGCAGTAAATCCTTACCCGTGAAGCTGGTATCAAAGAAAAGGTCGAGGTTGTAGTTGAAGGTGGTGGCGCCTTCGAGGGCTTTCGCCCGGGCCACGATCCCTGAACTTCCGTTGTAACCGGTGGCCGCAAAAGCAGCTTTATAGATATTGGGAGCTTCGTTGCTCCAGTAATCACCCCCAAAGGAGTTGGCTCCCAACACAAAGGTGGCCACACCTCTGAGCTTGGTGGTGGTGGAGAACTGGCTGGCCTCAAGTTCGCCGACCCGGGCTTCCAGGCCATCAACGCGACCCCGGAGGACGGCGAGCTCCTGCTCAAACTCCTTCATCAGGCGCTTCAGCTCGTCGGTGACCTCGGTGACCCGATCCAAGCAAGCATTCAGCAGGGCGGCCGCTTCATAGCGGGTCATCGCCCTAGAACCTCGATAGGTGCCATTGGGATAACCTGCGACACAGCCATATTTCTCGACCAGATTGGACAGCGCCTGATAAGCCCAATCGGTTGGGCGCACGTCAGAAAACTGATTGATGCTGGTGACTTGATCTTGGCTGGCGTATTGATTAACGCCACTGATGTTCAGGTCTGCGGCCTGGACAGCGATCGGGGCCAGAAGGCCAATCGCTGCCGGGGCCAGCAACAACTGCTGGAAAAGTTTCATGGGGGGACCTCACACGACTGGGCGCAATGCGCCGGGTGTATTTTGCCGGCTCTTCACAAGGCCTATGTCGCTGTTGTGACAGAAACAGAAACGGGAGTCCTGGACCACTCGACTCAGTATCCAAGAACACCCAGGTGCCCTGGGCCAAACAAGCCCACTGCCAAGCAAACTGAAGCGATCCGCCTGCGGTCGCCCTGGCACCCCAATCAGCCCCAAGGCCTGGCGTCCGGGCTGGCAACCCTTCTCTTCCCCCAAGGCTTTGGTGGGGCAGCCTCCTCGGAATTTGGCTGCTGGCCACGGCCGGTGATCGCCTCTGGCTAGCCCTGGATCGCCGACTACCCAGTTGGGATCAGGCGGACTATCTCAACAGCGCCGTCGACCATGGCCGCGCCCTGGGGCTGGTGGCCGGAGGCCATTGGCAGGGCTGGGAGGTCCTGCTGGACTTTTCCCCCAAGATTCCGCCCCTGGCTTCCCTGGTCAACGGCACCGTGATCGCCCTCGCCGGTGACAGTCCAGATGGGGCCAGCTGGGCGCTGGCCCTCTGGCAGGCGCTGCTGCTGGTGGTTGTGGCGTGCTGGGGCCGCCAGTTGCTGAATCCAGGCTTCGGCTTGCTCTGCGCCGCCCTGGTGGCCCTGACCCCCGCCCTCACCAGCTTGAGAGTGGACTTCACCCTCGACATGCCTTTGGTGGCGAGCTGTGCCCTGGCCCTCTGGCTGCTGGGACGCTGGCAAGCACCGCAACGCGGGGGGCACTGGGACCAGGCCCTCGTGGCGGCCTTGGCCGTGGCCATGGCGGTGCTGGTAAAACAGAGCGCCTTGCTGATGCTGGCCCTGCCCTGTGCCTGGGTTGCCATCACGGCCCTGGGGAGACGCGGGCGGCGGCTGCAGATGCTGGTGGCCCTGGCGTTGGTGTTGGGCTTGGTATTTCCCTGGTTGCACCACAACTGGATCACCACCATCGGCGGCACGAATCGGGCCGTGTTCGAATCGGCCGCCAACGAAAAAGATCCGCCGGTGCTCAGCCTGGCCTCCTTGCTCTGGTATGGCCAGCGGTTGCCGCCCCAACTGGGCCCTGTATTGCCCCTGCCCGCTGTGGGGGTGACCCTGGTCACGGCATGGAGGAGTCGGCGGAAACTGGGCCCGTGGCTGCGCCACCCCCTGGGATCCCTACCCGAGGGGTGGGGCTGGTTGATCGGCTCACTTCTGGCAGGCTGGTTGACCACCAGCCTTAGTCCCAACAAAGACAGCCGCTACATCACTCCGGCTCTGCCCTTACTGATGATGGTGATCGCCCGGGGCTGGTGGGCTATCGGCACCTGGCTCCAGGGCCGCCAAGGTCATTCCTGGACCGCTGCCACAGCTCTGACAGGCGGCTTGATCAGCGCCGGCCTGACGACCACCTGGGCGGCCGCTGCCCAGATTCGTAGGGAAGATCCGCCCTCCATTGAATCAGCCATCTTCCGGTTGCGGCAAGAGATGGGCACGGTTCCCACGACCCTCGTAGTGCTGCCAGGCCATGCCGATCTCAATGAGCAAAACGTCAGCACCTTCGGCCGCCGGAATGGTGGTCAGATTGTGGGCCGCCGGGCAGGTCTGCAACGCCGGGACCATGCTTTGGTGCTGCAACGGGCCGAATGGTTCTTGTTGGCCAGCGGCGACCAAGGGACCCAACGGGAACCCCTGCAAGAACTGAGCCGGCGGGTGCGCCGCGATGGTCGTTTTGAAAAAGTGGGTCAATGGCCCTGGGACCAGGGACGCAACATTGAGCTATGGAAGCGGCGCTCCGGTGCCCCTGGGGGCCATCGCGAGACCTTTGATCAGGACTTCATTCATCTGGCACGAGGCATGGAAATCGGTCCTGCCGGTCTGGCCAAGGTCATGTCCCGCATCGGCATCGAACACCAGCTCGATGGGCACTTCCTTTATCAGGACCGCGTCAAAGGTTGGGCAGAGCAGCGGCTGCAACAGAATTCCAATGATGCTGATGCCCTCTGGAGCCTGGCGCTGCTGGCCACGCTGCAGAACCGCCCGCGCCTGGCCCAGGCTCGCTTTGGCCAGCTCCAGAGCCAGCAACCAGGCAACCCATGGCCCTCGGGCTACCGCGCCGTGGTGTTGCTGGCGGACTGGCAACCCGGATCCGCCCGACGCTTACTCGAGTTGACACCTGCCCGCAACAACCAGCCTGTTCTGCTGGGGCTCGAAGATCTAAGCCGCGTCTTAAGCGGTGATCTTGGCGGCATGAGATCGATTGGTAAAACCCTGCCGGCCGCCATTGATCAGGTGAAAGCCAACCTTGCCCAACCCGTTCGGCCCCCGGCCCCCGCCCAGCCGAAGCCAGCCAGACCAATGCCCAGGCCCTGAGATGGGTCAGCTCCCCGGGCCAAGGAGCGATTCCCCAAAACGATGCCCCCGAAAGGTAAAAACCTTCCGGGGGCTCTCGCCGGGTCCGCTCTGGCGCGGAACCGTTTGATCAGGAGACGGGGCCGTGAATCAGCCGGCTTTCTCCGCGATCAGCAGACCCTGGGTCAGACAACTGTGAGCCATGGACACCTCCTCCTGTGGGGATGAAGCCAGCCGGCGACATGTTCGGAGATGATCGTTGGCGACGGATCACCTTCAGCCATCTCCATGGCGCTGCTGACAGAACTTCCTGATCCTAACCATAAAAAAGCTCCCTGTGAGGGGAGCTGAATGATGACAAATTGAGCGCTCAAGTATCAGAGAGCATTGCCACGGGGCAGGACCTCTTCAGGGAAGACGAATTGTTCGTGTGGCTGGTCTGCGGGGGCCATCCAGGCGCGCAGACCTTCGTTGAGCAGGATGTTCTTGGTGTAGAAGGTTTCGAATTCCGGATCCTCGGCGGCCCGGATTTCCTGGCT
>CAMCQR010000038.1 GCA_945877115.1 Synechococcus sp. UW140 | reverse complement strand
CAGTGCCCACCTGTTCTGCCCCACCTGCGGAGCCAAGCTCTGAGACGTTTTCTGGCGTTGCCCGGGGCCTTGAGGGGCCCGCTTAGCCTGGTTTTGGCCCTGGCGCTGACCTGGATCCTGGCGGTGGCTCCGGTGGCGGCGGCGGAGGTGTTGCAGGTGCGCGGGCCGGCCCTATTGCAATTGGGCGATGGCAACCGCAGCTATACGGTTGAACTGGCCTGCGTGCTGGTGCCGCCGGATTCCCAGCTAGGGGCCACGGCTTGGTTGCGTCAGCAATTGCCGCGCCATAGCCGCGTCAATCTGCGGCCCCTGGGCCAGCGTGAGGGTGTGCTGCTGGCCCGTATCAGCCGTCTCGATGGCGGCGCCCCCCAGGATCTGGGCGACGCCATGGTTGCCGCCGGGCTGGCTGAACCCCAACCCTGCTCTCCCACCTGATAGAAGCCATGGGAATGAACCGAACCGCCAAGGGCATCGTGCTGCTGCCCACCCTGGCGCTGGGGGGAGCGTTTCTGGCGGCGGCCGCCTGGCTCGATGGTCCGGCGGCCCAGAACCGCCCCCTGGCCATCGGGCTAGGCGTGGTGCTGATGGGGGCGGGCCTGTTGGCCCAACTGCTGCCTGAGCCCCCCCAGGCCCCGCCGCCGCCTGAGTGATGGGGGTTGCCTGCGACGGGCTCCTAAAATGACCTTGCCAACAACCGCACTGCGGCCATGACCGTTGCTGCCAGCACAGTCCATGGCACCGCAGGGTTCGATGCGCCAGCCACTTTGCGGTTGCCGCTCGATCTGCGCCTGACGCCGGAGCAGTTTGGCCTGGTCTGCGCCGAAAATCCTGATGCGGTGCTCGAACTCGCTGCCGATGGCCAGCTGATCACGATGACGCCCACCGGCAGCGAAACAGGCGCGCGCAATTCCCGTTTGGTGATGCGCTTGCTGCTTTGGGCGGATCAAGAGGGCGGCTGGAAGGTGTTTGACAGTTCATCCGGCTTTCGGCTTCCGGATGGCTCCGTGCTGAGCCCGGACGCTGCGGTGGTTCGGCTGGACCGCTGGCTGGGGCTCACCGCCGACCAGCGCCGGGGCTTCGCGCCCCTGTGTCCGGACCTGGTGGTGGAACTGGCGGGCCCCAGCGATGAAGGGGCGCGGGGCATCACCTCCCTGCGCCGCAAGATGGCCAGCTACCAGGCCAATGGGGCCCGCTTGGGCTGGTTGCTGCTGCCGGGCGAACGGGCCGTTGAGGTCTGGCCCGCCAGCGGAGCACCCCGGCGGATTGAGCAGGCCGAACTGCTGGAAGGTGGCGACGATTTCTGTGGGCTGCGGTTGGAGCTGGGGGAGATTTGGGCGGGGTGAATGGCTCTGTTGAGGAGATGCAGAGATGTCCGACTCAACCCAACCGTTGAACCCACGAATGATTGTTCACCCAGCCGGGCCTGGGGGCTTCTTTAAGGGCTTCGGCAAGTTTGACGGTGTTCTTTGTTTTGGCATCATAAGTATATTCGCGTCCACTGCCCTAGGAGGGCAGCGGATCCGCAGTATTGGAGAGGTCGTAGAGCTTTGTTTGGGCGACACCGTATTCCCCCACTTGGTAGAGGCTGACGGAGACTGGCTGGAAGGGAAAGGCCTCGAATGGCTCCGCTTTGAGGGCATCAATACAGTCGCGGGTCCCTATACCGACGGTCAGGTGCGGGTGGTAGTTGATGCCGGAGCAGGGTCCGACAAAATTGTTCACGTAGTCGACGGTTGGCTGGTTGATCGCCCCACCGTCGGCCCGGGGCGCAAAGGCCTCGCCTGTTCCCTGCTCCACAACAAACGGCGCGACGGCGTCGATGATCTTTTGTTGTAATCGACGCAGATTCGGGGTCGGTTCGATGACGATTCCTACCAACCCGAGATTCTTGTAGGCCAGGTCGTAGTAGCCAGTTGCCTGGCTTGTCCATTGCGCCGGCTGCTCTTTACGCAGCACTGCGGCCACAGCATGGGCGACATCGGCCAAATCCGCCTTGCGCACAAACCTTTGCAGGATGGTGATATGGGGCATGTGGTTGGCATCGAGGGCAAAACCATCCGGATAGTCCCCTCGGAGCCGAGCATTCGTCGCCAGGGCCCTGGCAACGGTGGCTGGATCCGGATCCAGCAGGACGTTGATCGCCATCACGGTCATGGGGTTTCTCCCTGCCTGGTCGTTCGGGATGATGACGGTTGTTGTCAGCTAATCGGGTCGGTGGGCCAGAGATCACTGAGACCAGCCGGAGAGGAGTTGCAACAGGCCCAGAGTGTTTAGATCGGGTTAAGGAGTCGCAGGATTCCGACCTTAAACTTGGTGAAGCTTGACTGAGCCGGATGCCTCAAGTGGTGACTTGGGACATCCGGCCGCAGGCGGTTGCCGGATTCAGCCGCGGCCGATGCGGCGCCGGAGGCGACGACTCCAGCCGAAGGCTCCGAGGGCTCCGAGCACCGGCAACGGACCGGGCACGGGCAAGGCCGCGGTGGTGGCGGTGAGGGTGTACTCACTGATCCCTGAAATCTGCTGGGTCCAAAGGACGTAGGCACCGGCGGGAAGAGGGGCCGTCACCGTGGGACTGCCGCTAAGGACCTGGGTGAAGAGATTCGTGGGGCGACCAGGAACCGGCGTGAGGTTGTCGGACTGGATACAATTGTTGTTGGCATTTGCACTAGGCCGCAGGGCTCCGTAGCTCGCAGCGCAGAGGCCCCGCCAGCCTGCATGGTTGTAGGCGAGTGCACCGGGAAGAGCCCCTGATGCGGGCACGGCGGTGAACTGAGAGCCGGCTTGCAGCGCCACGAAGGCACGATCATCCGTTGAATTGTAAAAATCCATGGTGAGCCCCGTGAACGTTCGGCCCGTGGGAACATTGAAAAAGACGTAGTCTTTGCAATTGCTGCCAACGATGCAAAGATTGCTTGCTCCAGCCTGGTTCACCGTGAAGGTAAAATTACCAGAGGCATCTGCAAAGATTTCGGAAGGAATCAATGGGTTGTCGCTGTAGTCAGTTGCTTGGGCAGCAGTGGTGGCAGCTACAACGGCGAGGCCAAGGGAGGCCTGGAGCACAATTTTGAGGGGCGAAATCATGGTCATGGGTCAATTCAAGTGAATGAGTGAATTGTGGAGACCAAGGCAAATAAGGACCGAATGGCTTATAAAGCCTTAAAGATCAGTGTGTAATAGGAACACAAATGGTACATTGATACCCCGTGAAAATTTACAAAATACGTAAGCCTGCGCAAACTTAACAGAATTTCAAGGAAGCGTCAACGTCCTTTGGCAACAAGCCTTCAGCGGGCGGGATGCAGTCCACTCACCATCCTTGGCCGTTAGGCACGCTTCAGCGCCAGGGCGCCAGGGCCAATCTGCTTGCCCAGACGGCGCGGAATTGGCACGCTAAGGCTGGCCGGTTTGGCACCATCTCTTCAACACTCCAAATCAGAAGCGGGCAAGAATCTTCAGTCGGAACACTAAATCATTGCTCCCGTCTTCTGAATATACCTATATGCGCGAGCTTATGGACAAGCTGCCCAATATCCCTATTGGAGTAGGTCTCTGAACGGATCGACGCCTCATCATGGCTTCAAAGTGCCACCGCTGAGGACTTGCCCGAGACCAGCTTTGCGGGCCAGCAGGACAGCCGCCGTTGCGATGCCTCCCTGTTCACCGACCGCGCCCTTTCCTATCGGCAACACAACGGTTTTCCCATCGCGAAGTTCAGCCTCGACACGGCAAGCGCCTTCCGCGTCACCGTGTTGCTCAGTGCCGCCTTCGGCCTGGGTGAGACCGTGCTGGGGTGGTGAACCCGGATGAACTGCTGATCTTCAAGCCCAGCCAGCCCCTGGCCCCCACCAGCCCCCACCAGCCCCCACCGACTTGATCAGGCCCTGGCCAGCGCCAGCCCCCCGGGCCGCCCCAGCCGCCAGCCGCTGATCCGTTGCACCAGCAGGGCTTGGGCGGCGACCCGGCCCATGGTGAGCAGCGCCAGTCCGACACAGAGTGGGCAGTGCAGCGGACCCATGGGCCGAAACCTGGCGGATAGCGTTGTTTCCACGATGGCACCTGAACGGCTTGGTTGCCTTCCTCCCTAACGATGTTGCGTTTAAGTGAACTGAAGCTGCCCCTGGACCATTCGCCAGCGGATCTGGAGGCGGCCATCCTGCGTCGCCTCAAGCTGCCTGCCACCAGCCTCGCTGGGCACACCCTGGTGAAACGCAGCATCGATGCCCGGCGCCGGGGGGCGATCCAGGTCGTCTATTGCCTCGATCTGGAGCTGACGCTGCCGGACAAGGACCAGCAGCGGCTGCTGCGCCGTTTTGCCGGCGATCCCCATCTGCGCCCCACCCCCGATCACACCTACCACTTTGTCGCCCAGGCCCCGGCCGACAGCCTGCGCCCGGTGGTGGTGGGGGCCGGACCCTGCGGCTATTTCTGTGCCCTGGTACTGGCCCAGATGGGCTACAGACCTCTGCTATTGGAGCGGGGTCGGCCGGTCAAACAGCGCACCGCCGACACCTTTGGTTTCTGGCGGGGCGAACGGCCCTTCCAGAGCGAATCCAATGCCCAGTTCGGGGAGGGGGGTGCCGGGACGTTTTCCGATGGCAAGCTCTACAGCCAGATCAGCGAGCCGGCGCCCTACGCCCGCAAGGTGCTCGAAGAGCTGGTGGCGGCCGGCGCCCATGCCGAAATTCTCACCAAGCATCGGCCCCACATCGGCACCTTCAAGCTGGCCACAGTGGTGCGCGGCCTCAGGGCCCGCATTGAAGCCCTGGGCGGCGAGGTGCGTTTCGAGCAGCGGGTGGAGGGGCTGGATCTGGATCCCTCCGACCGTTCCGTGCGCGGGGTGCTGTTGGCCGATGGCCAGCACATTGCCACCCGTCAGGTGGTCCTGGCCGTGGGCCACAGCGCCCGGGACACCTTCGTTTGGCTGGACCAGCTGGGCGTGGCGATGGAGCCGAAACCCTTCGCGGTGGGCTTGCGGATCGAACACCCCCAGAGCCTCATCGATACGGCCCTCTGGGGAGATGCCGCCGGCCACCCCCAGCTGGGGCCTGCGGAATACAAATTGGTGCACCACGGCCCTGACGGTCGGGACGTGTACAGCTTCTGCATGTGCCCCGGCGGTCTGGTGGTGGGGGCGGCCTCAGAAGCCGATGGGGTCGTCACCAACGGCATGAGCCAGCACAGCCGCAACGAGCGCAATGCCAACAGCGGCATCGTTGTGAACGTGACCCTGGAGGACCTCAGGCCGTGGCAGCAGCGACCTGGGGATCCCCTGGCGGGGATGGCTTTTCAACGCCACTGGGAACGGCAGGCCTTTGTGGCGGGGGGCGGAGACCACCGGGCCCCGGCCCAATTCCTGGGGGACTTTATGGCTGGGCGTGAAAGTGTTGAGGGGGATGACAGGGCCGCCGGGGGATCGGCAGCCGAGGATCTAATCAAAATTGTGCGGCCCTCCTACCAGCCGGGGGTGCGGCTGGGTCGGTTGGACCATTGCTTGCCGGCCCCGATGATCGAGGCAATTCGTGGGGCATTGCCCCACTTTGCCCAAAAAATTCGGGGTTACGGCATGGCTGGTGCCCTATTGACGGGAGTCGAGACCCGGACGTCGTCCCCCCTGAGGATTGCTCGCCAAGGGGAAACGCTTCAGAGTCTCAACACCCCGGGACTATTCCCGGCTGGGGAAGGGGCCGGCTATGCCGGCGGGATCCTCTCAGCTGCGATTGATGGCATCAAGGTGGCTGAGGCTCTCGCGATCAACCCTCCTCTTCTTCCGCCCCCAGGGGTACGAGGCGGATCTGCTTGCGACCCAGCTTGATCTCGAATTCGTCGCCGGGCTTCAGGTCGAGCATGGCCGTGTAGGCCTTGCCGACCATGAGGTTGCCGTTGAACTGAACTTTGGTGTTAAAGCTCAGCTTGCGACCGGCTTTGCCCGCTTTGGGGGCAGCGCCGAAATCGACTCCCTTGGCATTGAGAAGGGCTTCGTAGAACGCCGTGAAATTGAGGCGTTCACTACCATCGGCCTTGGTGGATACATAGCCGCAAGACCGAACAAGGTCGGATTTGCTGACATCGCCCAGCTCCTTGACCTTGGCCAGTAAATCTGCTCCTGTAAGCATGGTGTGAAAATGCAACATCTGCATTTTCTCCTGTCTTGGGCCCTTTGCGCAAGGTCTTGTCCAGGTTTTTTTGTTGTTTCACCATGCCAGTTGCTGGGTTCGTTTCGCCAACAGAGCTAGTCCCATCAGGAAAAAGAGCCTCGCAGCTCCAATTTTCCAGCGGTCAAGGTGTGTGGAGTCGCCTTGTGGTTTCTTACTGAACTGCGGTTTGTTGATGATCACTGCACCGCTTTTTGTCAACGGGGCGGTCGCAGCGAATGGGCGGTGTCTGTCGTCGCCATCGTGACCCTCTCGCTGGCTGATTCAGCCCTGGGCGACGATGCCACTCCATTGAACAGCTTTCACCTGGTCGCGGCGCCAGGAATGGAACAGCAGGGGCTCGGCCACTGTGCAGAGGGGGCAAACACTGATCTGCTCCCGGTCAAGGCCTTCATGTTCGAGCTGGCGAACCGTGGCGGCCCGGATATCGAGGCGGTCGCGGTCGGGTTGGGGATCGGCGCCCAGGGCCCCACAGGCCCGCAGTTCTTCCAAGCGGCTTTGCTCCAGGCCGCCAACCTCATGTTTGGTAAGGGATTGGGGTGGATGCAGCGAGACGGCCACCGCCAGGCTGACCGGGCGCGCCACCTGGTAATTGGCACCGCTGACGGCCGGTCCCAGGGCCACCAACAGGTCCTGGCGCCGACTGCCGGCCTGCTCCAGCAAGGTGATGGCCTCAGGCAGGATGCGTCCGGCCACGCCCCGCCAGCCGGCGTGGGCGGCGGCGACCCTACCGCTGGCGGGATCGGCGATCAGGACGGGGGTGCAGTCGGCGCCGCAGACCCACAGGCTCTGGCCCGCCATGTCGCTGACCAGACCGTCGGCCTGGGGCCAGGGTGCGGCGCTGGCCTCACGGGCGGATAAAACAAGCGAGCTATGGATCTGCTGGGGGCGGTGCACGCTGACTCCGGCGCTGACAAACCCGGCCAGCTCTGTGGGCTCGCGGCCCTGCCATTGGCGGCTAAAGAAGCCGTGCTCAAAGCCGCGCAAGCGCTCGGCTTGTAGATACCAGCCCCCATAGGTGCCCACCCAGGTCCAGCCGGGTAGATCATTGAAGCCGGCATCGGGCCGGTCAAAGGGGGCTGGACTGGCCTCAGCCATCGGGCAGGTCGCGCAGCATCCAGAAACCCTCGAAGCGGGGTTGGTCCGGGTCGGATTGCACGGCGATGAACTGCAGGCCTCCGGCCTGCTCCCGGGCGGCGGCAAAGGCGATCTGTGCCGCTTCCGCTTCCGCCGCCTCAAGGCGCGCCAGCCGCCAGCGGTCGTCCAACCCCGCCTCTAGCACCAGTTGGTCGCCCTCGATTTCCAGCCGCACCGGCTCTAGACCGGCGAGCCAGCCGGCGATCGCCAGGGGTCGGCGTTGGCTGAACAGCCGCAGGCCGGGGACGGGGGTGTCTGGGTTGATGCCGTCGGGCAAGGGCAACAGGCCGCTGAAACTGGCTTCCCAGTCGCTGGCCTCCGCCAGGGCACCGGCGCCCAGGGTGGCCCAGCTCCAGCGGTCCCCCCGGGCAGCTTCCGGCAGGGCAATGGCCACCGGCCGCAGGGGTTGGGGGGCGGGGGCGAGGGGACCGGCCAGATAACCCTCCTGTTGGGGGTAAACCTCCCGCTCCCGCTGCCGCAGCCAATCCTGCAGGGCGTAGCAGCGGCGGGAGGCCACCAGCTCCATCCCCAGTCCGTCGCTGGCCCTCTGTACCATCGCTCGCATCGAGCCCCGCCAGCAGCGCAGGCGCCGCGGCGTGGCCAGGCCAACATCGGCCGCAGCGGCCAAGGCACTTTCGATGGCCTCGCGCAGCCAGATCGAGTTGACATTGTCTGCAGGACAATCCCGCATCCAACGGAAAGGCCTGGTGGTGGCGTTGGCGACCGGGGTTGCGCAGATCAGCAGTTCCCAGCGTTTACGGCCATCGGCCTCGAGAATGGGCCTGGAATAGAAATCAATTTCCCAGTCAGCCTCCTGGGAAAGGAGGGGGGCGGTGGAGCCAGGATTCATCCTGCGGATTGCTCCTGTTGACGGATTAAGGAACGGGCACGGGTGGCCCGATCCTCGGCTTCGGCCATTACTTTCGCCTTCTCGACCAACAATTCACCCGGTTGACCTTCCAGCAGGGCGGTGTTGAGCGCAATACGACCCCGGCCTGGATCCACCTGGGTGACGAGGGCCTTGATCGTTTCACCCACTTCAAAGGCTTCGCGCAGGTCCCGCAGGGCTCCGCCGGTGACACTGGAGTGGTGCAACAGGCCACTGACCCCACCGAGGTCAATGAAGAAGCCGTAGGGCTTGAGAGCCGCCACCTTGCCCTCCACCAGTTGGCCGATTTCTAGCTGGGAGAAGCGGGCGGCCGAAGCGGCTTTTTTCTCGGAAAGCACCAGTTTGAGGGTTTCAGGATTGACCTCCAGGAAGGCCACACCGACGGTCTTGCCCATCAGGGCTTCGTGCTGCTCGCCATCCTGTAACTGGGAGCGGGGGATGAAGCCCCGCAGTCCTTCTAGATCACAGGTGACGCCACCACGGTTGAAGCCAGTGATCTTGACCTGAACCACCTTGCCGTCCTTTTCAAGCTGGCGCACCTTCTCCCAGCTTTGCCGCAAGGCCAGGGCCCGGGCGCTGACGGTCACCATGCCATCGGCGTTTTGTTCCCGGGTTACCAGGACCGCAATCGGCAGACCCGCCGGGAAGCGCTCCTTGAGGTTGATGATCACCCCGAGGCCACATTCCTTTTTGGGCATGAACCCCGGTGCCTTACCGCCGATGTCCACATAAACCCCGTCACTTTCCAGGCCGATGACCTTGCCTTGCACCACATCGCCGGTGGTGCCGACGGGTTCGTTTTCGTCTAGGGCGGCGAGGAAGGCTTCTTCATCGAAATCAAAGTCATCCACGGTGCGGGCTGGAGTTTTGGCCACCTCGGGGGTTGTCCGCGCCGGGCTGGATTGGCGTCGCCCCTGGCTGGCCGGTCCCAACAGGTCGGCCATGGTGAGGCCTTCCAGTTCGTCCGTCGAGAACAGATCTTCATCCCCCCGGGGGGCCCGGCTGGGGGCCGGCGGTGCCACCACGGGGGCGGCGACCAACGACACCGGCTTGGCCGGGGCGGCAGTCTCTTCAGCGCTGGTTTCCGGGCTACTAATGGCGATGATTTCTTCGCGCTTCAACATCACCACCTGAGGGGGGCGGCGCGGCGGCGCGGCGGCAGGTGCTGCGGGGGGTTGGGCGGGAATCCGGGGCTGACGCGGCGCAGGCTTGCCAGTTCCGGTCATGGCCTCAGGGGAGCTTGGTGAACTCCCACTGTAAGGATTGCCCTGGGCCCCCCTGTCCGCTCCACCCGATGTCCCCTGCCCCTGAGCGCCGGCTCGACTGTTTGCCTTGGCCTGAAATCGCCCAGATTGCCCGCAGGCAGGGCAGCACCGTTCTGTGGCCCTTGGGGGCCACAGAACAACATGGCCCCCACCTGCCCTTGGGCACCGATGCCCTCTTTGCCGACCGGGTCGCCGATGCGGTGCTGGCCCGGCTGGATGGGGATTTGCCGATCGTGCGGTTGCCCTTGCAAAGTCTGGGTTTTTCGCCTGAGCATCGGGGTTTTCCAGGCACCATCAGCCTGCCGGCCCAGCTCTTGATTGGCCTGGTGGAGGCGGTGGGCCGGGACCTGCAATCCGCCGGCTTCCAGCGGCTGGTGTTGCTGAATGCCCATGGGGGGCAGATTGCCCTGCTGGAGACAGCCGCACGCCAGCTGCATGCCGCCTGCCCCGATCTGGCCGTGTTGCCCTGTTTTCTCTGGAAGGGCCCGGAGGGCTTGGGGCCGTTGATTCCCGAGCCCGAGCGCAGCGAGGGATTGCATGCCGGCCTGGCGGAAACCAGTTTGATGTTGCATCTGGCCCCCCAGTTGACCCGCGAAGGCCGCGAGCCCGATGGGCTGGGGATCGAGGCGGCGGCCCCGCCGGGATGGAGCCTGGAGGGGGCGGCCCCCTGCGCCTGGCTGACGGCCGAGATCAGTCGCAGTGGCGTGATTGGGGATCCCCGGGGGGCTACCGCCTCCCTTGGGGCTGAATTGATGGAGCGGCTGGTGGAGGGCTGGTGGCTACGGCTCGATGGCCTGATGCGCAGTGACTGGCCACCAAAGGCAACCCAGGGGTGATTACAGTTACAGGCTCATCACTACGGGCCCATGCCGATCCTCGAACCCAGCTCTTCTGCCGAACTGGCCAGCCGGGTTGATGGTGAGGGGCTGCCCGATTTCTCGACGGCCCAGTACAAGGATGCTTATAGCCGCATCAACGCCATCGTGATTGAGGGGGAACAGGAAGCCCATGACAACTACATTTCGATTGGCACCCTCATTCCCGATCAGGCCGAGGAGCTGGCCCGGCTGGCCCGCATGGAGATGAAGCATCTCAAAGGCTTCACCGCTTGCGGCACCAATCTGGGAGTCGTAGCCGATATGGAATTTGCCCGGGAATTTTTCACGCCGTTACGGGACAATTTCCAGCAAGCGCTGGCCGAGGGCAAGGTGGTCACCTGCCTGCTGATCCAGGCCCTTTTGATCGAGGCTTTCGCCATATCCGCCTATCACATTTATATCCCGGTATCCGATCCCTTCGCTCGCAAAATTACCGAAGCGGTCGTTCAGGATGAATACACCCATCTGAATTACGGCCAGGAGTGGCTTAAAGCCCATCTCAACGAATGCCGTGAGGAATTGGAGGCCGCCAACCGGGCTAACCTGCCCCACGTGCGTCGCATGTTGGATCGGGTTGCCGCCGACGCCGCCGCCGTGGGCATGGCCAAGGAAGATCTGATCGAAGATTTTCTGATTGCCTATCAAGAAGCCCTTACCCAGATTGGCTTCACCTCCAAAGAGATCGCTCGCCTAGCCGCTGCCGCATTAGTCGGTTGAGTCCCTCCAGCTAACACCCATGTAAAGATGGGCGGCTGGCAACAGTTATTCTGTCGGGCCAGCCGCTCCCCTTTAAGACTGCCCATGTTCGGCCTCATCGGTCACTCCACCAATCTTGAAGAGGCTCGCGCCAAGGCCCGCTTCCTTGGATACGAGGAATACGCCAGTGGCGATCTCGACATGTGGTGCAGTGCTCCCCCCCAGCTCGTCGAACGCATCACAGTGACTAGCCCGACGGGCAAACAAATTGAGGGGGCTTACATCGATTCGGTGTTTGTTCCTGAAATGCTCGGCCGTTTCAAGACCGCTCGCCGCAAGGTGCTCAATGCCATGGAGCTGGCCCAGAAAAGTGGTCTCGATATCACCGCGTTGGGTGGGTTCACCTCGATTATTTTCGAGAATTTCAACCTGTTGCAACAGCAGCACATCCGCAACACCACCCTCGATTGGCAGCGGTTCACCACCGGCAACACCCATACGGCCTGGGTGATTTGTCGTCAGGTCGAGACCATTGCCCCCACGATCGGCATTGATCTCGCCAAGGCGTCCGTGGCGGTGGTTGGGGCCACGGGGGATATCGGTAGTGCGGTCTGCCGTTGGTTGAGTCAGCGCACGGGTGTGGCTGAATTGTTGTTAGTGGCCCGTCAGCAGGCCCCCCTAGAGGCGCTGCAGCTGGAACTCGGCGGGGGCCGCATTCTTCCTTTGGAGGAGGCGTTGACCCAGGCCGATGTCGTGGTCTGGGTCGCCAGTCTTCCCCAGACCCTGAGCATCGACCGGGAGCGGCTGCACCGTCCCTGCCTGATGGTGGATGGCGGCTATCCCAAGAACCTTGATAGCAAGGTGGCTTGCGAAGGGGTCCATGTCGTCAAGGGAGGCATCGTCGAATTTGGCAGTGATATCGGCTGGCAGATGATGGAGGTGGCTGAAATGACGAATCCCCAGCGCCAGATGTTCGCCTGTTTCGCCGAGGCCATGCTCTTGGACTTCGAAGACCACCACACCAACTTCAGTTGGGGTCGCAACAACATCAGCCTGGAGCGCATGGACTGGATCGGTGCCGCTTCCGTGCGCCATGGTTTCCAGGCCCTGGGGCTGGAGGAGCGGCCCCTCGCCAGCCTTGTCAATGCTTAAGCCTCCATTGCTCAAGAGCTTTCCTCACTGTTGATCCCATGGCCCGCCGCGCCCTTCTGGAATTTGAAAAACCGCTGGTCGAGCTGGAGGACCAGATCGAGCAGATCCGGCAGTTGGCCAGGGATTCTGAGGTGGATGTCAGCCAGCAGATCCTGCAACTTGAAACCCTGGCGGCCCGCCGCCGCGAGGAGATCTTCAACCATCTGACCCCGGCTCAAAAAATTCAGGTGGCCCGCCACCCCCAACGTCCCAGTTGTCTCGATTACATCCAGCTAATCTGCGATTCCTGGATTGAATTGCACGGCGATCGCTGTGGGTCCGATGACCGGGCCCTCGTCGGCGGCATCGGCCGGATCGCTGGCCAGTCGGTGGTGATGCTGGGCCATCAGAAGGGCAGGGATACGAAGGAAAATGTGGCCCGCAACTTTGGAATGGCTTCTCCGGGGGGCTATCGCAAGGCCCTGAGGCTGATGGAGCACGCCGACCGTTTCCGGTTGCCGATTCTGACTTTCATCGATACGCCAGGGGCCTATGCCGGTGTCCTGGCGGAAGAGCAGGGTCAGGGAGAGGCCATTGCCGTCAACTTGAGGGAGATGTTCCGGCTGGAGGTGCCAATTATTGCCACGGTGATCGGTGAGGGAGGCTCCGGTGGTGCCCTCGGCATCGGTGTGGCAGACCGGTTGCTGATGTTTGAGCACAGCGTTTATACCGTTGCCAGTCCTGAGGCCTGTGCCTCCATCCTCTGGCGGGATGCGGCCAAGGCCCCCGTGGCCGCCGAAGCGTTGCGAATTACGGCGGCTGATCTTCTGCGTCTCGGTCTGATTGATGCCGTCCTCGATGAACCCTGCGGCGGGAACCACTGGGCGCCCCTCCAAGCGGCTGAAGCGCTGAAAGCAGCCCTTGGTATGCAGCTGGCCGAGTTATTGGCCCTGCCCGTTGCCGAGCTGGTTACTGGGCGCTACCGCAAGTATCGAGCGATCGGTCGTTTCATGGAGGGGGCGGGGGCAGACGATCCCTTGGGCCCCTAGGACCAAGGAATCCTGCATGGAGCATGGTTCGGGGAACCCTCCCCCCAGGGTCTTTGGAACACCCACAATTCTTCCGAAGACGTGCCATGCTTTTGAATGACCCGGCACTCTCAAGCCTTTTTCTTTCGGCCTAACTGCTCGAGATCAGGACTTTAATCAACGTCTTTGTCTGCAGCGGGCCCCTTCCGATAAAACCCACATGACATCGACGCTCCCCTCCAACCTGTCCAGCCGTACGGAGGATTCCGACTCCTTGCTGATTCCCGTCAGTCAAAGAATTAAAAACCGCCTTCAGGAGCAAGGGGTTCCTTTTCTTGCGAATGACAATATTGCTCAATACATCGAGAATGGAGAACTTGAGTGTCTTGAGATTGAGGTTGCTGGAAAAGTGCGTGAGTTACTTAAAAGTCTTGTAATTGATATCGATAATGATCATAATACCGAAGAAACGGCTGAGCGTGTCGCTCGGATGTACCTCCAGGAAGTCTTTAAGGGCCGTTATTTACCCCAACCCAAGGTGGCCAGTTTCCCCAATGTTAAGGACCTAGACGAGATTTATACTGTTGGTCCCATTTCTGTGCGCTCCGCCTGTTCCCATCACCTTGTTCCCATTATGGGTAACTGCTGGATTGGGATTAAGCCCGGTGAGCGGGTGATCGGAATCTCCAAATTTTCACGAATAGCTGATTGGGTCTTTTCTAGGCCCCACATTCAAGAGGAGGCCGTGATTATTCTTGCTGATGAGATTGAAGAATTGTGCCAACCCCAAGGCCTGGCCATACTTCTCAAGGCTCAGCACTATTGTATGAAGTGGCGGGGTGTGAAAGAACCCCAAACCAGCATGGTTAATTCTGTGGTTCGTGGTGATTTCCGTAAGAATCCTAGTTTGAAGCAGGAATTCTTCGAGCTTGTTAAGCAGCAAGAATCGATGATTGGTTATTGAATCTCTGCTTAAATGTATTGATTAACGACCCTGACCAGGTCCGTAACGCCCTTGAGATCCTTGTCTCCAGGGCTTTTTTCGACAGAGCTGGACACATCCAGTCCGTCCGGTTGCACCTTGGAAAGAATCTCCGCAATGGTATGGCTGGCGATTCCTCCCGCCAGCCACCACGGCACCCCAGGGTTGAACCCCTGGAGCCATTCCAAGGGCAGCCTCTGTCCCGTTCCCCCCAGTTGGTCGGCTACCCAGGCATCCAGCAGCAACCCATCAACATGACTCGCGTAGAGGGCGGCCTGGGTCAAATCGTCGGGATCGCGCAGCCGCAGCGCTTTCCATACTTTGACACCCAGGCTCTGGCGCAATTCCTGGCAGCGCTCGGCACTTTCCTGGCCGTGCAGCTGCACGATGTCATGGCCTTGACCGCAGCCGAGCCACTGCAGATCCACTGCCTGGGGATCGGCCACTACCACCACCCCAAGGCAGGTGGGTCGGGCGGTTTTAGCCGCCGAGAACAGCTCGGCCCGCAGCTCCGGCGGCACAAACCGCGGCGATGTCTCGACCGCAATGACCCCAATGGCCGCTACCCCCATGGCAGCGATGGCGGCGGCCTGGTCGGGTTGACGCAGGCCGCAGATTTTCAACAGCGGCAAGCGCCTCTGGCGAAGATGGCAACCTTAATAGGTCTGCTGATGACTCTCTCCCCACTTAATCACCATGGCTGAAGGTTGGCAGATTGCCCGTCTCTGGGGGATCCCCCTCCGCATTCATCCCACCTGGCTGGCCATCCTGCTGCTCTGCACCGTGGTCTTTGAGCGCAACTACCGCCTGGCTGGCTCGAGTGGCGACCTGATGATCTGGGCCCTGGCCTTCCTGACGGCGCTGTTGCTGTTCGTTTCGGTGCTCTTGCATGAGTTGGGCCATTCCCTGGTGGCCCTCAGCCAGGGGGTGAAGGTGCGCAGCATCACCCTTTTCCTGTTCGGCGGTTTTGCCAGCGTGGATCGCGAATGTGCCACGCCAACGGGGGCGGCGTTGGTGGCGGCGGCGGGTCCGGCCGTCAGCCTGGCCCTGGCCTGCCTCTTTTTGGCTTTGAGGGCCCCTGCTGGACAGCTAGCCCCTGGCCTAGGCCAGATGGTGTTCCAACTGGGTGGGCTGAATTTGACCCTGGCCCTTTTTAACTTGCTTCCCGGCCTCCCTCTAGATGGTGGTCTGCTGCTAAAGGCTTTGGTGTGGCAGATCACCGGTAGCCAGCGCCGCGGGGTGCAAGTGGCCAATAGCTGCGGCCGCTTCCTGTCCTTAATGGCTTTGGGCCTGGGCACCTGGATCCTGCTCAAGGGCCAAGGGGGCCCGGGCCTATGGATGTTGTTGCTTGGCTGGTTCGGCCTTGGGGCCGCCCGTAGGCAGTCCCAGCTCCTGCGTCTCCAGGCCGCGCTCAAGGAATTGCGGGTGGCCGATGCCAGCCGTCGCCGTTTTCGGGTGGTGGAGGCTGCTGGCAGCCTGCGTCAATTGAGTCAGCAGAGACTCCTGGGTGCCAATCCTGCGGTCCCTGGCCCCGCTGAAACTCCCGGCCTGCCCCCCTGGACCCTGGTGTGTGACCGGGGCCGCTGGCAGGGGGTCATCGACGATGGGCCCCTGCAATCCTTACCCGTGCAGCGCTGGGATGGCGAACGCATCGGCGACCATGCCCAGCCCCTCAGCACCCTGCCGGCCATCCCCGAGCAGGCACCCCTTTGGCAGGCCGTCCTGCGGCTGGATGAACCCGAGGTCACCCGACTCCTGGTGCTGAGCCCGGCGGGCCTGCCAACGGGCACCCTCGAACGTCCCGACCTGGGGGAGGTGGTCTTCAGCCGCCTTGGGGTCCAGGTGCCTCCCCCCTTGCTGGCTTTGGCCCGACGCCACAACGCCTATCCCATGGGTCTGGCTCTGGCCCAGGTGGCCCGCTCCATGCTCAACAGCGGCGAGGTTCAGGGGGCTGAGGCGCCAACCACTTCATAGGCCGGTCGCTGGGCGGCGATGGCGTCCCATGGCATGGCGGCCTGTTCCACCGTCACCAGCTCCACACCCAGGATCGTTTCGGCCTGGGGCAGGTGGATCTGGGCCTGGGCCAAAAGCAGGGTGATCAGCTCCGCCGTTGTCACCGGTAGGTCGGGCAGTACGGGTGGATCGACGCCAAAGATCTCGCGCCAGAGAGCCCTCTGGGGCTGGATCAGGATGCTGCCGTGCTGCAGCAGGGCCCCGCGCCGCCAGAGCTGGGCGCTGCCAATGCGCTTGCTGCCATCGGCATGGACCAGATCAGCGGCGGTGCTGGTGGCGAAGCAACTGTCCCGATCGCGGTTGCTGGCGGCCTGGCCAAATTCCAGGGGCAGATCCATGGTGGCGAACCCCCGCTGCAGCCAGCGGCAGGCCCGCCGATAGGCCTCGGACCGCTGGGGGGGTGGAGTGGGCCAGATCAGGGCATAGGTGAGGTCGCCTCCGTGCAGGACGGCCCTGCCGCCGCTGGGGCGGCGCACCAGATCAATCACCCCCGCCGCCGCCAGCTCCAACCAATGGGCCGGTAGGCGTTGCTGATGGAACCCCAGCGAGAGGGTGGGTCGCGGCCATTGGTAGAACCGCAGCGTGCCCGCCAGGGCTGGCTGGTAGCCCTTTGAGTGATCGGACTCCGGGGCGATTGCCCTGGCCGTCAAGGCTTCGTCCAACAGCCAGTTGTCGATGGCCATGGGCCAGGTTCCCTCCAGCTGGCTGGGCGGCAGCCAACCCACCCGGGGCCGCGGGCCGCTGGACGCCGGCGGTCCAGGCTCCAGGGGTCCAGGGGGCTGGGGGCTGGGCAGGCTGGCCAAGTCGTCAGGCCTCGGTGAGCGCCACCCAGAAGGAGGGCGCCAGCTCAAAGCCGAGCACGGCAGCCATCTGGCCCAGGCCTTGGCGGCAGTCCAGACCCTCGGCTTGGGCCCAGTGGTCCAACAGGAAGAGCCGATGACTGATCCACAGTTCGAGGCTGTCGGGGGCAAAGCGGATGCCCTCGGTGCGGCTGAAGCTGTGGGGCAACAGCATGGCCACATGGCGTGTGAGGGTTCCCTGGCTGCGTTCCAGCACTAGGGGCAACCAGGGATAGAGGGCGTCGGCCCTGAGACACCAAAGCCGCACTTCGGGGATTTCGGAGAGCTCGCGGGGGTCTTCGGGCGGCCGGGGCCACTCCAGGGAGAGGTTCACCTGGCCGGAGAGGGCCAGGAGCTCCTTCGTCGGCCGCTGGGCCAGTGGGGAGAGGCTGTTGAGGTCGAGGGCTCCGATCTCGAGGGCCGTGGGCTGGGGGGCGGGGGGGGGCGATGCCATCAAGAGCTGTGACAGGGCCTCGGCTAAGGCTGGACCGTAGCCAGCTGAGGCCGAAGAATGGGGCGGTCAGTCTTTTATTTGCAAGACATGGTCACCTCGATCACCCAGGCCCAAATCCTGATCGCCCTGGTGGTGGCCGCCCACGCCGGTGTGCTCGCCGTTCGCCTTTGCTTCAGTCTCTACAAAGCCTGAGGCGGGGGGCCTTGGCAATGGGGCCCAGGCCCGCTACAAGCGGACCCTCATGACCCCAGGCCGTCCGGTGCGATCCCGTTCCCCCCGATCCCTTGATCCCGCCCCTGAGTCCGGCCGCCGTGCGGGTCGTGCCTCCACCCGGGAGCACCTCCGTACCGCCAGCACCGCTTCCCGCCAACGGTCGCGCCAGGCTGGGGGCAGCGAGGCCAACACTGCCGTGGCCCCCAGGCCCTCCACGGCCGTTGTGGCTGCCGCCATGGGCAAGCAGGATCTTTTGTTCAGCCTGATTGGCCTTGGCGTCAAGCTCGGCCTGGTGATGGTCGCAGGCGTCAGCCTGGTTCGCCTGGCTTCCGCCTATCAGGCCCGCATGGACCGGCAGGGCGAACTGGCGGCTGTGCTCCAGATCGAGACCGCCCAACTCACCAAGGCCCAGCAACGCTTCGACCGTCTTTTCCTGATGTCTGGGGAGAAGACCCTGGCCCGGGAACAGAGCCAGTGGATCGCCCCCAACCGCCTGCGGGTGGTCTGGCAGGCCCCGGCTGCTCCCAAACCTCTCCTGAATCGCACCGCCCAGGGATCCCCGGAGCCCCTGGCCTCCGCCAAAATGGATACCCCTGACCCCGCAACCGGGACGAATGGTCTGGTTCGTCCAGCCGATTCCGGGGGGCATTGAGCTGGCTGCCGGGCCTGGCCCAGGTCCAGTCCCACGGATCGCTTTTTCGCCCCTTCCCCTTCCCCCATGCCTCCGAACTCCGGTGAGGACACCGCCACGCTGGCGACCCCCGTCCCCCCTGCGGCTAGCACTCCCGGCACGGTGCTGATCACCGGGGCCTCCTCGGGGGTGGGCTTGTTTGCGACCCAGGCCTTGGCGAGCCGCGGTTGGCACGTGCTGATGGCCTGCCGCGATACGGCTAAAGCCCGTCGGGCCCAGCAGGCCCTGGCCATTCCGGATGGCTCCGTCACCCATCTGGCCGTCGATCTGGGCGATCTGGCCAGCGTCAACCGTCTGGTGGATGCGGTGCACGCCACCGGCCGCCCCCTGGATGCGGTGGTGGTCAATGCCGCCGTCTACAAGCCAAGGCTGAAGCAACCCGAGCGCTCGCCCCAGGGCTATGAAATCTCGATGGCCACCAACCATCTGGGCCATTTTTTGTTGATTCAGCAGTTGTTGCCCGACCTGGGGCGCTCCAGCCATCCATCCCGTCGCCTGGTTATCCTGGGAACGGTGACCGCCAATTCCAAGGAACTGGGCGGCAAGATCCCCATCCCGGCACCGGCCGATCTGGGCAATTTGGCTGGTTTCCGGGCCGGTTTCCTGGCGCCGGTGAGCATGGCGGATGGCAAGCCCTTCAAGCCTGGTAAGGCCTACAAGGACAGCAAGCTGTGCAACATGATCACGACGCAAGAATTGCATCGGCGCCTGCATCAATCCACGGGGATTGTGTTCACGTCTCTCTACCCCGGTTGTGTCGCCGATAGCCCCCTGTTCCGCAACAGCCCCAGCGCCTTTCAGGTCATCTTCCCCTGGTTCCAGAAGAAGGTGACCGGTGGCTATGTCAGCCAGGCCATGGCCGGTGAACGGGTCGCCCAGGTGGTTGCGGATCCTGAGTTTGCGGTTTCAGGAGTCCATTGGAGCTGGGGTAATCGCCAGCGCAAGGATGGTCGTCAATTCAGCCAGGAACTCTCCGACAAGGCCAGCAATCCCCAGACGGCCGCAGCCATGTGGGACCTCTCGCTGAAGTTGGTCGACCTTCCCCAGGCCTGAGACTTGCTGGATCCTGGGAGGGATCCTGGCTGATGGCGAATCCAAGGTCCTTGGGCAATCCAGGGGCGGGCCGTTTCTGCTACTAAGGTTTCAGCCTCCTTGGTCGTTTCAATGTCCCGACGCTTGTCCTGGGGCTTGGGCCTGCTCCTGATCGCCGGTCTTGTCTTAGGTGGCTTGTTTGTGCTGCCCTTCCGTTCCTGGTTGCCCGGGGGCACCGTGGCCGATGTGCCCAACCGCCTGGTGGTCAATGGCACCGCCTTGAACCGGCTGTTCCCGGCGCCGGAGGCGGGTGAAAAATTGGTGTTCACCCAGGAGAAGCGGGGCTTCAGCCAGGCCCGCCTCAAGCAGGGCGATGCGGTGCGGGCCCTGCTCTCGATTTCGGACGTGACGACCTCCCCCGCTAGCCGGGCCAAGTTCAGCAGCAGCGGTAGCGCCCTGGCTGGTTGGCCCCTGGTGGAACAGGGGGATCAGTCGAGTGCCCTGCTGGTGGCCGATCGCTTCCAGGTGAAGGTGATCGGCCAGGGGGCGGGCCTGAGCCTTGATGAGCGCCACGAACTGCTGGGGGCCTTCAATCTCCAGGCCCTGGCCGCCCTCAACCCCGCCTCGGCCCAAAAGGCATTGCCGCAAAAAGCCCAGGCCCCCAGCTTGCCCACCCCGTCTCAGGGTGCACGGGCCAGCCTGGCGGCCCCATCGCCGGCGGCGCCGGCCAGCGCCAAAAGGCTCGCAGCCCTCAAGGCCGCCCGTGCTGCTGCCCACCGTGAGACCGCCGTTCTGACCCCCGCCGCATGAGCACCACCGTTCTGGAGCGCCTTGAGCGCTTGCCGCACCGCAATCTCACCGTGTTGGCGCTGCGGGGCATCAGCACCCTGGTGCCGGGCGGCTGGACCAACATCACCAGTGCCGAGGCCATGATCCATGAGGTCTTGGGCAGTGCCGACCCCGAGCTCACCCGCCAGGTGCGGGACCGGGCCGATGAACTCAGCCGGGCCCGCCACGAGGGCTACGCCCGGGCCCTGAGCCTTTACGACGCCGTCAACCGCTCCCAGAAGGCGGCCGGCGGTCTGCGGGTGCTGGCCAATGTCGCTGGGGCCCTGCCCCTGGTCAAACGCCTCACCCTGTTCACCCCCGCCAACGAGACCCTGCAGGCGGCTGATCTGAGCCTCAAGGTGGCGGCGGAGATGCTGGCCTTCACCCAGGTGAATGGCCTGCCGGGCGATAGTTTCGGCGACTTCGGGGCCTCCCTCACCGAATACACCAGTGAGGCCCGGGTTCGCATGGCGGCCTTGGTCTGTTTCGATGCCTTCCTGCCCCTGGGGGACCAGGCCCTGCAGCGCCTCGATGGGCTGTTGGGGCGGGTGGCCAGCCACGAATTGCGCCAGTTGCCCGCCTATGTGGGCATGGCGCCGTTGATCCCCGGCCGGGGGGACCAGGCCCATCTCAGCTTCCTGCGCCGCAGCGTCGATCAATGGGTGGGCTGGGCCGATGGCTTCGCCTCCCAGCTAGGCCTCACGGGGCAGCGCACGGTGCGGGCCTTGGAAACCACCATCGGCCCCTGGCATGGAGGCTTTGAGCAACTGGCGATTTTCCTTGATGCCTTCACCGACACCTACGCCCACACCGGTGTCCAGGCCGTGGCCCGCCGCCTGGTCGAACGGGCGGCGGCGGAAATCTGATGACAGACTCTTTCGATTGAATGCAATGCCGCCTGCAATGGCGAAGGATCCCCATGCGCTGGTCTGACGGCCGAAGGAGTGACAACGTTGAGGATCGCCGCGGCATGGGGGCACCTGTGCTGGCCGGCGGTGTGGGAATTTTGGGCATCATCCTGGCCCTCGTGGTGGCCCTGCTGGGGGGCGATCCGTTTGTGGTGTTGCAGCAACTGGGGGGAGGCGGCATGGGCATGGGGGGTGCCCCTGTCTCCGTGGGCCGTCCCCAGCAGCAGACGCCTGCGGATAACAAATTGGCGGATTTCGTGTCGGTGGTGCTGGCCGACACCGAAGACACCTGGACTAATCAATTTCGTGAGAACGGCGGCACCTATCGGTCGCCCAAGTTGGTGATCTTTGATGGGGTCGCCAATTCCGCCTGCGGCCGGGCGGCCGGGTCGACCGGACCCTTTTATTGCCCCAATGACCAGAAGGTTTATATCGATCTCAATTTCTATCGTCAGTTGCGCAGTCAGCTGGGCGCCCCCGGCGATTTTGCCCAGGCCTACGTGATCGCCCACGAAATCGGCCATCACGTTCAGCATCTGCTCGGTATCGACCAAAAGGTCCAGGGGATGCAGCGGCGCCTACCCCAGTCCCAGGCCAACCAACTGTCGGTGCGCCTCGAACTGCAGGCCGATTGTTTTGCGGGGGTCTGGGCCCATCAGACCCAGACCCAGCGCGGGACGCTTGAGCAGGGTGACTTGGAGGAGGCCCTCAATGCTGCCGCCCGCATCGGTGATGACACGTTGCAACGCCAGAGCACCGGTTGGGTGCGGCCGGAATCCTTCACCCATGGCACCTCTGCCCAGCGGCAGCGCTGGTTTGTCACGGGGCTGCGCAGCGGCGACATCAACAGCTGTGACACCTTCCAGGCCCCCAAGCTCTGAAGCCATGGCCGGGCGCTTTTCAGCTGGAAGCCTTGTTGAGCCGTTGCACGATCAGGGTCATCAGGATCAGGGAGCCGGCCAGGGCCAGCAGCAGGGCGGTGGTCATGGAGGCTTGGGCGAGGTCACAAGCCATTATCAGGGCCGGCCGGCGGCCCTGGCCCCAGCCACGTTGACGGCCGTGGCCCAAGTCGTGGCCCAAGCCATGACCCTGGCCCTGGTCATCGCTGGTGGCCTGCGGCCCGCTTGGTCCTTCGACACCCTGGGCGCTTGTCAGTCGTGGCAGAACAGTCGGGGTTTGGCCCGCATCGAAGGGGCCAACAGCATCGGGGCCGCCCACTACCTCACCAAGATGAAGCGCCTGCAGGAGAGTGATCCGGCGGCGCCGGTGTCGCTGTATAGCGAGGGTGATGTGGCGCGGGTTTGTAATGAACGCTGAATGTCCAAAAACATCAAGGATCGACGCGGATCTCCCAGCCTGAAAGTGCGGTGGGCCGCTCTCCAGGGCCACGGGTGATCGTGTAAGT
>CAMCQR010000037.1 GCA_945877115.1 Synechococcus sp. UW140 | reverse complement strand
CAGGCCCCAGGCGGGCATCGGTTGAAACAGCCAGTGCAGCAGGCCAAGCAACAGCACCAGCCAGCCCAGAATCAGCGCTGTCTTGGGGAAGCGCTGTGGGCCAGGCAGGGAATCCGTGGACATCGTTCGAGGGCCGGCGCGAAGGAATCCATTCTCAGGGACAGGAACCCTTGCCTGCAGCTCATCCCCTCTCGGAAATTAATGCGCTTTCAGTGGCCCAAACCCACTCCATGGGCTGGCCCATGCGCTGGTTGGCTCCTGGTGATGCCGACCAAATGGCGGCGGTCTATCGGGACGCCGTCCTCAGCCAGACCCAGGGCCTGTATAGCGAAGCCCAGACCAGGGCCTGGTCCCAGGTGGCCCAGGAGCCCGCCTTCAGGGCCATGCTGAAACGGGGCCTTGGCCTGGCCAGTTGCTCCGGCTCGGACTTAAGCAGTATCGAGGCCTTTGCCCTTCTTGAGCCTGGTGATCGACTCTCGCTGCTGTATTGCCGAGGCCGAGCCAGTCGCCAAGGCCGGGCCAACGCCCTTCTGGAGCGCCTCGAACACCATGCCCGTGGTTGCGGATGTAAACAGTTGCACACGGAGGCCAGCCAGCTGTCCCGGCCTTTGCTGCTGCGAAGGGGTTGGGTCACGGCAGCGGCAGAAGTGGTGGTTTTTGCCGGGGTGTCGTTCCAGCGCTGGCGGATGATCAAGCCCCTGACCAGCATCGGGTTCCGCCATGGCTGAAGCCCAGCTCCAACAATTTCTGACCAAAGTGGCGCAGCTAAATGCTTTTGTTAGCCGCTGCCAATCCCAGCCAGATTTACTCCAAAGATTGCGGGAATGTAGCCATCATCAACAGGTGGTTGATTTGGCCCAAACCATGGGCTTTGATATCGGCCGGCGCTGGGGAGATCAGATAGATTCAGTAAACCAAGGTCACGATAGTTTGTTGGCAGGAAATATACCGGCTCAGGGTAAGGAGATCAGCCAGATTCTGGTGGAGACAGACGGATTCCGGGTGATGCGACTGCATTCTTGCTCGGCTTCCAGTGCGCCGGGCTTTTGGTATGACCAAGTTGAGGCCGAATGGGTATGTCTGATGCAAGGCAGTGCTCGCATTCAATTTGAGGACGAGGATGGTGAACGCGAACTGAACCGGGGCGACAGCTTGATGATTGCTCCGCACCGGCGCCATCGTGTCGTGGCCACCGACGGAGGCGACGGCACCATCTGGTTGGCGCTTTTCTGGACGATGGACTCCGGCAAAG
Source organism: Synechococcus sp. UW140 (assembly GCA_945877115.1). GTDB lineage: Bacteria > Cyanobacteriota > Cyanobacteriia > PCC-6307 > Cyanobiaceae > Cyanobium. Next base: position 21,965 of record CAMCQR010000037.1, on the reverse strand, counting down.
ACTTCAGTTCTTAAACGGCTGGAACTGGGGTTTGGCCGGAGACGACGAGGGCGGATTGATGACCTGGGTGTCACAGCTAACCGAACCATCGCTACCAGAGACGCAGTTGATTGGGGTGACCTTGGTTTCCGGACCGATGTTGCTGCCGCGCTGGAGCATGAAGGTTTCCACCTGGGCCCTGACCGGCACCATCCCGATGGACAGCGACAGGACAACGGCCGTCGGCAGCACCCAACCCCTGGGGCCAAGAATCTGGCGCCCAAGAGAGGCTCGCCGAGAAAAGAAGGGGAACATGCCTGCCGACATTCGAGAAAGTTGTGACCAAACCCACTTTGGCGCCTCAATCGCCGCTGTGGTGTTCCTGTCGAATTTCCTCAAGCAGAAGATCCAGCTGGCCCAGGGGATCGGCCCCCAGGTCCCCGGCAGCTGGTTCGCCCAAGGGATGGTCACCCTGATCTTCCTGTAACCAAAGCGCTTCAATCGAACAGAGTTTTTCCGCCAAGCCCGCGAGTCCCTCCCGGGCTTGGATCCGCAACAACTCCTCCAGCAGCACGGGCATCCGAATCGACGCTGTTCTCAGGGCCCGCCGTAAATCGGATTGGCTGCGGCCGCGATGGCGCAGCCAGTCCTTGAGAAAGCTCTGCAGATCGTCGAGCTGGTCGGCGCTGAGCTGGTCGGCGCTGAGCTGGTCGGCGCTGAAAGTGGTGGGCATGCCGGAAGCGGAGGGATCAGGAGATGGGGAACCAGCGGTCCAGTCTGCTCTGAGCCCGGCGGCGGATCTCAGGGGTCACATGCCGTCCGCAGAGGCCCAGCAGGGCCGTCAAGGCGACCATGTCATCGCCGAAGCCGATGCCAGGTAGAAAATCGGGGATCAGATCGACAGGTACCAGCAGATAGGTGAGCGCCGCGAGTACCGTCAATCGTGCCTGGTGGGGCGTATCACCGTCGAGGAGCATCTCAAGGCATTGAATGGCGGGTCGAGCCACGGTGCGCCCGGCCCGGCGGACCAGTCGCATCAGCAGATTTTCGTCCACCGCCACGCCGGGAAGCACCTCAGGATCGATGCTGGGTTGGGTATAGGCAGCGTCAGTAGGGGCCGCGGTCTTTGGGGAACGGGTTGCAGAAGCCATCGCTGGGGAAGGGGCCAAGAAGGCTCAGGGAGGACGCCTCAGGGCGTGATTGCTTTCCTTTTTAGCCCCATCTTGGCCCCTGCCCAGGACGGTTGTCCCCCCATCAATCCGGCTCGACCAAACCACTCTCGAGGCCCGTTTTGCGCAGTTTGCGCAGGGCCCGTTGCACCACTTGGCGGCAGTACTCCCGACTGCATTCCATCTGGCGAGCCACCTCCGCCAGGGTGCGCCACTCGTGGGAGCCATCGAGACCGAAACGCAGCATCACGATGGTTCTTTCTTTGGGGGTGAGGTTGGCTTGGTCCAGCAATAACCACACCAAGGCATTTCGTTCGGCCTGTTCGGCCCTCTCCATGGGAGCGGGGTCCAGGCAGGGCAACACATCGACCAGCTCGGAAGGGTCGGATTTGGAATGGACAGCCCCTTGCAGGCTGACCGTGACACTGCGCAGTTCCCATCCCAGCAGCTCCTCGATTTCCTCCATCGAGACGTCGAGCATGATGGCCAGTTCCGAGGGTTTCGGCAGTTGGCCATGGTGCTGCATAAAACGGGACTTAGCGGCTCGCAGACGGGTCAGTTTTTCGTTGATATTGACGGGTATGCGGATCGTGCGGCTCTGGGTAGAGAGGGCGCGATTCAGGCCCTGGCGAATCCACCAATAGGCATAGGTACTGAAGCGATGGCCCCTGGTTGGATCATATTTTTCCACCGCTCTGGTGAGGCCGATATTGCCTTCCTGAATCAAATCGAGTAATTCGAGACCCTTGCCCTGATACCGCTTGGCCAGATTAACCACAAGCCTCAGATTGGCTGTGATCATCTGTTCCTTGGCCCGTTCACCAACCCGCAGAACGCGACGCTCAAGTTCGTTGTAATCAGAAGTTTCGCCTTGGCCATTGGGCTCTAGGTGGCGTTCCTGAAGCCGCAGCATCGCCTGGACCTTATGGCCCAATGTGAGCTCCTGCTCGGGGGTGAGAAGCTGATGACGGCCGATTTCGCCGAGAAAAGCACTCAGGGAACTGGCCATGAGAAAACTTGAGTCTCATACAAAGATACGAGAGAAAATCTTGAAGGCCAGAAGCAGCAGAATCCCTTCTAGTTTCAGGGTTCTTCGTTCATTGTCTTTGCTTTTAGCATCTGTATTTTTTCTGAATTTGTGCTGGCATGGGCCCCAAGAATATGGATAATCTTCATCCCCAGGGCGTTTTAACGAGGGAACCAAATATTGATTGGTTTATCGCTGCCAGATGAATTAACTTCTTGCCTTGCATTCCGCCCCACGGCCCCTGCCCCTGGCCTGGGGGAAGCGGCCACCGGCCCGGCGGGCCGGCTACCGTCGCAGCCAGCTCTGTCCCCCAGCCGATGCCATCCCTGCCCTTCCTTGACTCCCCCGTGGTTCCCAGGGCTCTGATGGCCTATGGCCATTACCTGAGCTTTATGGTTTGCTTTGCGGCGCTGGTCCTGGAGCGACGTCTGATCCGTCCGCAACCGGACCGCCGTGATGCCATCTGGATGGTGGTGACCGATGTTGTTTATGGCCTGGCGGCATTGGGTGTATTGGTCACCGGGATCTTGCGAGTCCTTTACTTTGGACAGGGCAGTGCTTTTTATACGGAGAATCCCCTGTTCTGGTGGAAGGTTGGGACCTACCTGGCGGTCGGAGCCCTATCCCTCTACCCCACCGTCACCTACATCCTTTGGGCGATCCCCCTGCGTAAAGGAGAACTCCCCCAGGTGAGTGAAACCCTGGCTACCCGTCTGAAATGGATCCTGAATATCGAGATTCTGGGCTTCGCACTGATTCCGCTGCTGGCGGCGCTGATGGCCAGGGGCGTTGGTCGGCCCCTTTGATGGGCTGATCCGTCCACCATGGCTGCCGTAGCAAAGTTTCCCCCCTGGATCAGCCGTTGGGCCTTGGGGTTAGCCGTTACGGCATGGGCGAATCTGCCCTCCCTTCGGGCTTCGGACTTGCCGCCGGCGTGCCCCCGATCCACCGCCGTGCAGGATCGACCAGAGCTGGCCCGTCTGCTGCAGCCTTCCCTCCAATCGCCGGGGGAGAGAGTCGATTACCGCGGCCAGATCCAGACCACGCTGGCGGGATCCCCCCGCCTATCCCATTGGTGCGTCTGGATTGAGCCTGGATCCAGGGAGCGGCGCTGGCAGCCCGCCATCGAGGCGGCGCTTACCCGTTGGCAGGAAGTCCTGCCGATTGAGCGGGTCCCGGATCCGGAGCAGGCCCAGGTACTGGTAGTGCATCGGCGTCCTCCCCTGGTGCACCGAGAGGGTCGGCAGCGGGCCAGCCATGGAAGGACCACCTTGACAAGCCGCTACGTCAACCGCGCGGGTCGGTGGCGACTGGAACCCTCGTTGGTGGTGATGGTGGATTCGACCCAGCGCCAGGAGGGGATTCAGGCCACGGCTCTGCATGAATTGGGCCATGCCTTCGGTCTTTGGGGCCATAGTCCGGATCAAGGCGATGTGATGGCGGCCACGCCCGGGGCCAGGCCCCTGCTGCACCTAAGCCGCAGGGACCTGGCCACCCTCAACTGGTTGTACCGACAGCCGACTACTTACGGCCGTCTCTGGACCGCTGTCCCTGACCCCTAAGGACGGTCTGCCCCTCGCTGCAGTCGGCGCTCGCAACGATCCAGACCCTCCTGGCAGTCGCCGACCATCAGCAAACCGGAGCCCCCCCACAGCAGTCGCCGGGCCAGGTCGGGGACCGCTGCTCCCAACTGCCGATGGGGCCCAAAGCCCCGCTGCTGGAAATAGCGCACCAGGCGTGCGTGCTGCCGCTCCCGATCTCGGATAGCCAGCAACCAGGCACGGCGACAGGGAGTGCACTCCAGCGCCCAGGCGAAGGTGGCTGCCCAGAGCAGTTCACCCACCCCCCCAGTCTCTTGGCCCTGGACCCGCATCGTGTCGAGATGCAGTCCCGATTCCCTGGGGAACGCCCACCCTTTGAGGTCCCCCAGCAGCAGGGGAGCCTGGCCAGGACGGGCCCGGGCCACCGCCACCCGCAAGCTCCACAGGCCCAGGCGTCGAGGGGCTTGGATGCGCAGCAGCCTTCCCTGGGCAGCGGCGATGGCTTCGATGCGCTCAAGGGTGAGGGCCAAGATTCAGGGGGCCTCGCTGGCATCGCCTGGGTAGGGATCCGCCAGAACGACCGCCCCCATCGGCAGCGGGCCGTAGAGGTGGGGAAACAATTCCCCCGTATCGGGGGCGGGCTCCTGGAGGATGGGCACTCCGGCGTTGGCGATTGCCTGGGGGTCCAGGGCCAACAGCACCACATCGGAGGCATCGGCGTAAAAACGGCCATAGGTCGCGGCCACCTGGTGACGCCAGCTGGCGTGGACGAAGCCGACCTGCTCGAGCGTCATGCCCCGGGTGGACCAGGGGTAGAACCCCTGCCGTTTTGCCTGGCGCCAGTCCTCTGCCAAGGTGAGGTGATACAGCCAACTTGGGGAATGCCAGACCCGGCGTTCGCCCCAGGGGCTTGCCATGACAGCCTTCAAGTCGGGACTTTCCAGCCAGGGCTCCAGCCAGTCCCTGAGGGTATCCAGCCCTGGTTCGATCGCGAAGCGCTCGACATCAAGGCCGCGAAACTGCCTCAAAAACGGCAGGATCAACCACTCCAGTTCGGGACGTTGGCGGGTTTGTGAATCCTCGTGCAGCCCCCGATTCCATTGCCGCAGCAAGGTCAGGGCCCGCTGGCGGGCTGCGCTGGCATCCCCATTGGGGTGACGTTCCGGATAGCGGCAGTGATCGAGAAGTGCTTTGAATTCACCATCACAGCTGGCGACTAGTTGGGCAGCCAAGCCATCGTCAGGCCAGGCTTGGCCGAGTTGCTCCAGGCTCCAGCGCACAATCTCCTGACTTTCATCGATCACCCTGCCGTCGGGAAGGACAAGCACGGGGACCGTGCCCTTGGCGGAAGCGACCAGCAGTTCCGGTGGTTTGGCGGCCAGGGAAACTTCGCGCAATTCCACCTGGACTGCCGCTGCCGCCAGAGCTAGGCGGGCGCGGATGGCAAAGGGGCAGCGGCGAAAACTATAAAGAACGGCTGGATTCCTGCCCGCCTCACTTTTCTCTGTCCAGGCCGCTTGCTGGGGTGGAATTTCAACCATCGCTGGGGGAATCCCGACCACGGGCGAGCAGCAGCTGGCGCTGACGTTCGGCAAAACGCTGGCGATCGCTCTCGGAGTGGAGCGTCAGGCAGTAGCGACAACTCACCCCTTCGACATAACTGGGAAATTCGATATCTTGTTGGGAGAGGGGCATGCGGCAGCCATGGCAAAGGGCATGGCTGCCACTCTGGAGCTGATGGTTCAGGCTGACGCGCTGATCAAAAACAAAACATTCACCACTCCAGCGACTCTCGGTGGCGGGAATCTGGCGCAGATAGTTGAGGATGCCACCCTGCAGGTGATACACCTGCTCAAAACCTTCCTGCAGCAGAAACGCCGTCGCTTTTTCACAGCGGATTCCCCCGGTGCAGAACAGAGCCAAGCGTCGTTTGGGATGGTTCTGGAGATAGGGCTCCAACTCCTTGCTGGTCCAGGCCGGAAATTCTCTGAAACTGGTGCTTTCTGGATGGATCGCCCCTGGGAAATGGCCCACCCGCACCTCATAGGCGTTACGGGTATCGATCAGCAAGGTGTCGGGATCGTCCACCAGCTCGTTCCATTGCGCCGGCGGCACATATTCACCGACCCCTTGCTGGGGCAAGACATCGGGGCGGCCAAGGCTGACGATCTCGTTTTTGAGACGCACCTTGAAATGGCGGAAGGCCGGGGCCTTCGCTGCACAGGCCTGCGCTTGCAAGGGCGCCAGGCCAGGCACCTGCTCCAATTCGGCGAGCATGGATAGCAGAGCCGATTCTGTTCCCCAGAGACTACCGTTCACTCCCTCACTCGCCAGCAGCACGGTGCCTTTGAGGTCCAGGGCAAGGCCGAGGTGGCTGAAGCGATCGCGCAGCTTGGGCAGGGCCGCGGGGTCCAGGGAGGCAAAACGATAGAAGCTGACGACCTGTTGGGACATGGGCTTTGTCCTTAAGGGGTCACGGGGATGGCAGGCATGGGCTGTTGTTCCATCACCCGGACGCCTGCGGCTGCCAGCAGGGCCCGGTCGTTGCTTTGGCTGGGGTTGGCGGTGGTGAGCAGGGTGTCGCCGTAAAAAATCGAGTCGGCCCCCACCAACAGGCAGAGGATCTGGGCTTCCCGCGTCAGCTGCTCCCGACCGGCGCTGAGTCGGACCCGACTGTTGGGCATCAGGATCCGGGCTGTGGCCACCATCCTCACCAGATCCAGGGGATCTACCGGCGAGCAGTCTTCCAGAGGCGTTCCGGGGACCGCCACCAGGGCATTGATCGGCACGCTCTCGGGATGGGGATCCAGGTTGGAGAGTACTTGCAGCAGGGAAGCCCGATCATGGCCGGATTCCCCCAGGCCGATGATGCCGCCACAACAGAGCGCAATACCGGCCTGGCGCACCCGGACCAGGGTTTCTAGGCGCTCCTGATAGGAGCGGGTGGTGATAATCGCTCCGTAATGCTCGGGACTGGTGTCCAGGTTGTGGTTGTAGGCGCTCAATCCCGCATCGGCCAGGCGGGCCGCCTGGGATTCGGTGACCATGCCTGCCGTTACACATGCTTCGAGTCCCAGGGCCCTTACGCCCCTCACCATCTCGAGCATGGCCTCAAAGGGCGCCCCCTCCCGGATTTCGCGCCAGGCCCAGCCCATGCAGAAGCGCTGGGCACCGGCCTGGCGGGCCAGCTGGGCTCGGCGCAGAACCCCCGCCACGTCGAAGTCGGATCGGTCGGTCACATCACTGCTGTGGTGCAACGACTGGGGACAGTAAGCACAATCTTCTTCGCAACCCCCCGTTTTGACGCTCAGCAGGGAAGCCAGCTGCACCTCATACCCAGGATTGGCCAGGCGATGCACGGATTGGGCCCGCCAGATCAGGTCGACCAATGGCAGGTCAAGCAGGGCCTGGATCTCAGGCGTGGTCCAATCGTGGCGCAAAATCATCGATTTACCTGGACGCCCCCAAAGCGGCGGTGACGACCCTGGTACTCAAGCAGGGCCTTGAGCAGGGCCTCTTCATCAAAATCGGGCCACAGCACCTCGGTGATGTAGAGCTCGGCGTAGGCCAGTTGCCACAGCAAGAAATTGCTGATTCGTTGTTCGCCACTAGTGCGGATCAGCAGATCGGGGTCCACCTGGCCGGCGGTGAGCAATTCGGCGGCAAATGCTTCCTCATCAATGGCCTCAGCCTTTAGCTGGCCTGCGACCACTTGTTCGGCTAGTCGACGGGCCGCCCGCACCAGCTCCCGCCGGCCGCCGTAGTTGGTACAGACGTTGAACTGAATGCCGGTGTTGCTGGCGGTGCGTTGGGTGGCCTCCCCAATCTGTTGGCGCAGGCTGGAGGGCAGTTGGTCCAGATCGCCGAGAAAACGAATCCTCACCTGTTCCCGTTCGAGCGCTTCCAGTTCCCGCGCCAGCACCCTTTCAAAAAGGGTCATCAAGAAGGTGACTTCCTCGCCTGGGCGAGTCCAGTTCTCGGTGGAGAAGGCATAGGCGGTGAGGGCGCCGATACCCCAATCGCTGCAAAGCCGCAGGGTGCGTTTGAGGGCTTCCACCCCGGCCCGGTGGCCCATGACCCGGGGCAGTCCGCGCTGACGGGCCCAGCGACCATTGCCATCCATGATCAAGGCGACGTGGGCGGGCAGCCTCTCGGGATCCAAGCCGGCGGGCAAGGGCCGTCTCTGGGGGGAAAAGGCTGTCGCCAGGGCGCGACTCATCCGCGGTTATCAGGCGTGTCCTGGCCCACGCTACGCCCACTAGGAACGGAGGCCACTGCTTCGGTGAGCAGATCCTGCAGGCGACTGCTGGTGATTGGCCGCTCCAGGCGGCCTAGGCGGGCCAGGGAAAGGGTGCCGGTTTCCTCGGAAACCACCACACAAAGACAGTGCTCATGGCGCTCGGTGAGGCCAAGGGCCGCCAGGTGGCGGGTGCCGTAACGGTGAATTCCCTGGCGCGACAGGGGCAGGATGACCCCGGCGGCGATGATGCGATTTTTCTGGACCAGAACCGCCCCATCGTGTAAGGGGGTATCGGCGGCAAACAAATTGAGTAGCAGATCGACCGAGAGCTTGGCGTCGAGGGGAATGCCAGGATTAAGAAAATCCTCGGGGCGCAGATCGCTGCCCAGGTCAAGAACCACCAGGGCCCCCCTGCGGGACTGGGACAAGCGTCCGGCCGCCTCAGTGATCACATGAACGGAGCCGGAAACCAATTGGTCTTGGCTGCGGTCCGCCCACAGCACGCCCAAACGCCCCGTGCCCAGCAATTCCATCAGCCGTCGTAATTCGCCTTGCCAGAGAATGGCCAGGGCCAGGCTGCAGGCCAGGACTAGGGCATCCAGTAATTTGCTGGTGAGGGGCAGTGGGACGAACCTTTGGATCAGCCAGGCCAGCGAGACCAGGAACAGATAGCCGCGCAACAACCAGAGGGTCCGTGATTCGCCGATGCGGCCCAGTAAAAGGACGACAAATAATGAGGCGAACAGAAGGTCTAGGAGGAAAAGGAGCAGATCATTGTGCTGCTGCCAGATCACGTCAAACACCTAGGGCTGTCAACTAGCCCTTTTATGAGCTCAGATTAGCGCGCTGAGGCGATCGGGAAGGACGTCGTAGCGCAGTAAATCGGCCGGCTCTTCACGCTTCTGCACCACATCCGCCACGCCGTTCTGCACCAGCACCGTGGCTGGGCGAGGAATACGGTTGTAATTCGACCCCATCGAAGCATTATAGGCTCCTGTGGCAAATACCGCGACCACATCACCGGTTGTGGTTGCGGGCAGGGCCAGGCCAGTAAGCAGGACATCTCCCGATTCGCAATGTTTGCCCGCCAGGGTGATGGGTTCGGTGGCCGGTGCGGTTGGTCGGTCGGCCAATACCGCCGTGTAGAGCGATTTGTAGGTGATGGGGCGTGGGTTGTCACTCATGCCGCCATCGATGGCCACATAAGTGCGCAAGCCTGGAATCGTTTTACGGCTGCCGACGCTGTAGAGGGTGACTCCGGCAGTGGCGACCAGGGAGCGGCCGGGTTCGCAAAGCAGCCGCGGCAAGGTCAGGCCCCGCTCGGTGCAGGCGCTCGCCACCGCCGTGGCGACATCCGCCACCCATTGCTGGATCGACGGGGGGTCATCGGAGCTGACATAACGGATGCCCAGACCTCCGCCCACATTGAGATCGGAGCAGCGATGGCCGAGGGAGCGGGCCAAGACCAGGGCGTCGGCCATGACGCCGGCCAGGTCTCGGTGGGGCTGGAGTTCAAAGATCTGGGAGCCGATGTGGGCATGGAGTCCATCCAGCCAAGCCCAGGAACAGCCCGCCAGGTGGCGCAATACGGATTCCAGTTGGTCGGGATCGAAGCCGAATTTGCTGTCGAGATGGCCGGTGCGGATGTACTCGTGGGTATGACACTCGATCCCGGGGGTGAAACGCAGCATCAGGCGCACCGGGCCAGGGTGGGCCGGGGCGATACCGCTGAGCAGTTCCAGGTCCAGCCAGTTGTCGACCACCACCGTGACCCCGTGGCACACCGCCAGTTCAAGCTCCTGCAGGGACTTGTTGTTGCCATGCAGCACGATGCGATCGGGCGGCATACCCCCTTCCAGGGCGGTCAGCAGTTCGCCTGCAGACACGGCATCCAACCCCAATCCCTCGGAGGCCACCAGGGCCGTGATCGCCAGGGAGCTATTGGCTTTTGAGGCATAGAGAGCCAGGGAGGGACCGGGATAGGAGTCCTCTAGGGCTTGGCGGTAAGCCCGACAGGTCGCCCGCAGGGTGGCTTCATCCAGGACATACAGAGGGGTGCCGTAGTCGCGGGCCAGGTCGCTCAGCAGGCAATCTCCGACCATTAGTCGATCCCGGGAATCGAGGGAGGCACTAATGGGGGCCAGGTTGCGATTGGGGCTGCTCGGATCGACTTCGGCTTCGAAGGGACGATCCGGGGGGGTTGGGCCACCATCCCCATCGGCCCCTGTCGCACCGGGGACCTGGAGCGTCGGGGCAGCGGCTGAGGGGACAGGCGGAACCATGACGCGTCCGGGCTAGGAAGAATTGACCTTGATGGTAGGCAGGTCCCCGGGACGGCGCCCGATGATGACGGGACCGGCATCGGTGGTTTGCTGATTGAATCCTGCGATTTGGGCTGTGGCGATCTGCAGGCGTGTCTGCTCCTGGACCGCCTCAGCCTTGGCGGTCTCTGGACAGAGCAGCAGTGGCAGACCGAGCTGGAGGAACCGGCGCGACCCGTTGTGGGCCTGCGCCTGCAGGGGCAGTTGTTGGCATTGGCCTGCGGCTGGTTGGTGCTCGATGAATTGCACATCACAGCGGTAGCGGTGGCGCCCGAACGCCGGCGCCAGGGCCTCGGTCGCCAAGTTCTGGATCTGCTGCTCAGGAGGGGACACGGGTTGGGGGCGCTTCGAGCCACGCTGGAAGTGGAACGGTCCAATGTCGGGGCGTTAGCCCTTTACGGCTACTTTGGTTTTCAGGAAGCGGGAGTCCGTAGCGCTTACTACCGAAATGGAGAAGATGCCCTGATCCAATGGCTGAATCTGGCAACGACAACAGGGTGGGGAAACCCGTAGATGTTTATGTCATAAGGGCGTGAAAACCGCATCTCCATTGATGGCGTAGTTTCCCAGATCCATTGCGCCACCAGGGATTTTCCCGTATTGAGCTGATTAACCCCAATCACCCCTTTGATCCTGATAGGTTGGGTTCACTTGTCAAGGCTCCCGCCCATGTTCGAGCGGTTTACCGAGAAGGCCATCAAGGTGATCATGCTGGCCCAAGAAGAAGCCCGACGGCTGGGTCACAACTTTGTGGGGACTGAGCAAATCCTGCTCGGGCTGATCGGCGAGGGCACCGGCGTGGCGGCCAAGGTGCTCAAATCCATGGGCGTCAATCTCAAGGACGCCCGCGTCGAGGTGGAAAAGATCATCGGGCGCGGGTCTGGTTTCGTTGCGGTTGAGATTCCTTTCACCCCAAGGGCGAAACGCGTTCTTGAGCTCTCCCTGGAGGAGGCGCGCCAGCTGGGCCACAACTACATCGGCACCGAGCACCTGCTGCTTGGCCTGATCCGGGAAGGCGAAGGGGTGGCCGCCCGGGTTCTGGAGAACCTCGGTGTCGATCTCGCCAAGGTGCGTACCCAGGTAATTCGCATGCTCGGTGAAACCGCCGAAGTGGCTTCTGGCGGGGGCGGCAAGGGATCGACCAAAACGCCAACTCTGGATGAGTTCGGCAGCAACCTGACCCAGATGGCGGCCGAATCCAAACTCGATCCAGTGGTGGGGCGCCAAAACGAAATTGAGCGGGTGATCCAGATTCTTGGTCGTCGCACCAAGAACAACCCTGTCCTGATTGGTGAACCTGGAGTCGGCAAGACGGCCATTGCCGAAGGGCTGGCCCAGCGCATCACCCAAGGGGAGGTGCCGGACATCCTCGAGGACAAGCGAGTCCTGACCCTGGATATTGGTTTGTTAGTGGCGGGCACTAAATACCGAGGTGAATTCGAGGAGCGCCTCAAGAAGATCATGGAGGAAATTCGTAGTGCCGGCAATGTCATTCTTGTTATCGATGAGGTCCATACTCTCATTGGTGCCGGCGCCGCCGAAGGGGCTATCGATGCGGCCAATATTCTTAAGCCCGCCCTAGCCCGCGGCGAGCTTCAGTGCATCGGCGCCACCACTCTCGACGAATACCGCAAGCACATTGAACGCGATGCGGCCTTGGAGCGCCGCTTCCAACCTGTAATGGTGGGGGAACCCTCCGTTATCGATACGATTGAGATTCTGCGTGGTCTGAGGGAGCGTTATGAACAACACCATCGCCTCAAAATCTCCGATGAAGCCCTGATCGCCGCTGCCACCTTGGGAGATCGCTATATCAGTGATCGCTTCCTTCCTGATAAGGCCATTGATCTCATCGATGAAGCCGGTAGCCGGGTGCGGTTGATGAATTCCAAGCTTCCCCCTGCCGCCAAGGAAGTGGATCGTCAGTTACGTGATGTCCAAAAGCAGAAGGAAGAGGCGGTTCGCGATCAGAACTATACGAAAGCTGGAGAATTGCGCGATAAAGAGGTCGAACTTCGCGACCAGATCCGTAGCATTCTTCAGGCCAGACGTGACGATGAACCGTCCGCTTCTGAAACTCCTGCGGCCGATTTCAACAATGAAGTAGTTGTCAGCGAAGTCCAAGCCGTAGTGCCTCTAGAAGAGCGCACTCCTGTGGTGACTGAGGAGGACATTGCCCATATCGTTGCTTCCTGGACTGGGGTACCTGTCCAGAAACTCACCGAAAGTGAATCGGTGAAGTTGCTCAATATGGAGGAAACATTGCACCAACGGCTGATTGGCCAGGACGAAGCCGTCAAGGCTGTATCCCGGGCGATTCGTCGGGCAAGGGTTGGTTTGAAGAATCCAAATCGTCCCATTGCCAGCTTTATCTTCTCCGGCCCCACCGGCGTGGGTAAAACTGAGTTGACCAAGGCCTTAGCGGCTTATTTCTTCGGCAGCGAAGACTCCATGATTCGTCTTGATATGAGCGAATTCATGGAGCGCCATACCGTCAGTAAGTTGATTGGCTCCCCTCCGGGTTATGTCGGCTTCAATGAAGGCGGGCAACTCACCGAAGCGGTGCGCCGTCGGCCTTACACCGTAGTTCTCTTCGATGAAATTGAAAAAGCCCACCCCGACGTTTTTAATCTGCTGTTGCAGTTACTTGAAGATGGTCGCCTGACCGATTCCAAGGGCCGCACTGTTGATTTTAAAAATACCCTTATCATCATGACTTCGAACATCGGTTCGAAAGTCATCGAGAAGGGTGGCGGTGGCTTGGGCTTCGAATTCTCTGGTGGCGCCCAAGAAGAAACCCAATACAATCGAATTCGTTCCTTGGTCAATGAAGAACTCAAGCAGTATTTCCGCCCTGAGTTCCTCAATCGCCTCGACGAAATCATTGTGTTCCGCCAACTGACCCGCGATGAAGTCAAGCTGATCGCCGAAATCATGTTGCGTGAGGTCTTTGGTCGCATGGCTGAAAAAGGAATCCACCTTTCCGTGACCAATTCCTTTAAGGAACGGCTCGTTGAAGAGGGGTACAACCCGAGCTACGGCGCCAGACCCCTGCGTCGTGCCGTGATGCGCCTGTTGGAAGATTCCCTGGCCGAGGAGTTCCTCTCCGGTCGCATCGGCGAGGGCGATTCAGCCGTCGTCGACATCAACGACCTCAAGCAGGTGGTGATCCTCAAGGAGGGCCAACTCGCCCCGGCGGCCATACCGGAACTCGCCGGTGCCGGCACCTGATTCCAGCGGTGAGTTGTTCTCCAACTGGGCCAGAGCCCCTGGATGCCGTGACTCGTCTGCTTCTGGCCCCCCCCATGGTGGTTCGGGGTCCAGGAGCCTGGTTCGATTCCCTTGATGGGATTCGCAAACTCGGCCGCAGGCCCCTAGTGCTAGGCCGCAGTGCCGCCACGGCCCCCCTGCGCCAGCGCTGCATCGCCGATCTGGCCGACCATGGTGTCAGGGCCACCCAGGCGGAGCTCGTTTTTGACTGTTGCGTCGAAGACCTCGATCGCCTCGTCGCCAACCAGCCCACAGTTGAGCCCTGTGACGCCGTCGTGGCGATTGGCGGGGGCAAGGTGATGGACGCCGGCAAGTGGTTGGCCCATCGCCTGGATCTTCCCTGTGTGACGGTGCCTACCAGTGCAGCCACCTGTGCCGGATGGACGGCCCTGGCCAACCTCTATTCACCCCAGGGAGCTTTTCAGAAGGACGTGGTTCTGCCCCGTTGTCCCGAACTGCTTGTTTTTGACCACGACCTGGTGCGTGCTGCGCCGCCCCGGACCCTGGCTAGTGGCATGGCCGATGCCATGGCCAAGTGGTATGAGGCCTCCGTCAGCAGTGGTTCCAGTGGGGATGGATTGGTGCAGCAGGCCCTCCAGGTGGCGCGAATGCTTCGGGACCAGTTGCTGCTTGATGGGGAAGCCGCCATGGCCGACCCCCACGGAGCGGCCTGGGTGCGAGTCGCCGAGGGCTGTGCCCTCACCGCCGGCTTGGTGGGAGGTCTGGGTGGGGCCCGCTGCCGCACCGTGGCGGCCCATGCCATCCATAACGGCTTGACCCAGCTCCCCTCCAGCGCTGGCCACCTCCATGGTGAGAAAGTCGGTTTTGGGGTCCTGGCCCAACTTCGCCTCGAAGAAATGCTGGCGGGTCACCCCCTGGCAGGCCAGGCCCGCCGGCAGTTATTGAAATTCTTCCGAGCCTTGCATCTGCCTGTGGACCTGGCGGAACTGGGCTTAACCCAGGCCAGTCTCCAGGACTTGCTTCAGGTCTGCGACCACGCCTGTCAAGCAGGATCCGATTTGCATCTGTTGCCATTCCCGGTCCAGCCCACCGAACTGATGGCCGCTCTGGTGAGCACAACCGCCGAGGTCCTTTGCGCCTGATCGACCAGACCGTGCTGCCGGCCCCAGGATCCGATCCAGCCGCCACCGATCCCTTGGTGGCGGCCTCCCAAGCGCTGGTGCAAGCGGCTGCCCGCTCCCTGATCGATCCCCAGGCCCGGGCCCTGGCCAGCTCCGTGGAATGGTGGCCAGGCCCTGACCGGGCCTCCGGCACGCCCGGCCTGCAGACGCCGGTGGCGGTGTTGGGCCAAGGACCCACGGTGCTGTTGCTGCACGGCTTTGATAGTTCGTTTTTGGAATTCCGACGCCTCGCGCCCCTGTTAGCCAGCGATCACCGTCTGGTGATACCGGACCTGCATGGGTTTGGCTTTTCTCCCCGCCCCGTCAGTGATGACTATGACCCGGAGGCGGTGTTACGCCACCTGGACGGCCTGCTGCCACGTCTCGGCCCGGGGGTGGGAGTGATTGGGGCCTCCATGGGGGGCGCGGTGGCGGTCGCGTTGGCCCGGCGCCACCCCGAAACCATTGGCCGCCTCCTGCTACTGGCCCCGGCAGGGCTGACGGGGCGCCCCATGCCGGTGCCGCCCCTGTTGGATGCCCTGGGGGTGCGATTCCTGGCACGGCCGGGGGTGCGCCGGGGGTTGTGCCGCAGCGCCTTCGCTGATCCCGAGGCCGCCGTCGGCCCCGCCGAGCTAGAGATCGCTTCTGTGCACCTGCCAACCCCAGGTTGGGCCGATGCCCTAAGACGCTTTGCCCGATCAGGGGGCTTCGCTGGCTGTGGCGCCCCCCTGCCGGCCCAGCCCCTGGCCGTGCTGTGGGGCAAGGACGACCGGATCCTGCGTCCACCCCAGAAACGGGCAGCATTGGCATTGTTAGGCAACCGCGTTGAGGAGTTGGCGGCCTGTGGCCATCTGCCCCACCTCGACCAGCCCGCCACGGTGGCCGCCGCCTGGCGAAACGGGAGCCTGGCCGACCAGGGGTCCTAATCGCAGCGGTGGGTTCGGATCACCGAAGATGGCAGCATTCTTGCTTCCCTTGTCTTGCCCCCTTCTGGCGATTGGATCCAAGGCCCGCTGCCGTGGTTTAGGTCTTTGCTCTTGGCCGGTTTGCTGCTCTTGTGCCTGACGGTGGTTGGCGCGCCGGCCCAGGCCTCCCTGCTGCATCTGGTCGGCCCGGTTCCTGCCAACTTGGGACTGCAGCAGAACCACCTGGCGCCCTGTGAATCCCCGGCCCACTGCGCCAGGGCCCGCTGGCCCCTGGCCCAAGAGGACATCAGCATCGAGCGACTGGTGCCTGTGATCCTGGGTCTGGAGGGGGTTGAGGTGGTCGATACCCGGGCGGGATATCTCCACGCCACGGCCAGCAGCCGGTTGTTTGGCTTTGTCGATGACCTGGAAATTCACACCCTCCCTGCCAGCCACGAGCTGGAAGTGCGGTCGGCTTCCAGGCTGGGCGAATCCGATCTGGGGGTGAATGCCAGGAGGCTGGAACGGCTGCATCGGGCCTTGATGGACGCCCATGTGGTCGCGGCAGAGCCAAAGTGAACCAACCCTTGCTTGGCATCCCTGCCGTGGCTGACCCCTCCCCCCTTGCGCCGGACCCCCAAGTTCCAGCTGACTGGAACCATCCCACCCCTGCAGATCGGCGTTTCGCCCTCGCCTGGTCAGCCCCCTGGCTGGCGGCCCTGTTAAACGTGCTGCCGGGCCTGGGGGCGGGCTATCTCTATCAACGACGCTGGCGGGCCTATTGGATCACCAGTTTGGTCAGCACCTCCTGGTTTGCCCTGGGGGCCTGGCTGGCCCAGAACCGGGGTGCCACCCAGGAGTCCGACCGCTGGATCGGTCTGGCGGGCCTGGTGCTGTTGGCCTTGGTTACGGCGGTAGAAGCCTTTCTGGCGGGCCGGCGAGCGCGGCTGGATTAGAGAATGCCTCTACCGCCAGCTCCTCGCCAACGGATGAGTCCGGATTCCTCCCTGCCGCCCCCAGGGGCTGGCGCCAGCGTTGATGGCAACCGTTCTGGTGGTGGCCCCTTGTTGGCCCTGCTGGCGCGGGCCCTGGAATTGTGGCTGCGGCAGCAATGTCAGGAAATCGACAGCTTGGAGATCCAGCTGGAGGGATCCGCCGCCCGGTTGTTGCAGGGCAAACTGGAGGGGGCCCGGCTGCGGGCCCGGAGGGTGGTGTTTCAGGATCTACGCTTTGAGTCAGTGGAACTGACGGGCGAGTCCATTCTTCTGCAGGTCGGTTCGGCCCTGCGGGGCCAGGCCAGCCTGTTGCAGGAACCCTTTCGGGTACGGGGTCAGATTTCTCTCAGCAGTGATGATCTGAACCGCTCCTTAGGTTCAGCTCAATGGCGCCAACTGGGCGACAATCTGGCGGAGGAACTGCTGGGGGTGTCCCCACTGGTGCGGGTTCGCATCCTGGATAGGCGCCTGGTGTTGAGCGCCCCCAGCGCCGGCAGTGACCGGCCCATTGAGGTGGCAGCCACCCTGGCGGCCTCTGACGGCACCGTCGTGCTTCAGACCCAGGCGGAGGGGCCGATCTACCGGGTGCCGATGGATCCGGCGATTCACATTGAGAGGGCCGAATTGGAGGCCGGAACGTTGTTGCTGGAAGGAGAAGCGCTGGTGCGACCCTGATCGCCAAGGTTCAGTCCAGTTCCCTGGCGCCGGGCTCAGCCTTCATGTCTTCTGCAACAAGGGAAGGGCGAGGGTAACGAGGGAATAGACCACAGCCGGCACAAATAGATAGCTGTCGATGCGGTCCAGGATGCCGCCATGGCCGGGGATAGCGTCACCGGAATCCTTGAGGCCCGCATCCCGTTTCATCATCGATTCAGTGAGGTCTCCCACCAAGGCGAACAGGGCCACCACAATCCCCAGTACCCCTCCCAACAGCCAGCCCATCTTCCAGCCCAGCAGCAGGCCGCCGCAGGAGCCCACCAGGGCGGCACAGCCCACACCCCCCAGGGCCCCCTCCACGGTCTTGCCAGGAGAAATGGGGGATAGGGGCCTGTGCCCCCAGCGACGACCGATCACATAGGAGCCGATGTCGGTGGCCACAATTAGAAAACAGGCCAGCAGGGTAATGGCCATCCCCGAGGTCCAGGGCAGGGCCAGACCCGGCATCGTGCCGGTCAGATGGGGGGCTAGCGCCGGATCGCTGAGGTCCCGCAGTTTGATCCAATGGCTGGGCAGAAACCCCAGATAGAAGAGGCCAAAGATGGAGGCGGCGATGTCGGCGATGGTGCCCGTGCGGGGCTGCAACATCAGCCAACCGCAGATCACGGCGCCGGAAGCGGGCAGCACCGCCGCCGCCACATCCCCCACGCTCGCCCCCGTTGCGGTGGTTGAGCTGTGGGCCAACCAGCCGCCCGCCGCGGCCTCGGTGGTGAACAACAACAGCTGCACGGCCACCAGGGTGGTGCGGGCCGCCGGCCGGATTCCCTTGAACTGGGCCATGCGGAAAAATTCCAGCAGTCCCAGGTGCACGATCACCCCCACGGCCAGGGTGAAAAACCAGCCCCCCAGCACCACCACCAGGACGCCGATGCCTCCGGCCGCCCAGCCACTGGCCAGCCGCGCCAGGGAGGTGCGGTTACGGTTGCTTGGCTGGGGAAGCGGCGGCAAGACGGGCTCGGGGTGGACTAACGCTCGGCGGCAATCAGGAAGAGGGGCTCGGCGGCGGCCAACTTGGCCTGGCTGCCGCGTCGCTGCATGCGATGCACGGTGGCTTGCACCACCTGCACATCAAGGGCTCCCAGCTGACTCAATGTATCGGTGGCATCAACCAAGCCCTCCAGGCTGGCGGTGCTGATCACCAGGCGACCACTGGGGCGCAGCTGCTGCCAGACCGCCAACAGCACATCCCCCAGGGGGCGGCCCACTTCGAGCAAAACCCGATCCGGGTGGGGAGGTAACTGGTTGAGGTCGTCCGGGGCCTGGCCGGCATGGATGTGGAGGTTGGAGATGCCAAAGCGCAGGCGGTTGCGTTCGAGCAGATCAATCGCTTCGGGATCCCGTTCGAGGGTATGCACGGCGCCGCTGCTGAGCAGCCGGGCGATTTCCAGGGCTAGGGCCCCCGTGCCACCCCCCACATCCCAGACGAGGGAGTCGGCCCGGGGCCTGAGGTGGGCCAACAGCATCACCCGCAGCTCCATGGGGGTGGGGCTGAAGCCAGGAGCATCCTCAAAGGCACCATCGGGGAGACCCGGGGTGACGAAATCCCAGTGATATTCGTCGTGCAGGGGGATTAAACCGGGGCAACCACCCACAACGTATCAGCGATCTGGCCGGGCCACTGGTGCCGTTGCTCCAACAACCAGCGGCTCCGATCCCCATCCAGTCGCTCGCCGGGAATCAGCAGGGGAATGCCAGGCGGGTAAGGCACCAGCGGTCGGGCCGCAATGGCCCCCGTGGCCTCCCGCAGGGGACGCTCAACGGCATTGGCCCGCCAGGCCACCCCCAGGGGAAGGTCGAGGCTGGCGACCAGGGGCAAGGGTGGCGGCGCAAAGGGGGGCAGGGGTGGCCCCCCCAGGGCACCCCGCAGGGCCAGCAATTGGTGGCCCAGGCGCCTTGGCAGCCCTGGGGGGGGGCGCAGGCCGAGGCAAAAGGTGAGGCTGCCCGGCTCAGGTAGTTCGGCAATCACGCCGCGCTTTAGCAGCCAGGCGTCGGCCTCCAGGCCGTTGATCCCCATGGGGGCGGTGGCCAGCACCAGCCGCAGGGGATCGTCATTACGAACGACGGGCAAATCCAGCGCTTCCAGCCGTTGCCGCAGCTCCAGACCGCGCCGTTCGGCGCGGCGGCGACGGCGTTGCCCCGCTGCCGAAAGCCCTTCGTCGAGGGCGGTGGCGCAGGAGGCCAGCAGCAGGGCGCTGGGGCTGGAGGTCTGCAGCCAGAGCAGGGAACGCTCCAGGGCCTGGCGATCGATCCGGAGACCCTGGGCCAGCAGAACGGCGCTCTGGGCCAGGCCGCTGGCCGCCTTCTGCAACGACAGCACCACCAGATCAGCCCCTGCAGCCAGGGCGGAGCCATCGCCATGGGCCTGGTCTACCAGCACCGGCAGGCCCCCGGATCCGGCGGCGCAGCCATGGGCGAGGGCCACCAGGGCGGCCAGATCAGCGCCGCGCCCCTGGTAGGTGGGATCGACTAACACCAGGGCGGCGATGGGACCCTGGCGGAGGGCTTCCATCAAGACCCGGCGCAGGTGTTCGGGTGGGGGCGGCAGCCAATGGCCGGTGGTTGGATCCAGGGGGAGCCCATAAAGCACCGGCTCCAGGTCCCCCAACACGCAGGCGTGAAGCAGGGAGCGGTGCAGGTTGCGGGGCAACAGCACCCGCGACCCCGGCGGACACAGTCCCAGCAGGGCCGCCTGTAGCAGTCCGGAGGCGCCGTTGACCCCGAACCAGCAGGCGTCAGCCCCCAGGGCAGTGGCCGCCCGCCGCTGGGCTTCGGCCACTGCCCCTTCGCTTTCGAGGGGACCGCCGAAGGCCGGCAGCTCGGGCAGGTCCCATGACCCTGGCCGTTGACGCAGCAGTCGCCGCAGCTCTGGGGCCAGGGCGGCCCCCCGGCCGTGGCTGGGCAGATGCAAAGGCAGGGGCGCCTTCTGCCGCAACACCGCCAACAGCGGCTCGGCGATCCCCGGTCCCCTTGCCCCAGCCATGGTGCCCCGAGCATCTTTCTAGAGTTTGCTCACCCCCTTGGCCCCTGGCCCTTGACCTTCGCCGCCGCGTCCGCGTCCACCGCGTCTGCGTCCTCCTCGCCGAGCACGGCCCCAGGGACGCCTCTGCGCAGCCGCTTTGATGTGGGCCCGGGCGCCGGGCCTGATTCCGAAGTCTTGCCGCAAGACCGACCGGAAGACGACTCCCCCACCTACGACCCCCAGGCGGATTTGCGTTGGCTGCTGCTGCGCCCCTGGATCCTGGTCAGTCGGCTGATCGTGGTGCTCTGGCAGCTCGGCACCCTGGCCCTGGTGTTGGTCAGCCAGTCCCGTAGCCGTGATCCCAGGCTGCAGAAGCGGCTGGCCCTGCGCATCCTCACCACCTTGACCGGGCTGGGGCCCTGTTTCATCAAGGTGGGCCAGGCCCTTTCCACCCGCCCCGATCTGGTGCGGCGGGACTGGCTCGAAGAACTGTCGCGCCTGCAGGACGACCTGCCCCCCTTCGACCATGCCATTGCCCTCAAGGTAATTGAGGAGGAACTGGGGGCCCCGGCCGAGAGCCTGTTTGAGGAATTCCCCGGTTACCCCATGGCGGCGGCCAGTTTGGGCCAGGTCTATAAGGCCCGGTTGGCCGATGGCCGTTTTGTGGCCGTGAAGGTGCAACGGCCCAATCTGCCGTTTCTGTTGAAAAGGGATCTGGCCATCATCCGGGCCCTGGGGGTGATCGGGGCCCCCTTCCTGCCCCTCAATCTGGGCTTTGGGCTGGGGGACATCATTGATGAATTTGGTCGCAGTTTGTTTGCCGAAATTGATTACTACAAAGAAGCCGATAATGCCGAGTATTTTGCCCAACTCTTTGCCCACCATCCCGAGGTGACCGTTCCCCGGGTGGAGCGTTCCCTGAGTCGGCGCCGGGTGCTCACCACCCAGTGGATCAACGGTGTCAAACTCCAGAGTCGCCGGGAGCTGGAGGCCCACCACCTCGATCCAGCGGCCCTGATCCGCACCGGGGTGGTGGCGGGTCTGCGGCAGTTGTTGGAATTCGGCTATTTCCATGCTGACCCCCATCCCGGCAACCTGTTTGCCCTCTCAGGCCGCACGGGCGATTTAGGCCACATGGCCTATGTCGACTTCGGCATGATGGATTCGATCAGTGATCGGGACAGGCTCACCCTCACGGGGGCGGTGGTCCATCTGATCAACCGGGATTTTGAGGCCCTGGCCCTGGATTTCCGCCGGCTTGGGTTTCTCAACCCCACGGCCGATCTCGAACCGATTGTGCCCGCCCTGAAGGAGGTGCTGGGTGGGGCCCTGGGGGAAAATGTTGGCGCCTTCAACTTCAAGGCGATCACCGATCGCTTTTCCGAGTTGATGTACGACTATCCCTTCCGGGTGCCGGCCCGCTTTGCCCTGATCATCCGGGCGGTGGTCAGCCAGGAGGGTCTGGCGATGCGGCTAGATCCTTCCTTTCGCATCATTCGGGTCGCCTACCCCTACGTAGCCCGCCGCCTGCTGGCCGGTGACACCGCCGAGATGCGCGAGAAGTTGCTGGAAGTGCTGTTCGATGCCAGCGGCCGCCTGCGCATCGAGCGCCTCGAAAACCTCCTGGAGGTGGTCGAGGGGGACGGAACCCAGGTGGATCTGCTGCCGGTGGCCCGCGATGGCCTGCGGTTGCTGTTCGGCAAGGAGGGCAGTGGCCTCAG
>CAMCQR010000036.1 GCA_945877115.1 Synechococcus sp. UW140 | reverse complement strand
GCGGCGGCACCCTGGGCCAGAAAGGCCTCCCAGCTGAGGCAAGGCAGGTCGCCCGCACCCGCACCGGCGGGGGCTTCCCCCTCCAGCAGCACCACGAACCGCAGCCGCTGGCAGGCCTGGGCGTCCAGCCCCAACCGGGCTAGCAGGGCCGGCGATTCGACCACCAGCCCCACCGCACCCGAATCGGCCAGGATGTAACGCAGTTCTTCGATAGGGGCAGCACTGCCCCGCACCGCATCGGCGCCGCCGCAGCGCATCAGCCCCTGGTCCGCCACCAACCATCGGGGGCCGTTTTCGGCGAACAGCGCCACCACCTCACCGGCGCCCAGCCCCAGGGCCGCAAAGCCGGCGGCGGCCTGGTCGATGCGTTGGCGCAGGGCGCTGAAACTGAGGCTTTCCTGCTCGGTGGCATGGGGGGCCACCAGGGCCACGGCAGGGCCGTACTGGCGCTCCAGTTCGGGCCAGAGCTGGTCGAGCCCCTGCAGTGCGCTCCAGTCATGGCGGCGGGCCAGGGCCAGCCCATCTTGGGCCGGACTCGACCAGTGGATCTCGGCGGGCAACGCCATCAGTAGGGGGCGACGTGCCCAATGGTTACCACCCCGGCAGCCATTCCGCCGGCTGCGGGGGACGAAACGTCAGGTCGAAGTGACGGCCAAAGGCCGCAATCAAGGGGGCGCGCAGCATCTGGGGGGTGAGTTCAGGCCGCCAATCGCAAAGCCTGCCCACGGGTCGATCCGCCAGACCGCAGGGCACGATCGCACCAAAGGACTGCAGGGAGCAGGAAACATTGAGGGCCAGGCCGTGCTGGCTGATCCAGCGCTTGGCCCCCACGCCGATCGCCGCCACCTTGCGGCCCTCCAGCCAGACCCCCGTGAGGCCCGCACAGCGCTCGGCCGCCAACCCGTAGCCCCCGAGCAGGTCGATCACCACCGCTTCCAGGGCCCGGAGGTAGCCATGCAGATCGGCGCCATGGCGGCGCAGATCGAGGATGGGGTAAAGCACCAGCTGACCCGGGCCATGGTGGGTCACTTCGCCGCCGCGGTCGATGCGAAACAGGGGCAACGGCGGCGCCTCGACGTCAAACCCGAGGTGCTCCAGGCTGGCCCCACGGCCCAGGGTGTAACAGGGTTCGTGCTCCAGCACGATCAGGGCCTCGGGGCCGTTGGGGGCCTCCAGCAGGCGCTGTTGCAGCCGCCGCTGCCAATCCCAGGCCCGGGCAAAGGGCACCGGAGCCGGGGCTTGAAAAAGGATTGCGGATCGTTTCTTGGCCATCACCCCTTTTCCTAGCCTGATAGAGCACGAAGCGCCCTGCGATTCGATGAAGCTTCTGATCCACGGCCGGAATCTCGAGATCACGCCCGCCATCCGCGAGTACACCGAAGCCAAACTGACCCGGGCGATCCATCATTTTGAATCGCTGGTCAAGGAGGCGGATGTGCACCTCTCCGTGGCCCGCAATCCCCGGGTCCCCCAGCAAACGGCCGAAGTCACCATCTACGCCAATGGCGTCGTGGTGCGCGCCCAGGAACGCAGCGAAAACCTTTACGCCAGCATCGACATGGTGGCGAGCAAACTGGCCCGCCAGCTCACCCGCTACAAGGATCGGATCCAGGCCCGGGACCATGGCAGCATCCCGCGGGGTGCCGTCCATCTCGGCGAAGTGCCCGCCAGCGACCAGGACATCCCCAGCACGGCCACCCTGGTGGAGGGCAAGGAGGCGGCCCTGCCCCAGCGGGGGGTCCGCCGCAAATATTTCGACATGCCCCGCATGTCCCTGGACGAGGCCCTGCATCAGCTCGACCTGATCGACCACGATTTTTATGTCTTTCGCGATGAGGCCAATGGCGACATCCAGGTGGTTTATCACCGCAACCACGGCGGCTTCGGCGTGATCCAGGCCAAAGGAGCGTGAGCCGCGACCTTCCAGACCTGGCCCCCTTGATCGATCACGCCCTGCTGGATCCCCACCAGGGCCAAGACGCCATCCTGCGCTGCTGTGATGAGGCCCGCCATTTCGGCTTTGCGGGGGTCTGCCTGGGCTCCCGTTGGATGGCCCTGGCCCGGGAGCGACTGCCGATGGGGGGGCCGGTGCGGCTGATTTCGGTGGTGGGCTTTCCCTTTGGGGCCATTCCCGCCGCCGTGAAGCGGGTCGAAGCCGAGGCCGCCGTCGATGCCGGCGCCGACGAACTGGACGTGGTGCCGGACTTCGGCGCCCTGGCCGATCGGGACAGCCGCCTGCTGCTGGACGACCTGGCGGCGATCACCAGCCTGGGGCTGCCGGTCAAGGTGATTGTGGAGAGCGGCCGGCTGGAGGCCGAAGCTCTCGAACTGTTGGTGGAAGTCAGCCTTGATGCCGGGGTTCGCTTCCTCAAAAGCAGCAGTGGGTTCGGCCCCCCCGTCAGCGTCGCCCAGGTGCAGCGGCTGCGGCAACTGGCCCGGGGTCGCGCCGGCATCAAGGCCGCCGGTGGCGTCAACAGCCTGGAACTGGCTCTTGATCTGGTCGAAGCTGGCGCCACCCGCCTGGGCACCAGCCGGGGCGTGGCGCTGATGGAGGCCCTGCGGCGGGGTCCCCAGCGCCAAACCCCTGGACCCGAAGGACCTTTGGCTTAGAACCACCGTGGCCGATCGCACCTTGGAGGGCCTGGCCCTGATCAGCCGCCCCCTGGGCGAAAACGATCGGCTGTTGACCCTGCTGAGTGAGGCCGAAGGCCTGACCCGGCTGGCGGTGCCCGGGGCCCGGCGCCCCCGCAGCAGCCTGGCCGCTGCCGTGCCCTTCGCCCTGCTTCAGCTTCAGGTGGGGGGCGGTCGGGGCCTGCAGCGGGTGCGGCAGCTCCGGGTCCTGCGGCACTATGGCCATCTCGGCCAACGGCTCGAAACGTTGGCGGCCGCCCAAGCCCTCGTGGAGCTGTGCCTGGCGCTGATGACCGAGACAGCGGCCCCTGGCGTTCTCGCGGACCTGCTTTTGCAGCTTGGGCGGCTCGAAGCCGTGGTGAAAGAGCGCAGCCACCGCTGCGAAGCGCTGGCCATTGCGCTACAAGGCAGTGTGCACCTGCTGGCTTTAGGAGGGTTTGCCCTGCCCCTGCAACACTGTGCCCGCAGCGGTGATCGCCTCGATCCCCCCGTTGGCAACTGGGAATGGCGCTGCAGCCTGATCCCCAGCGAGGGCCTGGTCATCGGTGCCCAGGCGGGGGCCCGGGTGGTGCTCAATGCCTCCGAGCTGGCCCTGCTGCAGCGGCTGCCCCGTCCCCAGCCACCGCGCCGTCGCGATGGCGGCCTGATGGGACCCGAAACGGTATGGCTCCATCTGCTCGATCTAGTGGAGGCCTGGTGTAGTGAACACCTCGGCCGGCGCCCCCGCGCCTTCAGACTGCTACGCACCGGCTTCGAATCCATGCCCCAGCCCATGCCGGAAAAGCCATGACCACGGATCCGGATAAAACAGCCCGGGGGTTGGCTGGCGTGTTGAGCCAGGAGGGCTTTCGTCGGCTCTGGATCGGCCAGATCTTCTCCCAGCTCGGGGACAAGTTCTACATCGTGTTGATGGTGTTTCTGATCGCCCAGTACTGGGTGACGGACACCCCCCAGGCGGATTCCGCCCTGGCGGAGGCGGCCGCGGCCATTCGCATCAATCTCGAATCCCGGGCCCAGGTCATCACCCTGTTGGCCACGGGGATCTACGTGGCCAACACGGTGCCCGCCATGCTGCTGGGCACCGTGGCAGGGGTCTGGGCCGACCGCTGGCCGAAGCGCTCGGTCATGGTGATCTCCAATGGCGCCAGGGCCGTGCTGGTCTTGCTGGCGCCCCTGGCCCTACTGCCGGGTCCGGTGTGGCTGGGCTTGAGCTGGGGCTACTGGGCCCTCGTCGGCATGACCTTTCTGGAATCGGTCCTCACCCAGTTTTTCGCCCCGGCCGAACAGGCCGCCATTCCGCTGCTGGTGGAAGGCCACCAGCTGTTTGCGGCCAACTCCCTCTACCAGACCACCAGCATGGCCGCCACCATCGTCGGCTTCGCGGTGGGGGATCCGGTGCTGCGCTTGCTGCATCGTCTATTCGCCTCGGTGGGCCTTCGCCACGGCGAATTCGTGTTGTTGCCCCTCTGCTACGGACTCGCAGCCCTAGTGCTCATGGGCATCAACCTGCGTGAACCGCCCCGCCAACCCCGCAGCGCCACCGTCTGGCAGGAAATCGGCGAAGGACTTCAGGTTCTGCGTGAACGAAGCAGCGTGCGGTCGGCGATGCTGCAGCTGGTGCTGCTCTACAGCCTGCTGGCCGCCCTCTATGTGCTGGCCATCAGCCTGGCTGCCGCCATCAGCCAGCTGGGTCCCACCCGATTTGGCACCCTGCTGGCCATGAGTGGCCTGGGTCTGGCCCTGGGGGCCCTGGCGATGGCCCAACTCGGCGACCGGTTCAGCCGCAGGCTCCTGGCCTGCACGGGGCTGGGCACCATTGCGGCCTCCCTGGTCCTGCTGGGTCAGTTCCGGGGCCACCTGGTGATCACCCTGGTCCTCTGCGCCGTTCTTGGCGTGGGCTCAGCCTTACTGGCAATCCCCGCCCAGACCACGATCCAGGAAGACACCCCCGAAGACCAGAGGGGCAAGGTGTTCGGGCTACAAAACAACCTCATCAACATCGCCCTCAGCCTGCCCCTCGCCCTGGCCGGTACGGTGGTTTCCCGATACGGCCTATTGCCAGTGCTCTGGGGGCTGGCAGCCTTAGCGGTCCTGGCCGCCCTCAGCGAACAACCCTGGCGTGGCTGCTAGCTTGATTTGCTGAACGCATCGCATCGGTGTCGCACATTGCCTGGCTAGGCAAGAAATCCCCGTTCTGCGGCAACGTCACCTACGGATTGAGCACGACGGAGGCCCTGCGGCGCAGGGGTCACTCCGTCAGTTTCATCCATTTCGACACCCCGCCCTCCGGACTCGGACGCCACGACATTGGCGACAGCGAAAGCCCACCATCGCTATCCACGGCCCTTAACAGCGAAAGCCCCGAAGTTGTCACCCTTCCCTACCTGGTGAAGTCCCAGGTTTACACCATTCCTTCACCGGGGGCCCAGCGGGAATTAAGGGAATCGCTGGAGCGGCTGCGGCCGGATCTGGTCCATGCCAGCCTCACCCTCTCCCCCCTGGATTTCCGGCTGCCTGATCTTTGTCAGCAGCTGGGATTACCCCTAGTGGCCACCTTCCATCCAGCCTTCGATGCGGCGCTGCGCAATCTCACCGCCGGCACCCAGCAGCTCACTTATCAGCTCTATGCCCCCTCGCTGGCCCGCTTTGATCGGGTCATCGTGTTCTCCGCGCTGCAGGCCGATCTGCTGGAACGACTCGGGGTCCGGCGCGACCGACTCGCCATCATTCCAAATGGCGTGGATACGGACCTATGGACCCCCGCACCCGACTTCGACTCACCCACCCTGGCGGAATTAAGACATCAGTTTAAGGGGCGTCGGGTCTTTCTCTACATGGGTCGCCTCTCCACCGAAAAAAACGTCGAGGCCCTGCTGCGGGCCTGGCGGCTGGTACGTCCCGAGGGGTGTGTCCTCCTCATCGTCGGGGATGGCCCCCTGCGGGGGCTGATCCAATCCCAGGCCGAAAACGATGTGATCTTGTGGGGCTACGAATCCAGCCTGGCCCGGCGGGTCGCCCTGCTGCAGCTGGCGGAAGTCTTTCTGCTGCCCTCCCTGGTGGAGGGGCTCTCCTTGGCCCTGCTCGAGGCCATGGCCAGCGGCACCGCCTGTGTCGCCACCGATGCCGGTGCCGATGGCGAGGTGCTGCAGGGTGGCGCCGGCATTGTGATCAGCACCCAGGGGGTCACCACCCAACTGCGCACCCTGTTGCCCGTCCTCCGGGATCAACCGGTGCTGACCGCCGAACTGGGGGTGCGAGCGCGGGCCCGGGTGCAGGAGCGCTACACCCTGGAGAGCAACATTGATGCCCTTGAGAAGCTTTACGCCGAGCTGACGCTCCAGCCCATTGCCGCCTGAGGCCCTGACGAAGCCCGGGCCTCAGGCGAGATCAGTAACGCTCCGGCACCGGAGCCCGCCAGGTGAGCGCCACCCCCGTGGCCCGCAGGTCGTTGGCCCGCTGCTCCAGGCTGCGGCGATCGACGCGCCACAGCCGATAGAGGCCGGCCCGCCCCAATTCCCGCACCTTCAGACCTTGCCAATGGGGGGTGGAGGCCGTGGCCTGGTCGATGACCACCAGCACGCTGGGCTGCTGGGCGGGGGTGGTGGGAATCTGGCCCCGACGACGTTCGTAACGGAGGCGATCCGCCAGGTTGACAAGCCCGCGGGACTTCACTCCCTCGTAGATCACCAATCGTCGACTGTAATAATGCAACGAGGGCTTGAGAATGCCCACCATCGCCACCGGTTCAGCAGGGGAGATCTGGTTAAGCACGGCCGCCGCCATCTGGCGCACCGGCAAGCCCCGCAAGCGATCCCCCAGGCTCCAGGCGGGAACAAGCACCAGGGGAACAAACAAAACCAGGGGGGCCTGCAGGGCCAGCAGCCGCCAGGGGGCGTGCTGGTCCCGCAACTGGCCAATTAAAAGGCCCAGGACCGCTGCCAACAACCAGAGGCAGGCGGCCCAGGGCAGCAGACCCGACACCAGCAAATCGGGGGCCAGGGTGGGTAACTCCGGATCCCGAATCAGGGGCAGCCAACGGGGCGCGGCCAGAAACACCACTCCCACCAGCCCGCTGAAGCCCAGGCTGAGTCCCCAGGCCCAGCGCAGCCCCCGGTCCGCTGGGGCCGCGGCCACCAGGGCCATCAACAGGGCCGCTGCAGGCGTAGCCGGCAGCCAGTAGCTCGGCAGCTTGGTGGCGGCGATGGTGAAGAACAGCAGGATGGCCAGCAGCCAGCAGGCGGCGAAACGGGCCAGGGTGGTTGGCGGCGGCTGACGCAGCCCGGCCCGCCGCGGCCACCGCAGGGGCCCCAGGGTGCGGCCCAGGCCCAATAGCAATAGTGGAGTGGCCGGCAGACTCGCCACCACCAGCACCGGTACGAAAAACCACCAAGGTTGGAGATGGTCATTCACCACCCCAGCAAACCGCTGGAGGTTGTGATAGCCAAAGAAACTGCGCCAATAGGGCTCCCCCTCATGCCCCAGCGCCAGGACATACCAGGGCAACGCCACAAAGGTGGTCAGCCCTAGGCCCCGCAGGGGCCGCAGGCACCGCCCAACCCCCCCCAGATCGGCCTGGAACCAGGCAAAAGCCCACCAGGTGAGCGCCGCCAGCACAACCGCCACCGGTCCTTTGGTCAGAACCGCCAGGCCCAGCACCAACCAGGACCACCACCATTGACGGCCCGCCGATGCATAACACCGCCAGCCCAACAACAGGGCCAGGGTCAGGGTGGCTGTGAAGAGGGAATCACTGACGGCCGTACGGCCCCACAGCAGGACCAGGGGCGAAAGGGCAAAGGCCAGGGCGGCCCCGAGGGCTGCGGCCGGACCGGTCGCCGGCACCCCTTCTGATGCCGTTCCCGCCAGGACGGGCTGGGGCCAGCGCAGCAAGGTGTCACAAAGGGCCACCATTACCAGCACCGCCCCGAGGGCGGAGGGAAAGCGGGCCGCCCAGGTGCCCAGCGGATTCCAGGCCATCTGGGCCGGCAGGCCATAAATCAGCCCCATCAGCCAATACACCAGGGGTGGCTTGTCGTAACGAGGCAATCCATTGACCCGGGGAATCAGCCAATCGCCTGTTTCAGCCATGGCCCGCGCCGCAGCGGCGAACAGGGGCGGGGTTTCATCCACCAAGCCCGTGGCGCCTAGCTGCCAGAAAAACATCAGCAATCCCAGCCCAAGGGTCAGCACTAGCCAGGGGCCGTGGCGGGGGCGCAGGCGATGGACCTTCAAGACATCTCCTCAGCTGCGACGTTGGACCAGCGGCCCTGCCACAGGGACTGGCGCTGGTGAATCAAGAACACCGAAAGGAGTGCCAACAGGGCGCCCACCCACTGCAACGGCCGCAGGCTTTCCTCCAGAAAAAGCAGCCCACACAGCAAGGCAAATACCGGCGTCAAGAAAGTAAGGGCACTGAAGCCAGTGAGATCCCCCTGGCTGGCAAACCAGAAAAAGAGGCCATAGGCCAGGGCACTGCCCAACAGCGACGCATAGGCCATCAGCCCCCATTCGGTCGCCGTCCATTGGGGCCAGAACCCCAGGGCGACGGCAACCGGGGGACCGCCGCCGTCGCCGGCTGGGGACTGGGCCATCCAGGCCGCCCCCAGCACCAGGGGAAGGCCGCCCAGCAGCATGTGCCAGCCAGTGACGACCAGGGCATCGCTGTGCTTGGTCGCGAAGCGGCAGAGCACCGTGCCAACCGCCATGGCCGCCGCCGCCCCCAGCATCCAGAGTTCTCCGTGGCTCCAAGCCTGGAGATCGCGGACCCGAGGACCCTCCAGCCACCAATGGCGTAACAGGTCGGCGGGCAACCCCAGGCAGAGAATGCCCAGGACACCGAGCAACAGGCCAAACCAGCCCACCGGGTTGATCGCCTCACCAAAAAGGACACGGGCCAGCAGGGCCACGAGCAACGGCTGGGAGTCAATCAGAACCGATCCCAGGCCGGCCCCACTGCGGCCCAGGCCCATGGCCAGGAGCCCCTGGAAGAGGGCGCCATCAACGGCGGCGAACAACAACAGCCAGGGCCAATCGCGGGAGTCCACCGCCAGGGGGCGCTTCAGAACGACGGTCACAGCCAGCAACACGACGCCGGCGGGCAGCAGACGCAAGGCGGCCACCATCAGCGGCTGGGCCCCGGCCAACAACGGTGTCATCGCCGCCATCGCCGTTCCCCAGAGGGCAAAGGGAAGCAACATCAGAAGCCAACGAATGGCTGGCGTCATCGGAACCTGGGGGGATAGTGAACCGCGCGGAGCCCTCCTGGCCGTCGCAACCGGCCCACCTTTTTAGGATCCTGCGACCGCACGTGATGCTGATGCCCTGGTTCTGGCGCCGAAAGACCCGCAAAACCCTGGCGCGCATCGCCATCGAAGGGCCCATCAGCGGAGGGACCCGCACCCGGGTGCTCAAGGCCCTGGAGGAGGTGGGCCAAAGGGAATGCCCGGCCCTGTTGCTGCGCATCGACAGCCCTGGCGGCACCGTCGGCGACAGCCAGGAGATCCATTCGGCCGTCCGACGGCTGCGCCAGAAAGGTTGCCGCGTTGTGGCCGATTTCGGCAACATCTCGGCCTCCGGGGGGGTTTATGTGGGGGTGGCCGCGGAACGCATCGTGGCCAATCCCGGCACGATCACCGGTTCGATCGGGGTGATCCTGCGGGGCAATGACCTCTCGCGGCTGCTCGAACGGGTCGGCATACGGTTCGATACGGTCAAGAGCGGCATCTATAAAGACATCCTGTCGCCTGATCGGGCCCTCAGCGGGGACGAACGACAATTGCTCCAACAGCTCATCGACGCCAGCTACGACCAGTTCGTGGCCGCCGTCGCCGAGGGCAGAGGTCTTGCCGAGGAGACGGTGCGGAGTTTTGCCGATGGGCGGGTGTTCACGGGCTCCCAGGCCCTGGCCCTGGGCCTGGTCGATGAGCTTGGGGATGAGGAACGGGCTCGCCACCTGGCGGCGGAACTGGCAGGGCTGGATCCGGAGAAAACACGCACGGTTGAATTTGGGAAGTCGACCAAACGGTTAACGGCCCTGCTGCCTGGCCGCGCTTTTCTGGCCACGCTGGTGGAGGCCGTCACCCTCGACCTCGCCTGGTCCGGCCAACCCCTGTGGCTCTATCGCCCCTGACCATGGTCATGAATCCTGCCCTCGTGCTGCGGGCCCTGCGCGGGGCCACCACCGCCAGCGCCAATACCAGCGAAGCCATTTCCGAGGCGGTCAGCGAACTCATCGAGACGCTCGTGCGAGATAACGCCCTGGAAGGATCCAAACTGCTATCGGTGACTTTTTCGGTGACGGCCGATCTCGATGCCTGCTTCCCCGCCGCCATCGCGCGACGGCGCAGCGACTGGGATGCGGTCGCCCTGCTGGACTGCCAGCAGATGGCCGTGGCGGGCGATCTGCCCCGCTGCATCCGCCTCCTGGCCCATGCCTGGATGGAAGCGCCACGGACGTTGGTGCATCCCTACCTACGGGAGGCGAATCGGTCGCCCCGGATCCAACCAGCTGCCCTGCCGACCACTAGGCCCGCCCTGGGCCAGGGACCCTGTTGAGAATCAAAGCTCCAGCCACTTATTGCATGCCTGCCATGTCCCGTTTCGCCAGCATCCTGCGGCCCTGGCTGCTGGGGATTAGCGGAGCGGCCTTGACCACCATCGCCGGCCTGGGCACCAGTGCGCTGCCGGCCCTGGCCCAAGCCACCCCTGGCTTGATGGAATTTCGCTGGGAGAACAACAAAGACTACCGAAAACTATATTTCTTTCAGAGCGAAACAGCCCGCCTGAAACGAGCGGATTATTACTTACTTTTGCGTCCAAAAGATCGCAAAACTGCAATTCTTAAATTGACAATTACAATTCCAGCTACATTCAACACCAGCATAGAATCCAAGCGACTCAAACTCTGCAAGATGGTTGAAGGCGGCATGCTCAAACGTACCCGTTGCGAAAAGACCATTCCCGCCACAATTGAAGTGGCCGCTAATGGACGTTCGATCGACATCTTCCCCGACACGCCCGTTTCCGAGAAGGACACCATCGGCCTTCATATGAACATATTCAACCCCGACACGGCCTCCATGTCGCAGTTCAATGCCCTGGCCCAGGCCCCTGGGCAGCTGCCGATTTCCAGCTATCTCGGCAGCTGGCTGATTCAAATCGATCCCTAGGTCAGGGCACCTGGTAATGGCCTCAAGGGCCACTGTCAGGTGCCCTAACTGATAGGATGGATTGCTGAATATTCAGGATCATGACCAAACGCACCTTGGAAGGCACAAGCCGCAAACGCAAGCGGGTTTCTGGCTTCCGAGTTCGCATGCGCACCTATACCGGCCGTCGGGTCATTCGGACCCGACGCCGTCGGGGCCGGGCACGGCTGGCGGTCTGAGGGCCGCAGGTGGTTCTGCCCCAGAGGCACCGGTTGCGGGGCTTGCGGGTCTTCAATCGCCTTTATCGCCAGTCCCAGCGGTTCAATGGCACCTGGATGATGTTGCGTGTCATGGCGGCCCAGCCAAGCCTGTTGCCTTACCCCGATGGCCTCAAACCATCTTCCTGGCGTGGCGCCATTGTCATAAGCGGCAAGGTCAGCAAGAGGGCCGTGGTTCGCAATCGTCTGCGCCGCCATTTCCATCATCACTTGCTCTCCCTCAATCCGACCCCGCTCCAGCCCAGCTGGATGGTTCTGAGCCTCAAACCAGGCAGTGCCGAGATCGACCCGTCCCAGTTGCTGGGAGAATGCAGCCACTTGATGCGCCAGGCAGGATTGATGCAATGACAAGCGCCACCGATTCCAGTCCAGGCCCAGCCAACGGCCTTGAGGGCCCAACGGCCCAGCCGGTCCAGGCACCATCGCCGCTTCCTGCCGCCCCAGCTTCGGCCCCAGGGCCTGGCCCAGGCAGCGGCGCCACCATCAACGAAACCTTGATCTATGAGGGTGGTCCGGCCCTGGGCGACCTGATCAGCAACCTGCTGTTCGGATTAACCATCATCGGCCTTCCCTTCGCCGTCGGCGCCATTGTGCGGGCCCTGTGGGTCCGCTATCGGATCACCAGTCGCCGCATCACCGTCAACGGCGGCTGGCTGGGTCGCGAACGGACCCAGGTCGTGTATAGCCAGATCCGTGAAGTACGTTCCGTCCCTAGGGGGTTCGGCAGTTGGGGAGACATGGTTTTGGTCCTCGACGACGGCTCCAGGCTTGAGATGCGGGCTATGCCCCGTTTCCGCGAACTGGAGGCCACCATCGAAGAACGGCGCCGCTCAAGCGCCAAGACCCCCAAGGGTCAGGGATCTCGTCCCAGCTCTGGTTTCACCCCCCTGGACCGCACCAGTGCCTGAGCGGCACCACCCAGCCCAACCCCCTGGCCGGAACGGTTCCCTGCCCCGGGCAGAACCCGTACTGTCGATCGCCCTGACGCTCCGGCACACTGACAAACGACCGGTTCCCCTCTCACCCAGCGCTCCCCTGACGTGATCGGCTACATCTCCGACAACCTCCTGCTTCCGATCCTGGATTTCTTCTATCGCCTGGTTCCGAGTTACGGACTGGCGATCATCCTGCTGACGGTTGTCATCCGGCTGGCCCTGTTCCCCCTCAGTGCCGGGTCCATCCGCAGCGCCCGCCGCATGCGCATCGCCCAACCGGTGATGAAGGAACGTCAGGCCGAAATCAAGGCGAAGTACGCCAGCAACCCCCAGAAGCAACAGGAAGAACTGGGCAAGCTGATGAAGGAGTTCGGCAACCCCCTTTCGGGATGCCTGCCCTTGGTGGTGCAGATGCCGATCCTGTTCGCCCTCTTCGCCACTTTGAGGGGTTCACCCTTCGCCGATGTGCCATACACCTTCAACCTCAAGGTGTTGCCCGCCGACCAGAGCACCGCGATCGAAGCCAAGGCCTTCAATACCCCTAGCCACTCCATCTTCGTCACCGCAACTCACCACGTGCCGGTGATCGGCACCCTTCAGAACGGCACCAAGTTAGGGGTGGGCGAAACCGACCAGATCCAGCTCCATACCAGGGAGGGGGCTAGTTTCGACAGCGTGCTCTCCGAAGTCGAAAACGGCCAGGAGTTCTCCCCCAGCTGGTCGGTGACCAAGGGCGAAGGGGTGGTTTCGGTGGATCCGGATGGCACCATTCATGCCTTAGCCCCTGGTGACGCCGTCGTCGAAGCCAAGGTGCCAGGCCTGGCCGCCCGCAGCGGCTTCCTGTTCATCAAGGCCCTCGGTCAGGTGGGCTTCCTGACCGACGGCTCGATCAACTGGGATATCGCCTTCCTGGTGGCGGCCTTCGGAGCCTCCCTATTCGTCTCCCAAATTCTCTCGGGCATGGGCATGCCCTCCAACCCCCAACAGGCGACCGCAAACCGCATCACTCCGGTGATGATCACGGGCATGTTCCTGTTTTTCCCCCTGCCCGCCGGGGTACTGCTCTACATGGTGGTTGCCAACATCTTCCAGGGGCTCCAGACATTCCTGCTCACCCGTGAGACCCTTCCCGATAACTTGCAGCGGATTCTCGACAAACAGATGCAACCGGCCACCGCCACGGCCGGAGGCGCCCCAGCCAATACCAACCGACTGCCCTTCGAACCCAAAGGCAAGAAGTGAGCCAATCCCCCTCGCCGTCCCCCCCGGGCGACGATCTGCAGCCGGTGCCGCTGCAGGAGTTGCGCCTCCTTGATGGAGGACGTCGCTGGGCTGTCAATCAGGAGATTGGGGGGCTTGAGACCCTTACTCCTGTGCGGGGCTCTGTCCAGGTTCTTCACCACGGCGGCGTGCTTGAGGTGCGTGGCGAAGCCGAAACCATCGTCACCCTCTGCTGCGCCCGCTGTCTCCAGCATTTCAACCATCCCCTCAAAGCCTCCGCCCAGGAATTGCTCGAGATTGACGCCGCCCTGGCCGCAGAGACCATGGGTCTGGCCAGCGCCGAGTGCGACGATCGTCTGGATCCGGTGGGCCAGTTCGACCCCCAACGCTGGATCTTCGAACAACTCAGCCTGCAGCTCCCCCTAGTGAACCGCTGCGGCAGTGACTGCCCCGGTCCAGACCGCTGGACCAGCGACGCCCCCGAGGGCGATCCCCGCTGGGCGGCCCTGCGCCAACTCGGCACGTCCTGAACCTAGGCCATGTCTCAGACCCTGGCCGACCAACTGGATCTGCTGATCCGGGCCCGAACCCCCATCCTCTGGATCCGCACCCTCGAGGAAGAGCGGGTTGTGGTGGTGCTACAGGAGCTGGCGGACCGCCTCGGCCATCGCCTGTTGCTGCGCTGGGATTTCATCACCGGGCTCAGTGGGCCTCCGGGCCGTCAAGGCGAGGCGGCCCGCAACCCCACGGCCGCCCTGGAACTGCTCAGCACCCTGGCCCCAGAACCCGGTGTCCTACTGCTGCTCCAGGATTTCCATCGCTTCAGCGACGATGCCGGCATCTGCCGGAGACTGCGCAATCTGGCCGCCGAATTGCCCCGGACCCCCCACACCCTCATCATCACCGCCCCCGATTGGCAGGTCCCCCCGGAACTCGAGGACGGCGTCACCCGACTCGATCTGCCCTTACCCGATGCCCATGAGATTGGCCGTCTGCTGAGCAATATCGCCCGTGCCAGTGGCGAAGCGCTGGATCCTGATGTGCAGGAACAGCTCACGGCCGCCTGCCATGGCCTCAGTGAACAGCGGGTGAGGCAAGTGGCGGCCCGGGCGTTGGCGCGGCGGGGCCGCCTGGGCCCGGAGGATCTGGCGGAGGTGCTGGAAGAAAAACGGCTCGCCATCGCCCGCAGCGAGCTGTTGGAATACTGCCCGGCCGAAGCCAGCCCAGCAGATATCGGCGGTCTGGAAGGTCTGAAACATTGGCTCGCCCAACGGCACCGGGCCTTCAGTGATGAAGCCCGCCGTTATGGACTGCCCCTGCCCCGGGGGGTCCTGCTGGTGGGTCCCCAGGGGACAGGCAAATCCCTCACCGCCAAGGCCATCGCCCACAGCTGGAACATGCCCCTGCTGCGCCTTGATGTGGGTCGCCTGTTTGCCGGGCTTGTGGGGGCCAGTGAGGCGCGCACCCGGGACATGATTCAACGGGCCGAGGCCATGGCTCCCTGCGTGCTCTGGATCGATGAGATTGACAAGGGCTTTGGCGGCGATGGCCGCAGCGACGGGGGGACCAGCCAGAGGGTGCTGGCTAGCCTGCTCACCTGGATGAGTGAAAAAACGAGCGCGGTGTTCGTGGTCGCTACCGCCAATGCGGTCGAACGGCTGCCCCCTGAACTGCTGCGCAAGGGCCGCTTCGACGAGATTTTCCTGCTGGAACTGCCCGACGCCGACGAAAGGCGGGCGATCCTCGATCTGCAGCTGCGCCGTCGCCGGCCCCTGCATGCCTTACCCCTGGAGGTGCTGATCGATCGGACCGAAGGATTTTCAGGGGCCGAACTGGAGCAGACCGTGATTGAGGCGATGCACCTGGCCTTTGGAGACCATCGCGAGATCGTCGAAGCCGATCTGATCACAGCAGCCTCCCAGGTGGTGCCGCTGTCTCGGACCGCCCGCGAACAGCTGGAGGCCCTGCGCCAATGGGCCAGCAGCGGCAGGGCCCGCTCCGCGGCTGGCCCCTCCACCTCCGCTGCGACCTAGGCCCTCCATGTAACAGCGCTTGAAGAAGTCCCACGCTAGGTAACAACAACAGGCCCCAGGCCAGCGGCCAGTGGCCACCACCCGTAGGGTCTGGCCACTGCACCACCATTACCGTGACCCCAACCCCCGGACCCGAAAGCCGCTACGCCCTGGTGCCCCAACTGGCGGTGGCCTGCCTGGGTGCGGGGGTGGTCACCAGCTTGGCGGTTGCCCAGGGTCAAAGCCCCATGACGGCCCTGAGCATCACCGTTTTTTCGGCCATCGCCGCCGTGGCGGTCGGCCAGGTGCTCTGAGGAACACGGCCTTTGCCCTCCTCCACCGCCTCTTCTGGGCCTGAGCACCTGCGCAGCCAGATGCCGGCCCTGGCGAACAAGACCTATTTCAACTACGGGGGCCAGGGTCCCCTGCCCACCCCCTCCCTCGTGGCCATCCAGCACTCCTGGGCGACCATCCAGGAGCTGGGACCCTTCAGTGAAGCGGTCTTTCCCTATGCCGACCGCACCATCACGGAGCTGCGCCAGCGTCTCGTCCCATGGCTCGGGGTCCCATCACGACGAATAGCCTTCACCGAAAACGTCACTTCAGGCTGCGTTCTGCCCCTTTGGGGATTGCCCTGGCACCAGAACGACCAGTTGCTGATCAGCGATGCCGAGCATCCGGGCGTCGTGGCCGCCTGCCGTGAACTGGCCCATCGCCATGGCATGGGGCTGGCCACCTTGCCAGTCCAGGATCTCCTGGGTGATCCGGCAGGCACCAAGGCAGCCGTTTTGGAACGGCTGGATGCGGCGCTCACCCCCCAGACCCGACTGGTTGTTCTCTCCCACCTGCTCTGGAACAGCGGCCAAGTCATGCCGATTCGGGAGGTGGCGACGCTGTTGGAATCCCGCCAGCACCGGCCCTGGCTGCTGGTGGATGCGGCCCAATCCTTTGGCAGTGTGCCCATGGATGGTGCGGCTGATGCGGCCGACATCTATGCCTGCACAGGCCATAAATGGTGTTGTGGACCGGAGGGACTCGGAGTGGTGGCCGTCTCCGAGCGCCTGCTGGCCGAAGGGCGCCCCACCCTGATCGGCTGGCGCAGCCTTAGCCACGAATCCCAGGCCGGCAGTGGAGTCCACGACGATGCCCGTCGATTTGAGGTGGCCACCTCCTGTCTGCCCCTCTTCGCCGGTCTGCAATGCTCGCTGCAGCTCCTGGAAGATCAGGGTTCGGCGCAAGATCGGCTAGCCCTGATCCAGCAGCGCAGCCATCATCTTTGGCAAGGTCTCCAGACCAGTTCCCACTGGCAACCCCTGCTCCAGGCGCCGCCGTCTGCCGGGCTGGTGAGCTTCAGCGGGCGAGGCGGGACCATGGCAGCCAGCCAAACCAGCCCCCGCTCCATCGTTAGCGCCCTGGGCCAGAAGGGAGTCTGGCTACGCAGCTTGGAGAACCCCGCCTGCCTGAGGGCCTGTACCCATCTGGTGACCAGGGCCAACGAGGTCGACCAGTTGCTGTCCCAGCTCCACCAACTCGCCGAGGTGGCCTGAACCCAGGCCAAGGCCGGCTGACTCCCGAGCTGGGCCCAGACACCCCTGCGGCGCTGCCCCAGCAGGACTTGGAGATTCGGGGCCGGCCATCCCAACACAACACTTCAATCCCACACAAAAAAAGGGGGGTCTTAGCCCCCCTTATTGCCTTGGATGACATGGGGGATCCCCATGCAAAACAGATCAACCAGCGGCGTCGGAGTCCAGGAAGCTGGCATAGAACCAACCCGCCAGCAGGGCGCCGAGGATTGGGGCGAACCAGAACAGCCAGAGCTGACCGACGGCCTCGCCACCGATCCAGAGGGCGACGCCAGTACTACGGGCAGGGTTGACCGAGGTGTTGGTGACAGGAATGCTGATCAGGTGAATCAGGGTCAGGGCCAAGCCGATGGGCAAACCAGCAAAGCCGGTGGGAGCCAGACGATCGGTGGCGCCGAGAATGATCAGAAGGAAGAAAAACGTGAGGATGACCTCAATGAGCAACGCTGCCCAGAAGCCATAACCACCGGGGGAATGGGCTCCCCAACCGTTGGTGGCGAGGGGGTTGCTGCCACTGAAGCCACTGAAGCCTTCGCGACCACTGGCCACGGCGACGATTACACCACCGGCAATGATGGCACCGAGCACCTGGGCCACCACGTAGGCCAACAGGTTGGAACCTGGAAACTTACCACTGGCCCAGAGCCCGAAACTAACGGCCGGATTAATGTGACAGCCTGAGATGTGGCCAATGGCAAAGGCCATGGTCAGCAGGGTCAGACCAAAGGCCAGGGACACGCCGAGAAAACCAAGGCCCAGGGGATTGGCGGCGGCGTTGTCGTAAGGGAAGTTGGCGGCCAAAACCGCACTACCACACCCACCTAGCACTAGCCAGAAGGTGCCGAATAATTCAGCAAGAAATTTCTTGGAAAGAGGAACAGCGATAGCCATTCAGAAAGAAGTCTGCAACTGACTTTGAGATCATCGCAGATGAAGCGAAAGGCGCAAGTCGATGTGACAACTAAAACACATTTTCCCGAAACCCAGCAGCAAAGGCTGGGGCGCATTTTGTCAAGCAACAACGACCATGCTCAACTCCTTCGCGCTTCTTGATGACTTCTGCGCGAAGGATCGCAAAATCTCCCTATGACCCAAGATTGGATTCGATCGCGATTTGGTGTGGTTTTCAAAGCTTTTGGTGGTGAAACCGCACCTTTTGGTTCGTGCGCCCGTACCGAACCTGCGTTTTGTTGGAGTTGCAAAAAACGTTCTCCGGGATATGGTTAGCAAGTCGGCTCGACTTTCATTCGAGGCATCTCGGCTTGGAACGGGCTACACTTTTCCGCAAGGATCTTTCCTTCTTTCTTACCAACCCAAGCGGTTCCCTCAGCAATGCCCAAAGCGCCCCACTCCCTTTCCAGGCTGATGGTCGCCTCAGCCGCCACCCTCACCCTGTTCGGCGCCACCAACCAAGCCTTTGCCCTCACCACCGAAGAGCGCATCAAGACGGCTGAGACCGCCTGTCTAGATGCCGCTGGCAAACTTGGCTGGCGCACCGACCTGGCAAAAGTCATCTCCGCCAAGGAGATCAACGCCGACAAGGTCGAAGTCATTTTTGACCTCACCAAGGATGGCAAGAACACGGCCCGCCTGACCTGCCCATACACCAACGGCCAGGCGTCCTTTGGTGCTCCAGCTGAGGCCCCAGCCCCTGTTGCTGAGCCCGCCCCAGCTCCTGCCCCCGAGCCCGTTGCCGAAGCCCCGGCAGCCAATCCCGTCAACCCTTGGTGGCTACTGCTTCCCCTGGGTCTGGCCCTGGCTTCCTGGGCGGCCCTCCGTGGTCGTAACGAGGAAGTTGCCGATGTCGAACCCATCCGCAGCGGCTCCTACACGACTCCCGCCACCACCACCCCGGTAGCCACTACCACCACTGGCCGCCACTGGTTCGTGGAAGCCAACGCCCCCGACGGCACCCTCGAAGTGCGTGAGCATGCCGACTACGCCTCCACCATCGTGCGTCGCGTTCGCAACGGCGATTCCGTCCAGGTGACCGGCGTCCGTCGCGGCGACTGGCTGGAAGTGGTTCAAGGCGGTTGGGTTCGTGAGGACCAACTCCGCTACGACCGCACCGCCATCCGCTTCAGCTGAAATTGTCTAGCTGAGTTCGGCGATGCGAAACGTTCGTCGCTCCCCCCCTTGGGAACGGGCGGCGGACCCTCGATC
This sequence comes from Synechococcus sp. UW140, assembly GCA_945877115.1. Taxonomy (GTDB): domain Bacteria; phylum Cyanobacteriota; class Cyanobacteriia; order PCC-6307; family Cyanobiaceae; genus Cyanobium. Next base: position 4,258 of record CAMCQR010000036.1, on the reverse strand, counting down.
GATTGCTTCCAACCCCCGTCCACTGGCGGGGGTTTTCTTTTGGGCTGGATGGGCAACGCAGCCGGAGCCGCCCTTCAGGCGCTGCGGGCCTGCAGGGCCCGGGAGGCCTCCTCCCGATCATCGAAGTGGATTTTGGTGGTGCCAAGGATCTGATAATCCTCATGGCCCTTGCCGGCAATCAGCACCAGGTCGCTGGGAGCGGCCTCGGCAATGGCTGTGGCAATGGCCGCCGCCCGATCCACCTGGACCTGCAGGGGGGTTCCTGCCGGGATCCCGGCCAGCACATCGTCAAGGATGCGCTGGGGATCTTCGGTGCGGGGATTGTCGGAGGTGACGACGACCCGGTCGGCCAGCCGGGCGGCGATGGCCCCCATCTGGGGCCGCTTGGTGCGATCGCGATCGCCGCCGCAGCCAAACACACAGATCAGACGTCCGTTGGTGAAAGGACGGCAGGCCCCCAGGGCACTCTCCAAGCCATCGGGGGTGTGGGCGTAATCCACCAGCACCGCCGGAGCCGCAACGCCCTCGGGGGCGCGGACCTTTTCCATCCGCCCGGGCACACCGCCAAAACTGGCCAGCGCCTCCAGCAAGGCAGGCAGGGGCAGGTCCTGCAGCTGCAAAATCCCAACGGCCTGCAGCAGGTTCATCAGGTTGAAGCGGCCCACCAGGGGGGAATGGAAGGGGCCGTCTCCGCGGGGGGTGATCAGGTGGCCCCGCACTCCGTTCTCACCCATCTGCAGATCGGTGATGCGCAGCTCGGCGTTGGCCTGCTGCAACGAACTACCCCAGCAGGGACGACCCGCCGCAGCCAACTGGTCGGCCAGGCGCCGCCCCCAGGGGTCATCGATGTTGACCACGGCGGCACCGGCCAGCAGGGGCGGGGCAAACAGCACCGCCTTGGCCGCGAAATAGGCCTCCATGGAGGGGTGGTAATCGAGATGGTCCTGGGTGAGGTTGGTGAACACGGCGCCGGCGAAACGGCAGCCCGCCACCCGCTGTTGGTCGAGGGCATGGGAGCTGACCTCGATGGCGCCGATGCGGGCCCCCGCTGCGGCGGCCTGGGCCAGCTGGGCCTGGAGCACATCGGCAAAGGCGGTGGTGTGCTTAGCAACGACCCGATGGCCGGGCCAGCGATTTTCCAGGGTGCCAAACAGGGCCGTGGGCTGGCCGCAGCTGGCCGCCAGATGCTCGATCAGGTGGGTGGTGGTGGTTTTGCCATTGGTGCCGGTGACACCGATGAGGGCCAACTTCAAGCTGGGCTGGTTCCAAAGACTGGCGGCCAGTTCGCCCGCCCAGCGCGCCACCGGCTCGGAGACCACCACAACGGCGTCGTCCGCCGCGGGTGGATCGGCGGCGGCGGCGGCGGGACCAATGACCGCCGCCGCCGCCCCGGCGGCCAGCACCTGACGCCAGAAGCAACCGCCATCCACCTGGGCGCCGGGCAGGCCCACAAAGAGACTGCCGGGTCCGGCCTGGCGGGAGTCCGTGCAGAGGCTCGCGATCGACGGATTGCCCAGGCTGGGGGGCAGGGGCAAACCCACCTCGGTCAACAGCGAATGGAGCGGCTGGGTCATGGCAGCGCCGAAGAACGCAGGCTGGCGCCATTGTCGGCCGTGGCGGGACGGAAACGGCAGGATTTAAGCCGCGCCGTGCTGGCGGAGCCACTCCTGAAGACGGGGGCCCGCCAACCGGGGCGGCACCCAAGGCAGCTCCCGCAAGGCCTGGGCGCCGACGGCCGGCAGGGCCAGCAACGGCACCCGCTCGCCATAGCGGGCCTGGAGTGCGGGGTCGCCATCGATATCCACCAGCTGGAGGCTGGGCGCCGGATCCAGAGCCTGGAGGCGCTCCAGCAGCCCCTGGCAAAGGCAACAACCCTGCCGGGTGAACAGCAACAGATGCACCATCAGTCCGGCACCGGATCGCAGCCGCAGGGGGTGAATGGGTGGCAACGCAGCAATCGCCGCAGGGTCAACCCGCCGCCGCGCCAGGCCCCATGGCGACGGATCGCCTCCAGGCCATAGATGCTGCAGCTGGGGATAAAACGACAGCGGGGCGCCAACAATGGCGAGATCCAGCGGCGATAAAGGCCGAGCAGGGCCAGCAGCAGCCAGGCGATGGGCCCAGGGGAGGGCAGGGGCCCCTGGGCCGCAGGGGCTTGAGGTTGCGACGGAACCGGTTGGAACCCGAGGGCTTTCGGGCCAACCGATAGGATCGACCGTTGGTGCGTCAAGGCGGGTGCCTGGGGATTTCTCCAGCTTGCCCTGCCGAGGACCCGTGCCTCGCGACGCCCGTTCCATTCGCCTGTTTTTTTCCCATGTCTCGATACCGCGGCCCTCGACTGAGGATCACGCGGCGCTTGGGAGACCTTCCCGGTCTCACCCGTAAGTCCGCCAAGCGGGCCTATCCCCCCGGTCAGCATGGCCAAGCCCGTCGCAAGCGCTCCGAATACGCCATCCGCCTCGAAGAAAAGCAAAAGCTTCGCTTCAACTACGGCATCTCCGAACGTCAGCTGGTCCGCTACGTCAAGAAAGCCCGGGCCCAGGAAGGTTCCACCGGAACCAACCTGCTCAAGCTGCTGGAGAACCGCCTCGACAACATTTGCTTCCGCCTCGGTTTTGGCCCCACCGTGCCCGGCGCCCGCCAGCTGGTGAACCACGGCCACGTTACCGTCAATGGACGGGTGGTCGACATCCCCAGCTTCCAATGCAAGGCCGGTGATGTAGTGGCCATTCGCGAGCGCAAGGCCTCCAAGCTATTGGCCGAAGCCAACATGGCCTTCCCCGGCCTGGCCAACGTGCCCCCCCATCTGGAGTTCGACAAGGCCAAGATGACCGCCAAGGTCAATGGCCGCATCGAACGCGAATGGGTGGCCCTCGAAATCAACGAACTGCTGGTGGTGGAGTTCTACAGCCGCAAGGTGTGATTCATGGGGGCGGAGCCTCTCCCGGCGCCCGCCCTGCACCACTGCCTGGCCCCCGCGATGGCGGGGGCTTTTTTATGGCTGCAGTCGGGGCCAGCATCGTGTTTGCATCTCTCCGGCGACCTCGAAGCAAGGATCCGAGCAAACACGGATGACAGCCAATAAGAACAGACGTACTATCGGCAGTCGATCGGCTTCCGCCTGGTCTCGTTAAATTGATGAGATCGATTTCTGATCCCCGCACCGCTGATGCGGCCGAAAGTACGCCCCCGCTGGATCCCATGGGGATGGGCGTCGCTAGCGGCTGGCCTGCTGGTAGCTCTGATCACCTTTTTCACCTCCTACAGCCGTGTCGATCTCTTCGGATTACTCCAGTTCAGGGTCAATCAGCAAATCGGAATTCCTGTCCTGCTTGCCGCCATGGCGGCGCTTTTTGGCGAAGTTAAACTGGCATCCAACCATCGACGCGAAGATCAGAGCACTCGAGAGCGAGAGGCGAGAGCAAGAAAGCGAGAGGCGAACGAAGCTGATCGAGAACGATATCGAGCGGCTGGAGAAAGAAAACAAACGGCTCGCCGCCATCGAATCCAGGCTCGATGCCTTGTTGCTCAATGCCGATTCCTCCTCGCCGATTCCCCCCGCAACCGACTCCAATTGAATGAAGCGTTGGCGCTGTTGATGGAGGAGACCAGGCTGGCGGAGGGTTGAGATGGGCGTCAAGGACTGGGCCAAGGCTGCGGCCCCAAGGCCCTGCTCAGGGATGGCAGACGAAGCTCCGGCTACAAGTGGATATCGGGCCTGATAACCACTGCTTACCATGAACATACTTGTCCGAAGGGCTTAATGTTGTTAGGTTAATTTTAGCCGGGCGAACGTGGTTCCCGGAGTGGAGCAAGAACGGCAAGGTGGTACATAGAAATCATCCATTAAGCGTTCGAGGGATAGGATTAGTCAGACTGTGTGCCTTATCCTTCAACCGTGCCTATGGCTGATCTAATCATCCGATCTTGGTTGTGTATCCTGCCGAACATGTGGTTATCGGACCCGCAAACCACCCCTTTATTTGGGTGGCCTTCGCCAAAGAGCACTGCACCACAATGGTTTTGCGGGTATCTAGCTCGATGCCGCAGCGTGGTTCTCGGAAATGTGGGACATTGGGAGCGTGGTTCTCGGAACCTCCCAATAAAGAGTTAGTCTGACCCCAAACGACGATCTCTGTAAGCCAGGAATCCCTCAGACCTGTTGTGCAAGTTAGAATGGCTGAAGAGGTGAAACATGACCGCTCTTCTCGAGAATCACAAAGAAGCCATCGCCGAGCTGTGCCGCAAGTACAGCGTT
>CAMCQR010000035.1 GCA_945877115.1 Synechococcus sp. UW140 | reverse complement strand
TACGTCAGCCCCCTGCAACCGGCCTCCTAGTCCCACCATGGCGAACCCCACCCGCAGTGGCGACTTCGGCCAGGGCCAGGAACGCCCAGGCCCGGCCCTGATCTCTCAGGCGGGCCCCTGTCCTGTCCCCCAGGACCAGCGACCCCTGCAGGAATACCAGCAACTGCTGGAGTCTTGGTTCTTTGTCTGGCCCGCCGGCCCCGATGGCCTGCCCCTGCTGCGGGCCTTGGGGTTGAGCTGGCTGTTGCTGCTGCCCCTGGCCCTGGTGGTGGCCAGTGGCAGCGTGCCCCTGCGTCACGACATCCCTCGGCTGGCGGTGGCCGCGGCCACCGCCAGCGTCGCCCTGCCCCTGCTGCTGTTGCTGCGCCAGTGGATGGGCTGGACCTACGTGCAAAAGCGCCTGCTGGCCGACCAGGTGGATTACGAGGAATCAGGCTGGTACGACGGCCAGGTCTGGCCCAAGCCGCTCCCCTGGCTGCAGCAGGATCAGCTCGTGGCGCGCCACCAGATCGGCCCCGTGCTCGCCCGTCTGCGCCTTGGTCTCACGGTTGCGGGCCTGCTGCTGGTCGCCGGCACCGGCCTCTGCCAGGCTCTCTGATCCGGTCCCACCGGCCCCCGACTCCTCCGCATCGCTCCCCATGCCCCTGCCCTCAAGCTTTTCGGGAGCCAATCGCGGCACCTTGACAGCGCCCTTGGAGGTGAGGCTGCTGCGCAATGGCATCGCCGAATCGCAACACCGGGTCCACGCGGTGGTCTGTGACAGCCGCGGCCGGGTGCTGCTGCGGGCCGGTGATCCCCAGCAGCTGAGCTTCGTGCGCAGCGCCCTCAAACCGTTCCAGGCCATGGCCTTTGTCGGCAGCGGCGCCGCCGAGCGCAACAACTGCGGCGACAGGGGCCTGGCGATTGCCTGCGCCTCCCATAACGGCAGTGCCGTTCACGCCCGCGAGGCCTTTCGCCTGCTCTGGGGCGCCGAGCTGGAAACCTCCCACCTGCAATGCCCCGTCCCCGCAGGCGCCAGCAGCCCCCTGGAGCACAATTGCTCCGGTAAGCACGCTGCCTTCCTGGCCACCTGCCGCCAGCTGCACTGGCCCCTGGAGAGCTATCTACAGATCGACCACCCCGTCCAGCAGGAGGTGCTCAAACGCATCGGCGAATTGCTGGCGATCCCCGCCGCCGAGCTGGTCAGCGCCCCCGACGACTGCGGCGCCCCAACCCTGCAACTGCAACTGGCCCAGATGGCCCTCACCTTTGCCCACCTCGGCGCCGGTACCCACGCCGATCTCGAACAGCTGGGCCGGGCGATGCTGGCCCACCCCGAACTGGTGGCTGGAGAAGGTCGCTTTGACACCGAACTGATGCGCAGTGGCCATGGCCAGGTCATCAGCAAGGGCGGCGCCGAGGGCATCCAATGCCTCAGCCGGGTGGGCGAAGGCCTGGGGGTGGCCATCAAGGTGGAAGACGGGGGCAGCCGCGCCAAACACGCCGTGGCCCTGCATCTGCTGCAGCGACTCGAATGGCTGACGCCCATGTCCCTGGAGGAATTGGACCAGCGTTTCCTGAGGCCCGCTCCCCATCTGCGGCTTGAGGTGCTGGGGGAGATGCGCTGAAGGGGCCGGCCCAGCCAGGGGGGTGCCCTCCGGCTGGTATGGTTGTTAAACACCGCGGGGTAGAGCAGTCTGGTAGCTCGTCGGGCTCATAACCCGAAGGTCGCGAGTTCAAATCTCGCCCCCGCCACCACTTCCAACCGCATCAGCCCTGGCACTCCTTTGAGTCCCAGGGCTTTTGTTTGGCCCTCCAGTCCCGTTGCCACCCCTGCAGTCGCCCATGGCCCCGGACCCCACCCCTGATGCCCCCTGGGACGCGCTGGTGGTGGGCTGCGGCGCCAGTGGGGCTGTGGCGGCCATGGTGCTGGCGGAGGCGGGCCTGAGGGTGTTGGTGCTGGAGGCCGGACCCCAACGCAGTCCGGATCGGGCCCTGGGGGCGGAACCCCTGAACAGCCTGCGGCGCCTGGCCTTTCTCAGCAGCGGCCGCAACCGGCTGCAGGCCCAGCACCCGGGCTTCTGGAAACACAACCCCGAGCTCTTCGTCGATGAGCGCCTGCACCCCTACACCACCCCAGCAGACGCCCCGTTTCTGTGGAGCCGGGGGCGCCAGGTGGGGGGTCGCAGCCTCACCTGGGGCGGCATCACCCTGCGGCTTTCCGACCACGAATTCAAGGCCGGCGAACGGGATGGCCAGGGCCCGTCCTGGCCGATCAGCCACGCGGACCTGGACCCGTACTACACGCGGCTGGAAACATTGCTGGGGGTCCATGGCCAGGCGGACGGGCTCAGCGAACTGCCCGACGGCCACTACCTGCCCCCCCTGCCCTTCACCCCGGGCGAACGCCATCTGCAGGCGGCCCTGACGCGGGAGTTGGGGCTGCCGCTGATCCACTCCCGCGGTTTTCGCCTGCATCGTCCCGCCCAGGACGGGCCCTGGCCGCGCTCCAGCGCCCAGGGGGTCACCCTGGCCCGGGCCCTGGCCACCGGCCGGGTGGCCCTGCGCAGTGACACCATCGTCAGCCACCTGCAGATGGATCGCCAGCAGCAGCGGGCCGAGGGGGTGGTGGCCATCGACGCCCGCAGCGGCCAACGGCAGCTGCTGCGGGCGTCGATCGTCGTGCTCTGCGCCTCCACGATTGAATCCCTGCGGTTGCTGCTGCACTCCAGGGAGGACCAACAAGAGCGGGGCTTGATCGACCCCTCCGCCCAGCTGGGCCGGGGCCTGATGGATCACATCTCCTGCAGCCGCTTCTTCAGCATTCCCGGCATCGCCGCCCCCGACCTCCCGGCGGAACTATCGGGGGCCGGCAGCTGCTTTGTGCCCAACAGCCGGGCCCCCGGCGAACCGCAACGGGACTTCGAGCGCGGCTACGGCCTCTGGGCGGCCCTGCAACGGTTTGATCCGCCCCGCCTGCTGCAGCGCCGTCCCCAGGAGGCGGTGGGGTTCCTGATCGGCCACGGCGAAGTGCTCGCCAACCCCGAAAACCAGGTGACCCTGGAGGCCGGACCCGGGGATGCCTGGGGTTTGCCGGTGCCCCGCATCGCCTGCCGCTGGGGAGCCAATGAACGGGCGATGGTGCGCCACATGCAGGACCGCATGGCAACGGTGGTGCGGGCAGCGGGGGGCACCCTGCATCCGATTGAAGACCTGTTTGTCGTCCCCCTGGTCGAACCGTTGCTGCAGCGCGCCGTCGCCACCGCAGCGGCGGCCGCCCCCCCGGGCTATTACATCCACGAACTGGGAGGGGCCCCCATGGCCCAAACGGAGGCCGGCGGTGTCCTCAACCCCTGGAACCAGTGCTGGCGGGCCAGCAATGTGCTGGTGACCGACGGCGCTTGCTGGCCCAGCTCCGGCTGGCAAAGTCCCACCCTCACCACCATGGCCCTCACCTGGCGGGCCTGTGAGGCCGCGGCCCAGCGCCTGCGGCAGGGCGAAACCGGTCTGGCCTGAGCCACGGGAAACCAAAGCGGTGTCCATCCACACAAATCGCCCGGGCGTTGCGGCAGACACTGGTCGGGTCGACCTTAAAAGGGCCGGGCAAGGGAGAAAGCAAGCGGGGGGAACACCCCCGCTTTTTTATTGCCGTTCTGGATCAGTGTTTTTAGAGACGTTGTTGGCCCTGGCCCGTCTTGGCGGCTTGAGACAGAAGGCTCCAACTTGTTTGCAGCGGTTGTACGGCAGCTGGCCGGTGGTTAACGAAAGGGTCGGCCAGGGCCTGTCAAGACCGAATTGAGCAATTGGGAGCTTTCCCCAACACCACGCAGTAACAAGCCCAAATCGCCACTTTCTGTGGAAAATCCCCTCGATATCGGGGGAAAAACACCCCCACCTGGGGAAATCCTCGATGGATTAGTAAAACTGATGAAGCTGTGGCAAGGCGAAATGAAGCCGAAACGAGACATCCGCGAACCCTGATCCAGCTCCCTGGACCGGCCCCGACCTGCCTGAATCAGCCGCCGGGGGGCAAGCCACTCAACCGGCGCCAGATCCCCCTGGGTTCTCTCGCTTGAGACTGATGGGTCCCAGGGGGTGGTTGGCGTGGGGATAGGGGGGGTGATGGTGGGCTGGCGGCTCGGGATGCTCGTGGCTGTGTTGCCCGTGACCGTGATGTTCGTGGGTGGCATGCCCATGGTCGGCATGGCCATGGCCCGGAACCAGCGTCAGGGGCACGCCATCGCTCTGGCAGGCCCCGGTGCATTCGCGCTCACAAAGGGTGCAGCTCTCCACCAGGCCCTCGACATGGTGGTGATGGCTGTGCTGGGCCCGGCCCACCTCCTGTTCAAAGCCCAGCACCTGGTCGCGGTACTTGCAAAGGCCGCAATTCATCGCCGTCTCACCCAGCAGCACCTCTTCCACCCTCTGGACAAAGGTTTGCAGCACCTGGGCATGGTCGCCCAGGTAGCTGGCCTGCACAAATTCCACCTCGGGATGGTCCGCCGCCACCCGTTGGCTGTGCTGGACGATGCGACTAACCAGCACCCCGGAGAACAGGAAGTAGGGAAAGACGACGATGCGGCGGAAGCCCAGGCGCACCAGATGGCGCAAACCCGGCTCCACCAGGGGAAACGTCACGCCGGAATACACCGTTTCGCCCCAGCCAAAACCCAGGCCCTCCACCAATAGGCGGGTCACCTTGGCCACATTGGCGTTGGCATCCGGATCGGAGGAGCCCCGCCCGACCACCACCAGCAGGGTGTCGTGGAGAGCGACGGGGGTGGTGGTGGCCGCAAGGGCCGCCTGGATGCGGGCTCCAGCGGCGCGAATCATGGCCAGATCGACACCCAGTTCGCGGCCGTAATCGATGCGCAGCCCTGTCTCGGCGGCGTAGGTATTGAGAACGCTGGGGATGTCGTTTTTGGCGTGGCCGGCGGCGAACAGCATCGCCGGCACCGCCAGCACATGCTCCACGCCACGCTGCCGCAGGGCGTCGAGGCCATCCCGCAGGATCGGCCGGGCGAATTCCAGGTAGCCGTATTCCAGGGGCACCGGATCCAGCCGTTGCCGCAATTGGTCGGCCAGGGCGGCAAATTCGGCCACCGCCAGGCGGTTGCGGCTGCCGTGGCCACAGATCAAAACCCCAAGGGGACCATGGGGACCCCGCCTGGGCAGGACCTGGTTGAGCGGGCCAAGGGAGGTGGCGCCACCGGTGCGATCACCGGCAATGACACCGGAAGAATCGCCGGAAGGGGCGCCGCTGGCGGTGATAGTCATGACAGGGGGCACCTCAACTGAACCTATTCGGGCACTCTGACCCGTTGGGGCCCGTTGGGGGCGCAAGGATGGATCGACCTGCGATCCAGATGGTCCTGCACATCCCCGATTATCAGCCGCTGCCACCACCGGATCCGAAGCAGCCGCTGATCACCGTCCCGATTGCCGCCTTGCGGCCCACCCAGCTCTGTGTCGGCCTGGCGGAGGTGAGGGCGCGACAACAGGATTTCATCCAGGAGACGGCCGCCCAGAGACTCGACTATCTGCGCCGCAAACCCGTTCCCCTGGTGCGCGGCGGCGACGGCCAGTTCTGGATGGTCGACCGCCACCATCGCCTGCGGGGCCTGATCGAACTGGATCCCGAAGCCCTGGCCTATGGCTACATCGTGCTGGAGGCCCCCAGCGCCGATCCCCAGCTGGTGCTGGCCGAACTGGAGCGCCGAGGCTGGCTCTACCTCTTCGATGGGCGCGGCCAGGGTCCCCTGGCGACCACGGCCCTACCCGCCAGCCTCCACCAACTGCAGGACGACCCCTACCGCAGCCTGGTCTGGAAACTCAAGAACGAGGACCAGATCGCCCCCGCCCCCCTGATTCCCTTCCATGAATTCCGCTGGGGCGCCTGGCTGCGACGGCGGCCGCTGCCGCCCTTCAGCTCGGAGCGGCTCGATCCAGCCCTGCCAGCGGCGCGGGCCCTGGTGCGCTCCCAGGCGGCGGCCCAGCTGGCGGGCTGGCGCGGCCGCAACTGACTAGACAGGGAAAAGCCGCCCTGCCCCGATGACCCCCAAGCACCTGCTGGTCCCCACCGATGGATCCGCCCTCGCCCTCAAGGCCATGGCCGAGGCGGTGGCGTTGGCCCGGCCCCTGGCGGCCCGCATCACCGTGCTGACCGCCGAAGCGGCGGTGCCGATGCCCCTGACCGGCATCGGCCAGCGGCTGGATCCAGCCCTGCTCGACAGCCTGGTGGCCGCTCGGCACCAGGAGAGTGCGGCGGCGCTGGCGGCGGCCTGCGCCTTGGCCCAGGAGGCAGGGATTCCGGTGGATAGCGAACGGGTGAAAGACGACATCCCCCACCGGGCCATTCTGGCGGCGGTGGGACGGCTGGGTTGCGACCTGATCGTGATGGCCTCCCATGGGCGCCGTGGCATGCAGGGACTGCTGTTGGGCAGCGAAACCCAACGGGTGCTGCTGCGGGCGACGGTGCCGGTGCTGGTCGTGCGCTGATGCCGGCTCCATCCGGCGGAGATCCACACCGCCAGGGGCCAGCGATGGCGGTCCCACCGCTGGTCAGCTCGTTCCAACCGCGCCAGGATGGGCCTTGATTCCTGTGCCGACACCGTCACCATGGCGCGTGAACTGGACCCCTTTCGCATCCCCCGGGCGGGCCTTGAAACCGTTCCCCTGGCGGGAATGGCGGTTCTGCCGTTGATAGGCGGCCAGGGCAACCTGGGCCCCCGTCAGCTCATCAGCGAAGCCACCCTGGCGGGGGTGTTGGTGTATGCGGCCTACCAGGCCCTGCTCAGCGGCCTGCGCACGGAGGCGATGGTGCGGCGCGGTGAACTGGGCCGGGCCGGCCAGGTGGCCCTGATCGGCCGTTCGGTCTGGGCTTCGATGAAAGAAGGAACGGCTGTCAGCCTGGTGCTGAGTCTGGTGCTGCTGGTGTGCCCCTGGCTGGCCATGCCGATGGCGGTTCTGGGGGTGGTGGGGTTAGGCAGGGCCTCCCTGGACCTTTTCCACGCCTTCTGGGATGGCCTCAGCCCCGAACAACGCCTCCATCTCCATGCCGCTGCCTACGAGGCCGGTGTCAACCTGAACCGGTTGGTTGCCCGTAACGCCGACCCCCGGCTCGAATCCTGAGGGGCGCTATTGCAGGAGGGTTCCGATCTGCCGCTGCCACCAACCGCTCTCGTTGGCTCAAGCCCCTGGGCAATCACTGTGCCCCCAGGCAAGGCGGGCAACAGGATTGGAGGTAGGAATGGCAGGCCATGGGCACACTATGTTTTCGCTATTCTTCCCCAAGTGCAGATGGCCGTAGTCAATCGCTGCGCAGTGGCCGTTTCGCCGCAAGCTCCCATGGTTGCTTGGAGCAGGCCCTTCTGGACCCGGGAGGACATGGAAGGTCTGGGCGAGGAGAAAAGCCTTTACCTGGTGCCCACCTATGACGATGAAGCCACGGCCATGGCGCTGCTTGAGACCCACCATGGCGCCATTTTTGAGGCCGAGCTCGAACTCTGGTGCCTGGATCGGGCCCTCTGGCCCACCCCCCGCGATTTTGGGATGTTCATGAATTGGTTCCAGATCAACCTGTTTCCCCTGGTCGAAGACCTGGGCAGCGAGATTCTGCAGACGTACTCGATCGAACCGGATTTCAGCGACGAGGTACGCCAGGCTCTGCCCTGATCAACGGCCGGCCGCCATGGATTTCCACATCGAGCACCACCTCGATTACCACTACGAACGACCTGTCTTCCTGGAGCCGTTTCAACTGCGGCTGCGGCCCCGCAGTGACCCGGCCCAGCGACTGCAGAGTTTCAACCTGGCGGTCAGTCCCGAACCGAGCGGACAATGTCTGGTACTGGATATAAACGGCAATGAGGCCATCGGGATCTGGTTCCAGGAGCTCACCGACCACCTCAGCCTGAAGATGGAGGCCCAGGTCGAGACCCTGCGCACCAACCCCTTCGACTGGATCATCACCCACCCGCCCACCCGCCAGCTGCCGGCCACCTACCCCCCGGAGGAGGCCGAGTCCCTGGCCCCCTGTCTGGCCCCAGGGGCCCACCTAGGGGAGGTGGACCCCTGGGCCAGGGAGTTGGCCGCGGCAGTGGACCATGACACACCTGCTTTTTTGATGCACCTGGCGGACACCATTCACCAGCAGTTCGACCACGTCGGCCGCCTGGATGGCGACCCCTTCGAACCCGCCGCCTGCCTGACGGCACGGCGCGGCGCCTGCCGCGACACGGCCATGCTGTACGTGGCCGCTTGCCGCAGCCTGGGCCTGGCCGCCCGATTTGTCAGCGGATATTCCATGCACCACCCCCCCGAGGTCACCGAGCACGAACTGCATGCCTGGGCCGAGGTGTATCTGCCGGGGGCGGGCTGGCGGGGCTATGACCCCAGCTTGGGGTTGGCGGTGGCCGAGGGCCATGTGGTGCTGGCGGCGGCCCCGGACCATCGACTGGCGGCGGCGGTGCAGGGCCGTTACCGGGGCACGGGAGTGGGGTCCCAGCTGAACTACCGGGTGGCGGTCCAGACCTCCGCAAGGGATGCCTTGCCTTGAAGGCCCCGGAGTGCGACGCCCAGCCGTCGTTGGTCCGGGAAACCGCCGCCACCGCTACCGAAGGCAGGCGTTAACGTTTTGTGACGTTTCGATGTTGTTGTTGATGACCACTCCGTCCCTTTCCCTGAGTAGGCAGTTCTCCATGGAGCTGCACGGCCGGGCCATTGACGAATGCGATGACATCGAGGAGCTGCGCCGCGTCGCCCGCACCCTGCTCACCGCCTGGCAACTGCAGGCGAGCATGAGCGAGCAGTACGGCGCCGAGCTGCTGGGACTGCACCGCAGTGGCGTCGGGCTCTGAAGGGCGTGAGCCACCATGGACGAGGCGATTCTCGATGTCGACCTACTGCGATTCGAGCGGGGCGACGCCTGGGCCCGGGAGGCGGTGGTGGATGGGGTGAGACGCAGCTTGGCCTCAGGTTTTGTGTACACCAGCAGCGATCTCAGTGAGACGCTGCTGGATGAGGCCTATGGAAATTTAGGTCGCTTCTTTGCCCTGGGGGCCGACGCCAAGCGCAGCTGCATTGCCGCCGGTAGCCACGGCCAGAGCGGCTACACGGGGCCGCTGGTGGAAACCGCCGCCGGCCATGCCTTAGCGGACTGGAAAGAAATGCTCAATTGGTCGCAACCACCGGCCAGCGACCACCCCCTGCGGCGCCGCTTCCCGCACCTTTACCCCGAGCCCCTGCTGCCGGAGGCCCTGGTGCCAGGCATCACCGAGGTGTTGGTCGCGTTTCATCGGGCCATCGCCGATCTGCAGCGCCGCTTCCTGCGGGTGGTGGCCCTGGCCATGGGCTGCGATGAAAGCTTCTTCGAGGAGATCGTCAGCGACGCCCCCACCCTCACCCGCGCCATCCACTATCCCCCCATGGCCGAGGCGCCCCCCGGCGGCCACCTCTGGGCTGCGCCCCATGGGGACATCAACCTGATCACGGCCCTGCCGCGGGCCACGGGTCCAGGGCTGGAGATGCGGCTGCAGGGCGAATGGCAGCCGGTGCGGCCCCCCGCAGGGCGCGTCATCCTCAATACCGGCCTGATGCTCGAGCGCCTCAGCAATGGGTTGATGCCGGCCGGCTGGCACCGGGTGGTGGCCCCAGCAGGCAGCTGCCAGGCGCGGCTGAGCGTGGTGCAGTTCTGCCATCCCCGCCCCTGGACCGAATTGGCCCCGGTGGCAGCCTGCATCAGCGCCGCTCACCCCCAGCGGTACGCCGGTCTGCGGGCGGCGGATGCCCTGGAGGAGGTGCTTTATCGCATCAAGCTGCTGGAGCCGGGGGCCGCCAATCCGGCTTGATCTCCTGGCGGGCCCGGCCAAAGGCCAGGGCTCCCGCCGGCACATCCTTGGTGAGGGTCGAGCCGGCCGCTACCGTGACTGCTTCGCCCAAGACGATCGGAGCCACCAGCACCGAATTGGCGCCGGTCTTGCTGCCAGCGCCGATCACGGTGCGGTGCTTGTTGACGCCATCGAAGTTGGCGGTGATGGTGCCGGCGCCGATGTTGACGCGGGCACCGATGTCCGCATCCCCGAGGTAGCTGAGGTGGTTGGCCTTGACCCCCTCGCCCAGCTGGCTGTTCTTGACCTCAACGAAATTGCCGATGCGGCAGTCGGCCGCCAGGTGGGCGCCGGCCCGGAGCTGGGCGAAGGGGCCCACGGCGCATCCGGCATCGACGCGCACCTGGCGCAACACCGAATACAGCACCTCAACCCCTTCACCCAGGGTGCTGGCTTCGATCAGACAGCCCGGGCCAATCTTGCAGCCATCGGCAATCGTGTTGGCCCCCCGGAAATGGCATTGGGGCTCGACAAGCACATCGCGGCCGAAGCGGGTGGCCTCACTGAGGGTGCAGCTGGCCGGATCGGTGAAGGTGACACCCTCCGCCATCCAATGGCGGCGCAGGCGATCCTGAAGGGCGGCCTCACACTCGGCCAACTGCAGGCGATCGTTGATGCCGCTCACTTCGGCTAGGTCATCCACCTCCAGATGGCAGGCGGGGCTGAGCAGGGCGATGGTGTCGGTGAGGTACAGCTCACCCTGGTCGTTGTCGGTGCGTAGGTCGGGCAGAACGGCGGCCAGTTTCTGCCAGTCAAAGCAATAGATGCCGGCATTGGTGAGGGTGTTGAGGCGCTGTTCACGACTGCAGTCCCGGTGCTCAACGATGCAACTCACCCGATCGTCCCCATCGGTGAAGACACGGCCGTAACCCGTAGGGTCTGCAAAGCGGGCCGTCAACAGTGTTACCGCGGCCTGGCTCTGGCGATGCTTGGCCAGCAGGGCCTCCAGGGTTTCGGAGCGCAGCAACGGCACGTCCCCGTTGAGCACTAACAATTCTCCCTGGAAGTCCCGCAGGGGATCCAACAACTGCTGGATGGCGTGGCCGGTGCCGTTCTGGGGGGACTGCAACACAAACTCCAGCCCTGGCTTGCCGGCCAGGGAGGCTTCCACCCTCTCAGCCTGGTGGCCCACCACCAGGATCCGCCGCACGGGGACCAACGGTTCGCAACTGGTCAGCACCCTTTCCACCAGGGTCGCACCGGCAATCGGCTGCAACACCTTGGGAAGCTGGCTTTTCATGCGGGTGCCCTTTCCGGCAGCCAGCACCGCTACGGCGAGCATCAACAGGGCCAACAGCTGTCGAGAAATCTACTGGCGAGGCCTCTGCCAACGCCTACCGCCATCAACCAATCAGGCCAGGAAGCCATCGGCAAGCCTGAATTTTGCTTGCCGATGGCTTCTTAAAATCGCCTATTTCTGCACGGCTTCGGCATTGGTGTCGCTGTTGTTCTGGTGACCGTTGATGTGCTTTTCACAAGCCGAAGACCTGGGTGCAGCCATCACAAGGGTCAACAAAAGTACCGCTCCAGCCAAGGGTCTGACCATGAATCAACAAGCAACCACTATCAGCTTAGACGCCTGAAAGCCAAGCCCAGGCCTTGTCAGGGTGCCTTCACATTGGGGCAGGTGGCGCCATTGAAGTGGCTGGCGACGCGCTTGCTGCCTTCGGTGTAGATCTGGCGAGCTTTAACCGTGTCTCCACTGGCCACGGCAACATCCAGCTTGCCGCTGAATTTGGCGCAGGTCTGGTCCAGGCTCATCTGGGCCCGGGCCGGGGCGACGGCTAAGACCGGGGCCAGGGCCGAGGCCAGGACGGCGGCAAGCACCAAGGCGGGGGATCGCCTGGGCCAGGGGATTGGGAAGGCATCATTTTGGCCCCACCCTCTGATCAGGCGAGGCTTTCGAACCTGGCCACGATCTGCTGCAGCGATGGGGCCAAGGGCCGGTGCTGGCGCAGTTTGCCGCTCCAGACCTGGCCCGTGCCCAGTTCCTTGAGGCTCACCAGGGCCATGTCCTGGCCCTCCAGCAGGCGCAGATCCCCTAGGGGACAGTTCAAGGGGCCGCGAAAGAAATGGCGCACCCGCCCATCGTTCTCCAGGCGCCACCAGGGCTGCAGGCTGGCGGCCGTGTAGGCGATTTCTTCATGGAGCTCCCGCCGCAAGCCCTCCTCCGGGCTTTCGCCGGGCTCCAGATGGCCGCCGAACAACCCCCAGCAGCCCGGCGCGACGATGCCCTCAATGTCGTCACGCAGTTGCAGCAGCCATAGGCCATCGCGCTCCAACAGGGCCAGGGCCACCTCCACCTCCACCTCCACCGCCATCGGTTCTCCACTCCAATCGCAGGCCACCATGCCGCAACCCTGGGGCTTTTGGATCACAACCTCGGTGGACCATTCGCCTGGCATGGGCGCAGGGCTGCTGCTACGGCTTTCCGCTCAGGCCTTCCGCTCAGACTTTCCGCTAGGGCCTTACTCGACTACTTTTCGCTGGGGACTATCTCTACTGCCCTCCAAGACGGGCTGCCAAAACGAGCTCACGAGACTGCCACCTCGCAGACGTCTCCTGGCGAACACCGTCAACAACGCTACCCATAGTGTCCCGATTCACTTGCTCCCGGAGACTCCCCGCAACCCCAGCAGCTAAGCGGCAGGGACTCCTTCCACACCTCATTCCAGCTTCTTGTGGCCCCCTGGCCCCTTCGCTTTGCTGCCGTTCCTACGGGCCGGGCGGAGCAGCCCATGGAGCTTGGGCCCGGGGTCCTAGGGCCGCAAGCCGTCCAGATCCACGCCCCGCAGCAGCGGCGCCGCCACCATCAAGGCCAGGCTGCGGCCGGCCAGGCAGACCTGGGGCTCGGACCAGGGTTCGGGTTGGGCCGGCAGGTCCTGGGGGCTGGACAAGCTGGTGTCGATGACCCTTAACCAGCCCGGGGTGGTCACCGGCAGGGAAAAGGTCATCGGTTGGTAATAGGCATTCATGCCGCACCAGATCAGCGGGCCCCGCCCCCTATCCGTGAGGCTCCAGGCCAGGGAATGGGACCAACTGGCCCAATCGGGTTTCAGTAAATCAACCCCATGCCATTCGCGCCAGGTAAGGCCGCTGTCCCCAGGCCCGCTGGGGGGAGCACTCGCCAAGGGGACCTCCGGATTGAGCAGGCCTGCCAGGGTCTGGCGCAGGTTGATCAAACGCTTCAGAAAGGCCATCAGGGCCCGATCATCGGCATCGGGAGTCCAGTGCATCCAGCCGAGGGGATTGTTCTGGCACCAGGTGTTGTTGTTGCCCCCCTGGCTGCGGCGCACCTCATCGCCCATCAGCAACATCGGCACCCCCGGGGCCAACAAAAGGGTGGTCAACAGATTGCGCAATTGGCGCTGGCGCAGGACCTCGATGGCGGCATCGGTGCTGGGGCCCTCGACGCCGTGGTTCCAGCTGTTGTTGTGGTTATCGCCATCGCGGTCGTCCTCGCCGTTGGCCAGGTTGTGCTTGCGGTCGTAGCTCACCAGATCGGCCAGGGTGAAGCCGTCATGGGCGGTGAGGAAGGTGATCTGGCGGCCCAGGGGTGCCGGCTGGCCGCCGTAGAGATCGGGGCTGCCGGAGAGCCTCTGGCCCAGCAGCCAGGTGCAGCGTTCATCCCCCTTCCAAAATCGGCGCAGATCATCGCGGAAGCGTCCGTTCCAGGCCGCCACCCGTTGGGCCGGGAAATCGGCCAGCCGGTAGAGGCCGCCGCAGTCCCAGGGCTCACTGATGAGCTTGAGGTCGCTGAGGTCGGGATCGGCCTCCATCTCCTCAAACAGGGGCGGCATATCGAGGGGCATCAATTCCTCCCCCCGGGCCAGGGCGATGCCCAGATCAAAGCGGAAACCATCGATGCCCAGCTCGATGGCCCAGCAACGCAGCGATTCCAGGATCAGGCGCCGGGCCAGGGGGCGATTGGCGGCGATGCTGTTGCCACAACCACTGACATCCAGATAATCACCACGAGAATTCTGGTGGTAGTAGTGGCCGTCGGCCAAGCCTCGCCAGCTGAGGGTGGGCCCCGCCTGGTTGCCCTCGCTGGTGTGGTTGTAAACCACATCCAGAATCACCTCCATGCCCGCCTGGTGGGCGGCACTCACCAGTTGGCGCACCTCCTGGCGGGCCTGCAACGGCTCGTCGCTGACCAGGTAAGTGGGGTGGGGGGCGAACCAGCTCAGGGGGCTGTAGCCCCAGTGGTTAAAGCGGCCGATGGGGGCGTCCTGGGGGTCGAAGGCCATCACCGGCAGCAACTCGATCGCCGTCACCCCCAGGTCGTGCAGGTAGGGCAGGCGCTCGATCAGCCCCAGCAGGGTGCCCTGGCGCTCGGGGGCCACCCCACAGCCAGGGCCGCGGGTGAAGCCCCCTACATGCAGTTCGTAAATCACCGAGGTCTGCCAGGGGCGGCGCGGCCGGGGTGCCGCCTCAAAATCGAAGCGGTCCCGCTCGGTCACCACCCCCTTGAGGCAGCTGCCCGTGTTGGGGATGGCCCCGACGGCGTTAATACGGTCATAAACATCCCAGCCGGTGATCGCCCGGGCGCAGGGATCCAGCAGCACCTTGGAGGGATTGAAGCCATGCCCCCCAGGCTGCAGCGGACCAAACACCCGGTAGCCGTAGCAGCAGCCGAGGCCCACACCCAGCACCTCCACATGCCAATGGTCACCAGAGCGGTGGCGCGGGTCCAGCTCAATGACCCGGTAGGGCTCGCGGGCGGAGCCGGAGGCGAATAACAGCAGCTCGATCCGGGTCGCCAGGGGGGCCACCACGGAAAAATTGACGCCCGCCCTGGTGACGCTGGCCCCAAGGGGCGAGGGATGTCCGATCCGGATCGCCGACAAAGGGCACTGGCCTGGTTTGGGGCCAAGCTAGGCCTAAGGCAATCGAATGTTTCGCGTTGAACCCGCCATGACAGCGGCCCCGCACAGCCGCGAGCCGGGGCGCGCCCCCCGGCCCGTGCAATCCAACCTCTGGTTGTTTGCCCCCAACCGGGACAACCAGGGCGGCAGCGCCTGGTTGCTGGAACATTCCGATCACGATCTGCTGATCGATGCTCCGGCCCTGACGGAGGCCAACCTGGCCTTCCTGCAGCAACGGCCCCGCCCGGGTCAGATCGTGCTGACGGGGCGGGACGGCCACGGCCGTTGTCGGGCCCTGCAGGAGGCCCTCGGCTGGCCCGTGCTGGTGCAGGAACAGGAGTCCTACCTGCTGCCTGGGGTTAAGGACCTGGAAACCTTCGGCCGCGAGCACGCCCTAGCGCCTGATCTGCGGTTGCTCTGGACTCCGGGCCCCAGCCCCGGGGCCTGCGTGCTGCATGCCCTTGGCAGGGGCCATGGCGGGGGTGGTGATGGGCTCTTCTGCGGCCGCCTGCTGGTGCCAGTGGCGCCGGGCCGTCTGGAACCCCGCCGCACTCGCCGCTGTTTCCACTGGCCCCGGCAGATCGCCAGCCTGCAGGCCCTGCGGGCCTGGTTGCCTGCAGGCTCCCCTGATTGGATCGCCAGCGGATCCGGGTTGGGAGCCCTGCGGGGGGAAACCCTGGTGGGGGCAGGACAGACGCTGCTTGCCGACCTGGAAAAACAAGCCAAAATGCTGTTGTCGCAAGGGATTGACCCCCTCTGAACCGGTACGGCCCCAGGGCTGCGGGGCCAGGGTTCCTGGGGCTCGAGAGGGGGGGCTGGGGACCAAAAACCTTGGCTAGTAACGAATTTTCTGTTGCCGTGCAGCTCAAGTGCCCATACGATTGGCGCGCCCGTTACCGCGGCGGTCGGTCCCGGGATCGGATCTCTTCATCACTGGTTCCCTCGACCGCCAATCTGGAGCCCCCCCCCAACCAATGAACAAAGCTGACCTCGTTAATCTCGTCGCCGCCCGCACCGAACTCACCAAAACGGATGTTTCGATGGTCGTTGACGCTGCCATCGAAACCATCGTTGATTCGGTGGTCGAAGGCAAAAAAGTCTCGATCCTGGGCTTCGGCTCCTTCGAACCCCGCGAGCGCTCCGCCCGTCAGGGTCTGAACCCCAAGACAGGCGAGAAGATCAAGATTCCCGCCAAGCGCGTGCCCGCCTTCACAGCCGGCAAGCTCTTCAAGGATCGCGTTCAAGGCTGATCAGCCTCACCCTACGCCTGCCGGATCACCTGCAGGCCCTGCTCCAGCAAGGTGTCGATCAGAGAGAGGGCGGCTACCGAGGACGGTTTGCTCCCTCCCCGACCGGGCCCATGCATCTCGGCAACCTGCGCACCGCCCTGGTCAGCTGGCTGGATGCTCGCCGGCAAGGCGGTCAGTGGTTACTCCGTCTTGACGACCTCGACACCCCTCGTAACCGGGCCGGAGCTGCGGCCTCGATTCTGGACGATCTCCAGTGGCTGGGCTTGGACTGGGATGGTGCCCCGGTCTTCCAGAGCCAGCGCCGCGGCCTCTACGCCAGCGTGCTTTCGGCGCTTCGCCGTGACGGCTTGCTTTACCCCTGCCGCTGCAGCCGACGGTTGCTGGCCGATATTTCAGCTCCCCATGGCAGCCTCAGTGTCTATCCAGGCTTCTGCCGTGGGCTCACGCCCCTTTGGGGCCCCCAAAACCAGCGGCTGCCCAGTTGGCGCCTGCGACTGCCCCCCCGCCCCCTGGTCTGGCAGGAGCAGGTGGCTGCCGAGGGCCACATGGAGGCAGCGCATCAGGTCGGAGACCTTGTGCTGCGGCGCGCCGATGGACTGATCGCCTATCACCTGGCCACGGCCGTGGATGAACTGGCCCTCGGCATCAGTGATGTGGTGCGGGGGGCCGATCTCTGGTCCTCCACGGGAGCCCAGGTGGCCGTGATGGCGGTGTTGGGCCATTCCCCGCCCCGATACGGCCATGTGCCCCTCTGGCATGACCAGCATGGCCATCGCCTCAGCAAGCGGGAAGGGTCCCAAGGCCTACCCGGGCTGCGGGCCCAGGGCCTGGACCCACCAGGGGTGATTGGCCTGCTGGCGGCCAGCGCCGGCCTGGTGACGGAGGGCAGCCGGCTCTCGATTAACGAACTTTTGCAGGAAACGCACGAAATCCCCGCTCCAATTTGCCCCACTAACGAATAACCGGCCACTCTTAACAAACATTTTGGATTTGAGCCGGGGATTTGCGGGCACAGTGAGCAGATGCACACGAACCCATCCCACGAGTCCCCAGCGGGGAACCCAGTCCTTGCTGATGCGGCGAACGGCGCCGTAAAAGAGGCATCTGGGATCCATCCCCAGCAGCAGGCACAAGCCGAAGTCCAAAAGCCCTGTCAGCACTGCGGTGGCAGCGGCAACCTGCGCAAGAACAGCGAGAGTTACCGCACTTGCCTTGCCTGCCTCGGCCAGGGAATACGGCCCAGCACCAAAGGCCTGCTCTTCCCGTTGATCAGGCCCGTTTATTCCCCTGCTTCCAGATAAAGAAACCGGTCACGGCCACAACCACACCGAGGGGGACCGCAGTGAGCAGTAGCAGGATGACGGAGGACCAATCGGTGTACATCCTCAATAAAGCGTAGGCAGGAGAGATTCTCTCAGCCAGCCCCCCCTTGGTTCAACACGGGTTCGTAGTTTGGGTTGACGCAGCCAGCGGGGACAGGCTCATTGGCCCTAAGGTTGATTGCTTGCTGTATAAATTCAAGGAGTAAGGTCTTCAATGCAGCACTTCTGGGACCCTGGAATCGATCCCGCTCACCCGATGGATTGCAGCCAACCGGAGCGTTATGTTCTCAAGCGCCTTCCCAGCGGGCTCTATCTGGGCATTGAGCAAGTCCACCAAGGGGTGGTTGAGGTGGAGGACTCCCAAGCAGCCTATCGATTCCATACCCACGAGGCGGCCCTGCGGGCTGCGGACGAACTCAACCGGCTCGGCAAGGGACCGATGGATGTAATGAAAGTGGAATGGGAAAATGCCAATGGGCGCAAGACTAGTAATTTAAGTCACATTTGATCGTTAAGTACAGACGATCTCCCCCGCTTTGCTGGATAGGGTCAAGCCAGCCGCTTCAGCTTTGATGCAACGTCACCATCTGCGCACCTTGGCGGCCCTCTACGCCCACCCCCTGCAGCACGGTGTGCGGGTGTCCAAGGTGGAGGCCCTCCTGAGGGCGCTCGGCGCCGAAGTCAGCGAACTGGACGGCCGGCGCCTCAAGATTGTCATGCCCGGTGGCCAGGAAACCTGGATCCGACTCGGCTGCGGCATTGAATCCCCCGATCTCGATACCGAAGCCATGCTGCGCGTCCGCCACCTGCTCCAGGATGCTGGGGTCACGGCCGACCATCGCGAAGCTGGGGAAGGCTCCCCCCGGGGCGACCAGAGTCACCGGCTGGTGCTCCATCTCGACCACCACCACACCGACGTCCTCCAGTTGGAGGGGGATGGGGTCGAGCATGCGGTGCTCAAGCCCCATGGGGGCTGGGCGGGTCGCGAATCCCTCACCCATCGCCATGACCGGGACGAGGCCGGCCAACGGGCTCCAATCGACGGCGACTATCTGGCCCAGATCGTTGCGGCGATGGCCGCTGCCGATGGGGTGCTGCTGCTGGGCCACGGCAGCGGTGAGAGCGATATGCGCCTGGTGCTGCTGGATTACCTGCACAAGCACCGCCCCGATCTGCTCGATCGCATCGTCGGCATCGACGGTCTGTCGATGGCCCATCCCAGCGAAGCCCAGATCCTGGCCAATGCCCGCGAGCATTTCGGCAACCTGCCCTCCCGGCGGCCGGTGCTGGCCCCGGGGCAGGAATTCAAACCGCAAGGCCCCCTGGCTTGAGGCCCAGATCCAAAAAAAGGCCCCCGATCGGGGGCCCTGGTGGGCCATTGGACGTTGGGCCTTGGCCGTTGCCGACCTGCCTCAGACCAGCACCGCCTCAGGGGCACTGGGGCTGGCCACTTCGGCCTGACGGAGGCGCAAGCGCTCGGATTCGACATCGACCGCGATGGTGCTACCCAACGGGAAGCTGCCGGCGAGGATCGCCTTGGCAATCGGGGTTTCCAGCTCCCTCTGGATAGCGCGCTTGAGGGGACGGGCGCCGTAAACGGGGTCGTAGCCGACGGTCGCCAGCCAATCGAGGGCTTCGGCATTCACCTCAAGGCCCAGTTTCCTGTCCTCCAATCTCTGGGCCAGGCGCTTCACCTGCAGATCGACGATCTGGCGCAGTTCCTCCTGTTTGAGGCTGTGGAAGATGATCGATTCATCGAGCCGGTTGAGGAATTCGGGGCGAAAATGGGACCTGAGGGCCTCATTCACCCGCCGCTCCATTTCGCCGTGGCGGGCTGGATCACCGGCGAGATCGAGAATCGAAGCGCTGCCGATGTTGCTGGTGAGAATCAAGATCGTGTTGGTGAAATCCACCGTGCGACCCTGGCCATCGGTGACGCGACCGTCATCGAGGATCTGCAGCATGACATTGAAGACATCGGGGTGGGCCTTCTCGACCTCATCGAAGAGGATCACCGCATAGGGACGGCGCCGCACCGCTTCGGTGAGTTGGCCGCCTTCTTCATAGCCCACATAGCCCGGAGGCGCTCCGATCAGTCGGCTGACGGCGTGCTTCTCCATGTATTCGCTCATGTCGATGCGCACCATCGCCTCCTCGCTGTCGAAGAGTTGGGCAGCCAGGGCCTTGGAGAGTTCGGTCTTGCCCACACCGGTGGGGCCGAGGAAGAGGAAGGAGGCAATCGGCCGATTGGGATCGGACAGCCCCGCCCGGGAGCGCTGGATGGCATCGGCCACCGCCGTCACCGCCTGCTGCTGACCGATGACCCGGGTATGCAGTTCGTCTTCGAGATGGAGCAGTTTCTGCATCTCTGACTGCACCAACTTGCTCACCGGAATGCCCGTCCACTTGGCGATCACTTCGGCGATGTCATCTTCGGTGACCTCTTCCCGCAACAAGTTCTTGCCGCTTTGGGCCCCGCTGAGATCGGCTTCCTTGGCGGCCAGTTTCTTATTCAGCTCCCCGAGGGTGCCGTATTCGAGTTGGGCGGCGCGGTTGAGATCGTAGCTGCGTTTGGCCTGCTCGATCTGGAGCTGCACCTGCTCGATCTCCTCCTTGATGGCGGAGAGCTCATCGATGCTGCCCTTTTCCTTCTGCCATTGGGCATTGAGGCCGCTCTGCTGCTCCGACAATTCGGCCAGCTCCTTTTCGAGCCGTTCGAGACGATCGCGGCTGGCCACATCGGATTCACGGCCGAGGGAGAGTTTCTCCATCTCCAGCTGCAGGATGCGGCGATCCAGTTCATCGATCTCCTCCGGCTTGGAGGTGATTTCCATCTTGAGGCGTGCTGCCGATTCATCCATCAAATCGATGGCCTTATCGGGCAAGAAGCGATCGGCGATGTAACGGCTGCTGAGCACCGCTGCAGCCACGAGGGCGTTGTCGGCAATGCGCACGCCATGGTGCACCTCGTAGCGCTCCTTGAGGCCGCGCAGGATCGAAATCGTGTCCTCCACGGTGGGCTGGTCCACGAACACCTGCTGGAAGCGACGCTCCAGGGCCGGGTCTTTTTCGATGTGCTGGCGGTGCTCATCGAGGGTGGTGGCGCCGATGCAGCGCAGTTCGCCCCGGGCCAGCATCGGCTTGAGCAGGTTGCTGGCGTCCATGGAGCCGCCGGCGGCCCCGGCCCCCACCACGGTGTGGATCTCATCGATGAACAGCACGATCTGCCCCTCGCTGGCGGTCACCTCCTTGAGCACCGCCTTGAGCCGTTCTTCAAATTCGCCCCGGTACTTGGCGCCGGCGATCAGGGCCCCCATGTCGAGGGCAATCAGCTGGCGATTCTGGAGGGCCTGGGGCACATCGCCGTTGACGATGCGCTGGGCCAGACCTTCAACGATGGCGGTCTTGCCGACGCCAGGCTCGCCGATCAGGACGGGGTTGTTCTTGGTGCGACGGCTGAGGATCTGGATGGTGCGGCGGATTTCTTCGTCGCGGCCGATCACCGGATCGAGCTTGCCGGCCTTGGCCGCTTCGGTGAGATCGCGGCCGTATTTCAGCAGGGATTCGTAGGTGCCTTCGGGGTTCTGGTCGGTGACCTTCTGGCTGCCCCGCACCGCCTGGACGGCCTCCCGCAGGCGGCGGCTGTCGGTGCCCATTTGGGAGAGCAGCTGTTTGCCATGGCGTTCGTCATCGGCCAGGGCCAGCAGCAGGTGCTCGACGGCGATGTAGGCGTCGTCGAATTCCCTTTTGAGGGCGTCGGCGCGATCGAGCACCGCATTGAGGCCCTTGCCGAGATAGATGTTGTCGGGAGGGGCCGAGAGACTGGGCAGGGCGCTGATGGTGGCATCGAGCCTCTGGCTGAGGCTGCCCACATCCACGCCCGCCTTTTCAAGGATGCGGCTGGCCAAACCCTGCTGGGTCAGCAGCGAGGCGAACAGGTGCTCGCTCTCCATCTGCTGCTGGCGCTTCTGCTGGGCCAACTGCTGGGCTCCTACCACGGCGCCCCAGCCATTTTCAGTGAATAATTCGGCGGTGGGATGCATCGTCAAAACCTCCTGTTGAGCGGACGTGCCGTGTTGTTTGGAGTCACCGTATGAACGGTGGCCGCAAACGCCGAGCGTTGACACCGAACCCATCGGTACGGTCCTCCCCCCTAAGGATGGGTGCACCGAACCGGAGGGGTGGGTGGACCGAACTCTTAGCCTCCCCTCGCCCCGTGACCGCTGACGTGAGCGACCCCGACTTGGTGAACGCCCTAGCCCAGGCTTCTTGCGACTTTGATGCCACCGGTGCCGATCCGGAACGGAACTGTTGGCTGGCGGTTCACCGCCATATGCACGGCGTGCTGCCCTCGGAGTACGACATCCGCGACATTGACGAGGATTTGTACCTGGCAGTTCTGGCTTGCCGTCTTGGCCAAAAGGAACGCTCTGACAGCGATTTGAAGGATGCCCCGCCATCCCCGCAAGTCACGGGAAGGGACTGAAAGGCCCTGGCAATGCGTCGGTGATGCACGCCTCATGCATCATGCTCAAGTCGGCATCATGGATGCATCGTATTCGCCATGGCTTAGATCAATGCCCAGCGCGGCAGGCTCTACCTGCTGGCCAAGTTGCCCCGGCGCGATGGGGCCCCCGGCCTGCAGCAAACCCGAATCTCGCTGAAGTTGGACGACACCCCGATCAACCGGCGGGCGGCGGCCAAGCAGTTGCAAACCCTGGAAGGGCAACTGTCAACTGGCACCTTGGAGTGGGCCTACTGGCTGGATGAAACGGCAGGATCGATCACCTGGCGGGAGGCGATCGCCAAGTTCTACCGGGTCCGGGTGGTGCTGGGGCGCACGGGCGAGAGCACCTGGCAGGTCAATGATCTGGGCCGATTGCGGCAGGTTCCCCAGGGTGGGGCCTGCACCACCAAGTCCATCCGCCCCTTTAAAGTAGTGAGATCAACTACATCCGAGCCCTTGGCTGACGCCGGCACCTCTCTCCAGCCAGGCGTTGTGAGCGCATCCGAGGCCAACCGCTCCTTCTCGAGCCTGCTGCGGCAGGTGGCCCAGGGGCAGCGCTTCACCGTCCTCTCCCATGGCCGCCCCGTCGCCACCATCGCTCCGGCCGCAGAGAGCTCAGCCTCCCTGGGGGTATCGCGCCGTGCCCTGCTGGTGCGGCTGGCAACGCAGCCGGCGAGCGGGGAACCCCGCAGCTGGCAACGGGATAACCTCTACGACTGATGCCCTGACCGATGCCCCTAGCTGACGGTCCCGGCTGATGCGCGCCGCTCTGGACACCAACCTGCTGGTCTATGCCGAAGGCTTCGGGGATGAAGCCAGGGTGAGCGCGACGCGGCGGTTGCTCGATCAGCTCAGCGAAGCCGACCTGATGGTGCCGCTTCAGTGCCTGGGTGAATTGTTCAGGGTGCTCACCGGCAAGGCTGGCCGTCCGGCCCGGCAGGCTCAGGACGCCGTGCTCGGCTGGCTGGATGCATACCCCCGTTCTGGAGTCCAATGCGGCCGCCTGGCGGGGCGCCATGGACCTGTGCGTGGCGCATCAGTTGGCCAGTTGGGACGCCCTAGTGCTCAATGTTTCCGCCGAGGGGGGTGCCCGTCTGCTGCTCACGGAGGATCTCCACCACGGTTGCAGCTGGCGTGGCGTGCGCGTGGTGAACCCACTCATCGAGCCGCAGGATCCGCTGTTACTGCAGCTGCTGGGCAGATGAAGCTGACAGGCCGGAATTCTGTTATTCGCACGACAAGCATCACAAGCTTGCTCTGAAGCGGAGAAGCTGTGGGAAGTGACAGGTGCTGGACGCTCGTCTCTGGCCTGCAACACGAGCAGGTGCTGCTCGATCGCCTGGAGGCTGAGGGCCGCAGCATCACCCGGTTGCCGGGCCGCCAGTTGCAGGAGGACTACGAAGCCACCCAGGCGGCGATGCACTCTGGCGTTGACTTCATCCACCAGGCCTCCCGCCCTTCGGGCTTTCTTGGCAACCCGCAAGCAACGGGATAGCGGCACCAGTCCATGAAAAAAGCCCCGGCGAACCGGGGCCAGACCTAGGGAGTGGGTGGGAGGCGGATGGCGGCAGGCTCCATCCCGCCCTCAGACCCAACTCACCACTTGGTGGATTGGTCGATGACGTAGGCGGCCACATCGGCGATCTGGGTATCGCTGAGCTTGCCACCGAAGGCGGGCATGGCGCCCTTGCCGTTGGTGACCTGGTAAATCACAGCGGCTTCCGGGCCTTCGGCATAGTTGGCCAGATAGGCCTTGAGGGCATCGGCCTTGATGGTGCGCTCAGCGTTCACCACGTTGCCACCACCCATGTGGCAGGCGGCGCAGTTGCCATTAAAAATGGCGGCACCGCTGGCCGCATCGGCGGCGAAACTCGGCGCGGCACCCAGCACGAGGGCCAGGCAAAGAGCAAGAAGAGAGAAGAGACGACGCATGAGAGGGTGCCCAAAGGCACATGCAACCCCTCCAAATTAGACGGCGGGCACCGGGCCGTTGGGGCGTATTCGGGACAATTGCAACAATTGCAACAGGGGCCCAAAGGCTGGCCCTAACGGGGCAAACGGCCCCGATGGGGCACCCCGGCCTTCTCCAGCACCGCCTCCAGGGTGGGGGCGTAGCTGGTGAGCCCAAAGCGCTCGGGCGGACTGACGGGCTCATGCACAAAATGCCGTTGGCGGATCGAGAACCGGTCCCAGGCGTTGACCTCAATCCGCAACAGCTTGATCAAGCCCTCAATCAACCAGCCGCTCAGATCCAGGCCCACGGGCGGCAGCCAGCCGCGCCGCCAGCGCACCAGGGTGGCCACGGTGCGGTTGATGCTGATCGGCGCCTGGCCCAGCACCAGTCGCCGCACCGCCCCCTGGCCCGACTCCGGATTGGGGCCGTGGGGCGTGACGGCCAGGTGGGCGCAGACCGTGGCGATGTCGGCGGCGTGGATGAAGTGGAAATTGGAGTCGGTGCGCAGCCACTTGGCCAGCCAAAGCCAGGGAATCGCCTCCTGGAC
>CAMCQR010000034.1 GCA_945877115.1 Synechococcus sp. UW140 | reverse complement strand
GGTGGCTTGAAACAACGGGGCGGCACCGGGCAGACCAAAAGGCAGTGGCCCAGCAGCTGCATGCGCACACTCAGGGCCGAATAGGCCGATGTTCCCGGTTGGGCCCGGATACGCTCGCCCACCTCCCGCTGCACCAGCAACACCAGGCGTTCGAAGGGGGGCGTCAACGGAGCCTCCAGGCTGCCCACCAGCTTCTGGAGCAGGGGGCCAGTGATGTTGTAAGGGATGTTGGCCACCACCTTGGTGCAGGCCCCAGGGCCCTGGCGCCCGATCGGGACCCGCAGCGCATCGCCCTCAATCAATTGGAAGCGGGGGTCCGGGCCGAAGCGCTGCCGCAGGCCCGCGACCAGATCCCGATCCAGTTCGATCGCCTCCAGGGCCGCCAACTCGCAGGCCAGCAACCGCTCGGTGAGGGCGCCGCGCCCGGGTCCCACCTCCAGCACCCGATCGTGGGGGTGCAGGGCCGCCGCCGCCACAATCTGATCGAGCACGGCGGCGTCGATGAGCCAATGCTGGCCGAAGCGGTGCCGGGCCCGGTGGCCACTGAAGGTCATG
The DNA here is from genome assembly GCA_945877115.1 of Synechococcus sp. UW140. Taxonomy (GTDB): domain Bacteria; phylum Cyanobacteriota; class Cyanobacteriia; order PCC-6307; family Cyanobiaceae; genus Cyanobium. The sequence goes on along the minus strand of CAMCQR010000034.1, from coordinate 23,905 downwards.
AACCACCTGCGCACAGACTTCCACATTGCCTGTCCCCGTGTTGCCATGACCTCCTCCCCCCCCATCGATGCCCTCCGCCCTCGCCCCACCAGCACCTTCGCGCTCTGGGCACGAACCCTGGCCCTGGCGGCCTTGGGCCTATGGCCGCTAATGGCCCAGGCGGAACCGAGCCGCACGGCCGAATCGATCTGGAGCCAGGACGACGCCAGCCAAAGGGCCCTGCAGCTCGTGCCCGCCGGCGCCCAGGTGGACAGCACCTCCTGCCAGGAGATCGGCGTCGGCAGCATGGGGGGCCTGCCCCGCTATCGCTGCACGGTGCGTTTCACCCCTGGGGCTGCCAGCAACTGAGCGGCCGCTCTCGAGGCCCCTTCATCCCAACCGGATCCAGCGCACCGGCCCCGCACGCGGGGGCAACGGCACCAGGGCCGCCACCTGCTCCACCGGTTTGTCGGCCCAGCTGGGGTGGTCCACCAGCCAGCAATCCCAGGCGCGCTGCAAGCGCAGACGCTTGGGCCAGCGCAGGGCGGCCATGCCGCCCCCATCCCTGTCGTTGGCCCCCCGGCCCTTGACCTCAACCAACAGCAAGCGCCCGGGCTTGGCGACCACCAGATCCAGCTCCCCCCAGCGGCAGCGCCAGTTGCGCGACACCAACCGCCACCCCCTGCCTTGCAGGAGCCGCAGGGCCCGTTGTTCAGCCCAGGCTCCCTGACGTTGGGCCAGCGTGCGTGGCACGTTCGGCATTGCGGTTGACGCCAGGGTTCCCTGGCATCGACAGGGTTGGTGGGCAACGGCATGGCGGAAGCGACACACTGGGTTCCAGTCGATCGGCGCCCCCATGAGCTTCGATGCCCGCAGCCGTGAACGGCTGGAGGCCCTCGGCCGCCAGCTGCCCCAAAAACTGCCGCCCCCCGCGCCTGCCGCGCCGACCCCGCAGGCGGACCCGGCCCCCCAGGGTCGCCATCCCCTGGAACTGGAGCTCAATCCGCAGCAACTCTTCCGGGAACTGATGCAAGCCAGCGCCGATGGCACGGTGCCGCCGCACCTGCTCGATCGATTGCGGCAACTGGAAAGTGACGCGAAACCAACCGCCTTGGGCCAGGCGAGCGACTCCCCGGCCAGCAGCCCATCGGGAGGCACGGCCGCTGGAGCCAGCCGCCAGCGCAGCAGCAAAGCGTCCAAGCCCCGTTCGGGCCAGGGGGCGATGGGACCCCGCCGCGTGGAGGGGGCTGACGCCGAGCTGTACACCTCGTTCCAGCAACTGCTCCTGGAAGACGACGAACTGGATGGGGCGCCAGCCCCCAGAGACCGCACCCCAACCTGAAAACCAGTACAAATGCACTAAAGTGCAATGGGCTGCCAAGGATCATGGCCACCGCGATCGTGCTCATCGATGGCAACAATTTTTATGCCTCCTGCGAAGCGGTGCTCGATCCAGGGGTCATCGGCAGGCCCCTGGTCGTGCTCTCCAACAACGACGGCTGCATCGTCTCGCGCAGCGCCGAAGCCCGCGCCCTGGGCGTTCCCATGGGTGCGCCCTACTTCCAGGTGCAACGGCAGTTGCAGCAGCACCAGGTGATCGTGCGCAGCTCCAACTACGGCCTCTATGCCGACATGAGCCAGCGCCTGATGGCCACCCTCGAACCGTGGGTGGAGGAACTGGAGGTTTATTCAATTGATGAGGCCTTCGGGCGACTGCGACGTCCCCCCGCCCAAACGGAAGGAAGGGACAGCCTGGGCAGGCACCGCGCCGGCCCTGACCTGACGGCCTGGGGACAGGCGCTGCGCCAGCGGGTGCGCCGGGATCTGGGGCTGCCGGTGGCCATCGGCATCGCCCCGACCAAGGTGTTGGCCAAACTGGCCAATCGCATCGCCAAGCAGGATCCCCAATACCGCCAGCAGGGGGTGTTCGATCTGGCGGCGGTAGCCGATCCGGACCCCTGGCTGGAAGCGGTGGCCATCGAAGAGGTGTGGGGCATCGGCCGCCAGCTGTCGCGCTGGTGCCGCCTGCGGGGCATCGCCAATGCCCGCCAACTGCGGGACATGCCGCCGGGCGAACTGCGGCGCCGCTGTGGCGTCGTAGGGCTGCGTCTGCAGCTGGAGTTGCGGGGATCCAGCTGCCTGCCCCTGGTGGAAGCTGCGCCAGCCAAACAGGAAACTTGCGTCAGCCGCAGCTTCAGCACCCCCATCACCACCCGGGCCGAGCTAAGCGAAGCGGTGGCCACCTACCTCAGCCGCGCCGCCGAAAAGCTGCGCCGTCAGCGGCAGCGCGCCGGTGCGATCACCGTCTTCGTGCGCAGCAGCCCCTTTGATGGCACGGTTTTCTACAGCAATGCCGCCACCGTGGTGCTGCCCCTGGCTAGCCAGGACACGGCCGTGCTGCTGAAGGCCGCCCTGCCCCTCACCGACCAGCTGTTCCGCCCCCACAAACCCCTGCGCAAGGCTGGCGTCCTCCTGCAGGGTCTGCAACCGGAAACCCTGCTGCAACACCACCTGCTGGCACCGCTGTCCAGCGAAGAGCAGGCACGACGGGAGGCCCTGATGGCCGCGGTGGATGGCCTCAACCGGCGTTTCGGTAGTGGCACACTGCAGTGGGCGGCCTGCGGCCTCAGCCCAGCCTGGATGATGCGACGCTCCCGTCTGTCCCGGGCGGCCACCACCCGACTCAGCGATGTGCCGGTGGCGCGGGCCTAAGCCACTGGCGTTGACAGGGCTGGATCAGAACAGGTCCAGGTTGGGGTCTTGCAAATTTCGATTGGGTTGGGCATGAGACCCAGGGCGATCGGCAGGGTCACGACGGGACGGAAGGGTGACGGAACGCTCGTTTTCTTTCTGGAGGTCCTGGATCCAGCGCTCAGGCAGGGGATGGCGGGCCGGCTGGCCAGGGCCGGCACGGCCGGTAAAGAAATAAATAGGAAACCAAACTAATTGTTGAAATAGCGTAGGTTTTCCAGGCGAAGCTTGGGCAATAGCAGAATAGCCTAGGGCTAGGGCTAAAAAGTTAAAAGAGAGGAGGATCCGAGAAATCAAATTATTTCTAGAACGGGACTTCAGCAGGGCCTTAAGGTGATCCTCGGCTTGGCTGATCTGGGGATTAAGCTCCTGAAGCACCAAGGCTCGCGCCTGGGGAAGGGGCTTATTGAGTAGGTCTTTGAGCTGGGGGGGAGCGTCGGGAAACTGGACCAAGGCTTGGCCCAGGGCCTGGGATGTTTCCGCTTTGGCGATGGCCACTGCGGCGGATTGAATCCGCAGCGGTTGTTGAAGTTGTTGGACTAAATTTTGCGATTGCAGACGCATGCCGGCAAAGATCTGCAGGGGCATGCACAGCAGCAGGACCGGTACGGCAAAAAGGGCTATCCGTCGTAGCAGGGCCACCCGCCGAAAACGACGGCGATCCAATTGCTCCTGAACCCGCTGGGCCAGCAGCAACAGCAGCAGCCCCAACAAGGCTAGAAAAGCCGCTTGACCCAGGGCATTGATGGCGGTGAGCTGCCAGGAAATCTGAACTAAATTGGAGAGTAAGACCTGGTGGACCAACCAAGCCAACGATAGGCCGATCAGACCCAGACCCCCAAAATCGGCCAGAACTGACAGCATCAAGATTTTAGCGAAATATCCAAAGCAAAGAAAGCAACTAAACTTTACACTTGCAAGCAATCACGACTCAATCAGCCTAACACAAATTTAACCAATCACAACAGGTCTGGGCCGAAAGACCCATAACACATAAAAATTTAACAGCAAACGCAGCAACAGCTTTACACTCTTTAAAAAAGAATTGCACTCAAAGCAACAGACTATAAGAATAAATTCTATAAAAAATTTTTATTCTAAATTACCAGTACAAGCAAATAAATTTAACGACAAATTAAAGAACTAGAATCTTTATTTTTAAGACTCATTATGAAAATAAGTGAATATGTTAGCATGTACTAATCGCTTATACTAAGAGAATAACATAATTCACTAACTCTATTTATTGCGCTAACTATTGACTCAAAAATAAAAAAGCGAAGCATACTAAAAAGTATATTCATGTAAGACCCTTGTCTTTACAGGAACTTTGACGAAAGATAGACAGTTGTTAAACCGGATTTTAAGATTTTCTTCGTTTATAAAAAAGTTTCGCATAAGTTTCAGTTCTTTTCACTTCTTTCATAAATTCTTTCCAATCTGCTCCCCTGGCTTAGCAAGCCTTCCTTGACCTGCTCACCACCGGAACCCTGGACTCTCGGAGCCATCCAACCCGCCGGCGCAGCCACCGGGACCTAGGCGGCCATTGATGCCACCAGCATCATCTCCAGCATTTTGCATTCCCCGTCGTGTGGTCCTATCAATCCAGGCGACACTTTTGAAATTAGCTATACAGATACATTGAATATTGCTGATGCTTACACTCTTGAGGTTGCCAATATCAATGGGGCTTTTAGCAACACGCAAGCATTCAAAAGCGTTCAATAAAAGGTAACTGGCGTTCGCGGTATCACACCTTTCACAAATCAGGCCATCAGAATTTGGCCGTCGAATGACTCTATCTTCTCCGCCAGTCCTTATTTTTCCCAAGGGCAAACTGGTTACGCAACAAATCCTACTAGTAATACTTTTGGAGGCATTCCAGTTTCCAATCTCACTAGTTTTAGCCTGACAATCACCTCAGCCAAACGCAGGGCTTGGTACGGCTGGCCTGGGCTGGAGCCTCCGCCTGCGCCGCCGCATTGGTGCGGCAAAGGCCTGAAACCGTTACGGCTGGCTCTTACCAGAGCCCCTGCAATCCATCGGCCCCCTACAAGGGGCTTTTAGATGGGCGGAAGGGGGCCCGATAAACCGGGTTCAAGATTCCGCCAATAACGAGGCGATCTGGTTGCGTCCATTGCCCTTGGCCAGCTGCAGGGCCTGTTCACTGCGGCGCACCAGGTCATAAAAACTGCCATCACCCGTCGCCAGCACACTCAGACCACCGCTGATGTGCAGCCGCCACTCGGAATGGTTGAACACCCCCGGCATGGTGCTAGCGGCCTGGCGTAACCCTTCGGCCACCGCCATCGCCCCCTCGGGACCCTGGTCGACCAGCAGCAGGGCAAAGGCTCCGTCATCCAGCCGGCCGGCAAAATCCTGCTCCCGCAGAAACTGGCAACCCAGATGGCAAAGATCCACCAGCACCTGGTCACCGGCCTGGTGGCCCCAACGGTTATTGATCGCCCGAAAATTATCAACATCAAACAGCAACAGGGCCAGGGGCTTGCCCTCGGCCCGGGCCCGGACCACCTCCCGTTCGCCAATGGCCAGCAACGTGACCCGATCCGGCAGGCCCGTCACCGGGCAGAGGTGGGACAGGCGCCGCAGCTCCAGCTCCCGCATCACCAGTTGCCCCATCAGCTCTAACTGGTGAATCTGGGTGGCCGTGGGTAGGTGGGGCTTCTGGTCGAGCACACAAAGGGTGCCCAGGTTGTGGCCGGCGGGACTGGTGAGCGGGACCCCGGCATAAAAGCGCACATGGGGTTCGGCGCTGACCAGGGGATTGGTGCTGAAGCGCTCGTCGTTGAGGGCATCGGGCACCACCAGCACCCCCTTCGAGGCGATGGCATGGGCACAAAAGGCCATGGGCCTGGGCGTCTGACGCACGTTGAGGCCCTTACTGGCCAAAAACCATTGGCGATTGGCCTCCACCAGGGAGATCGCCACATACGGCATCGCGAAGATCGAGCTGGCCAACTCGACTAGCCGTTCAAAATGGGGATCGCTGGGTTGGTCCACCACCCCGTATCTCTCCAGCTCCCTCAGCCGTTGGGCCTCGTCCACGGGAACGGGATAGTCCGGGTAGGCCATCAAGAAATTCCAGTGGGGACATCATAAGGAGCGCCCACAGTCATCCCTGGCCCCTGGCCCCTGGCCCCTAGCCGGCGCTTGGCAACCCGTAGGTTTCCTCGTCGCTGCTGCAGCGTTGCCGATCGAGGGCAAGCAGATGGCGGCGTTCGCGGTAATAGGCCTCCTGAAACCGCAGGGCCTCCCCATTGAGCTGCTGGAACAGGTCGTCAATACGGCCCTCCATATCGAGGCAGGGCAGGAGGGCGGCGGCAGGCTCCGGCGTCTGGGGCGGCGGAGCTTCGGACTGAAGCAACCGGGCAATACAACGCTCCAGGGTCTGCAATTCCTGGCCCCGCCAGGCCTCGAGCAAATGGCGGCAGCGATTCTGGGTCACCAGGCGGGATCGGCTGGCGATGGCACCCCGCAGCTGCAACTCGGGCTGGCCCAAGGCGAGCGCCTCCACATCGCTGGGTTGCAGCAGGGGGGTCAAACGGGAGAGGAGATCGCTTTGCTCAACCACAAGGCGATCGCCCAACAGCCGCGGCAGGTCGAGCTCGACAAGTTCCACACCCAGGTCTTCGCCCCGATCGATCGCCTCCAGCCGCCCAGGGGCCAGGTGATCCTCTTCAATCTCACCAATGGTCGCCCAGAGCAGACGATGGTCGCGCAAGACAAAATCCAGCTGCTCAGCCAGCCGCAGCTGGCGCCGCACCTCGGCCCGATGGTGGGGACAGTGCAGATACAGCCGCAGGATGGCCGCCTCGGCCCGTTCCTTCAGGCTGATGCTGCCGGGTGCCTCGAGGCGGCTGGAGCGCCCATGCCAGCGTTGGCCCTTGACCTGCTGGCGCAGGTCCTCCTCCAGGGAACGCACCAGGTGGGCGCGGCCCTGGCTGAGGCGCTCGGCCACCTGCTGGATGTAGCGGGTGCGGTGGGTGGCCTGGGGCAACTTGCCCAACAACTCCACCAGGGACGCCACCGCCTGCTGAAACTCATCGGCGCGGCTGAGATCACGGGGGGCCAGCACCTGGTCGATCTGCCAGTCCAGCCACAGGGGGGCCCCATCCAGCAGGGCCCGGTACTCCCCGGGCCCGTGGCAGCGCAGAAATTCATCCGGATCCTTGCCGGCGGGTAGCTGGAGCACCCGCAGCTCCAACAAGCCCTGCAGCGCCTGTTGTTCCACCTCGCCGATGGCCCGTTGGGCGGCGCGGATGCCGGCCCCGTCGGCATCAAAATTGAGAATCAGGCGCTTGCTGTCGCACAGACGGCCCAACTGGGTGATCTGGTGGCTGCTGAGGGCGGTCCCCAGGGCGGCCACGGAATTGGCGATGCCGGCGGCATGAAGGGCAATCACATCGAAATAGCCCTCCACCACCACCGCCCGGTCATCGCGGCGGATCGCCTCGGCGGCCCGCTCCAGGCCAAAAAGATGGCGCCCCTTTTCAAATACCTCCGTTTCCGGTGAATTGAGGTATTTGGGCTCACCACCATCGAGGCTGCGGCCGCCAAAGCCAATCACCCGCCCCTGCCGATCCCGGATTGGCACCATCACCCGATGGCGGAAACGGTCGTAAAAGCCCCCACCCCCCTTGCGGGGCACCACCAGGCCGGCATCCAGCAGTAAATCCGGAGCCTGCCGCTCCACCTCCTGCAAATGGACCAACAAGCCATCCCAGCGGTCCGGCGCGTAGCCCAGTTGGAACGCTTCGAGGCTGGCCGGGCTGAGGCCCCGGCTCTCGCGCAGGTAGGCCAGGGCCCCGGCCCCCTCCGGCCCAAGAAGCTGGGCCTGGAACCAGCCGGCGGCCAGGCCCAACACCCGGTGCAGCCGATCCCGGCGCGAAAGCTGCTGGCGCAACCGCTCCTGCTGCGGTCCCTCCAGGGTTTCGACCGGCAACTGGTATTTGCGGGCCAGTTCCAGCACCACCTCGCCGAAGCTGGTGCGCTGCAACTCCATCAAAAACTTGATGGAGTTACCGCCGGCACCACAGGAGAAGCAGTAATAGAACTGCTTGGCCGGTGACACCGTCATCGACGGTGAACGGTCCTCGTGAAACGGGCAGAGCCCCACAAATTCACGGCCCTTCTTCTTGAGCATCACGTGCTCGCCGACCACATCGACGATGTCGGCCCTCTCCTTGACGGCCTCGATCGTGCGGGGATGGAGGCGGGGCAAGGCCAAGGGCTGGAAAATGGTTGCGGACGGAAGGTGATCGCCCCAGATGTGGGGCTTGAAGCGCCCCTATTCTGCCGTACGACACCAGGGGTGGATGCAGAACACAGACGAGGAGGCCGCTGGCCAGGGGCGAAGGGCCGTCCTGGCCCTCCTGGGTAGCGCCTTCATGTTCAGCCTGATGACCTTGGGGGTGAAACATCTGGGGACGCGATTGCCTGTGGCCGAACTCGTGCTGGCCCGCTCGATCGTGGGCCTCAGCATCAGTTTGGGGATGGCCCGCCTGGCGGGCATCAACCCCTGGGGGCGACGGCGGGGCTTGCTGGCCCTGCGGGGCCTGCTGGGCACCATGGCCCTGGGCTGCATTTTCGCGGCGTTGAAGCGCCTCCCCCTGGCGGAAGCCACGGTGCTGCAATTTCTCTATCCCAGCCTCACCGCCGCCTTGGCCTGGATCCTGTTGGGTGAATCCCCCAACCGGCGCAGCCTGGGGGCCCTGCTGATCGGCTGGGTCGGAGTCATGGTGCTAGTGCGACCCGGCAGTGGGGTCTTTCCCATGGGGGGCGTGCTGCTCGCCCTGGCCGGAGCCGTACTCACCTCCCTGGCCTATGTGAGTGTGCGCGAACTGGCGCGCACGGAATCCCCCCTCGTGATCGTCTTCTGGTTTCCCATGGTCTCGGCACTGCTCAGCCTGCCCCTGGTGCTCCTGCATCCGGTGGCACCAACCGGCAACGACATGCTCTGGTTGTTGGCGGTTGGCCTCTTCACCCAGGCCGGCCAACTGGGCCTCACCGAAGGACTGGCCCGGCTGCCTGCGGCCCGCGCCACCCCCATCGGCTACGTGCAGGTGGTCTTCGCCAGTTTCTGGGGCTGGTGGGTGTTTGGTGAAAAAATGGGACCCACCTCCCTGCTGGGCGGCGGGTTGGTGCTGGTGGCGGCCTTGCTGAGTCAAACGGCCGGGACTCAGCCCCGGGGCGCATCGGGCAAAGGCAGGGGATAGGTGAGCCAATCGGCACTGCCGTCCGGGCGGATCAAGGGGCGGGCCAATCGCCAGGTCTCCTGGCGCTCGCCAGCCTGCAGATAGAGGTCGAAGGGACTATCCACCCGAATCGGATCGCCACTCAGGCGCCAATCAAAACGACCCGTCAGGTGCCAACCCCTGGTCGTGCCGATCGGGACCGGCTCCTGGGACTCCACCCGCACCCGACTCACCTGGGGAAGACCCATGGGTTCCAGTTGCAGCGCCTGGGCCACATCCAACTGGGTGGTGTGGATTTGTTCGGCCAGGGCTGACAACAACACGCTGCGGGAGGGTTGGACCAGGGCATGGCATCCCGCCAACAGAAGACCCGAGGCCAGCGCCAGCGTGACAAGGGTCTGCCTTAGGCGGGCGACAAGGGTCCGGAAGGGCAGCATGGTGGCATTGCAAGGATCTCCATGATCGGCTGGCTGCGGGGTCAAGTCGCCGAACCCTGGCGGTCGGGCAACCGCTGTGGACTCCTGCTGATCTGTGGGAACATCGGCTATGAGATGAATCTGACCCTGCGGCAATGGGCACGGTTGCCAGCCGCCGGGGGCGATCTCACCCTGCATACCCATCAAAGTGTCCGCGAAGATGGCTGGACCCTCTTCGGTTTCGGCGACCGTCAGGAGCGCGATCTGTTCCGAGATCTGGTGGCCGTCAGTGGGGTGGGTCCCCAGATGGCCCTGGCCCTGCTCGGGGCCATGGAGGTCGACGAACTGGTGCGCGCCATCGCCGCAGCGGACCTACGGCGACTCAGCCAGGCGCCTGGGGTGGGCAAACGCACGGCCGAGAGGCTGGCGGTCGAGCTGCGCTGCAAAGTTCAGGAGCGCTATCCCCATCTGCTGGTGGACGATCCGGGTCTGGGGGCTGATTGGGCGGACGACAGCGAGGCTGAAACCCTGGCCAAGGGCTGCCGCGCCGAGGTGGAACTCACCTTGGGGGCCCTGGGCTACGAACCTTTGGAAATTCAAAGGGCCTGGCGGGCCATTGCCGGCGAGGGCAACGCGGGCCTTGAAAGCAGCGACGATTGGCTGCGTGAATGCCTGCGTTGGTTGTCCCGGTCCGTGGCCTGAAGTTCGCTGTAGCCGACCCCCGGGAAGGTAAGATGGATTATTCGAACAAAGGGGCCACGCACCGCCCATGCCGCTGACCACCACCCGCAAACAAGAACTCATCAACACCCATCAGACCCACGGCACCGACACCGGGTCGGTGGAAGTGCAGGTGGCGATGTTGAGTGACCGCATCAACCAACTCAGCGGCCACCTTCAAAAAAACATTCACGACTTTTCCTCCCGTCAAGGGCTGCTGAAAATGATCGGCCGCCGCAAACGGTTGCTCTCCTACCTGCGTCAACTGAGTGACCAACGCTATACAGCGTTGGTCGAAAAACTCGGCATCCGCGGCTGAGGCGGGCCATGGCCCGCCCACCTAAACCCTCCGCCTTTGGCCCAAAGTTGCCGCAGGCCCTACAAAAGGCCCCCCAATCGTCTCGGACATCCCAGATTCCCGAGGCGGTTTCTAGGCGTATGGCCCGACGCATCGGCCTTGCAACAGGGGTTCCCACCCTGCTCGGAATGGCTGTTTTTGTCGCCAGTTACTTTCTGGTCAGCCGCCGCCTCCTTGATGTCCCTCCAGTCGTCACCTTGGGTTTGTCGGGCGGGTTTTTCCTATTAGGCCTAGTTGGCCTCAGCTACGGCGTTCTTTCAGCCAGTTGGGAGGAAGCACCCGGCAGCTTGCTTGGCATCGAGCAGATTGGCCTCAATATCAAACGACTTAAAGCTTCCATCAAAGCTGGGGGAGCCGGTAAGAGCTGAACTCTCAGATATATCCGTGTTGGGTGCAATCGCCCAACCCAGCCCCGGATTGGAGCTGGGTGGAGCTGCTTCAAAAATCCCGGTCAGTGAGAATTTCACAGCCGTCACTGCTGACGACGATGGTGTGTTCCCACTGGGCCGAAAGTCCACCATCCACCGTCACCACCGTCCAGCGGTCCCGCAGGGTGCGACAGGCCTTGCTGCCAGCATTGAGAATCGGTTCCACCGCCAGGGTCATGCCTGGCCGCAGCGTCATGTTGGGCAAATCCCTGGTGCGGTAGTTGAACACCGAAGGCTCTTCATGCAGGTTGCGGCCCACACCGTGGCCCGTGTAGTCCTCTACGACCGCAAAGCCGTGGGCTTCGACGTGGTCTTGGACCGCACCGGCCAGATCCAGGAGGCTGCTGCCCGCCTTCACGGTGGCCAGCCCCTTCATCAAGGACTCCTGGGCCACTCGGCTGAGGCTTTGGCCCTCGTCACTCACCCCCTCACCCACGGCAATGGTGATACAGCTATCTCCGTGGTAACCCTCAAAATAGGCCCCGGTATCCACCTTGAGCAGATCGCCGGCGTGGATCACCCGTTTGGCACTGGGGATGCCATGGACCACCTCATTGTTGATGGAAGCGCAGATACTGGCTGGAAAACCGTGATACCCCTTGAAACTGGGCACCGCCCCCATGGCCCGGATCCTCTGTTCGGCATGGCGATCAAGGTCGGCTGTGGTCATGCCAGGGGTCACCAATTCGCCGATTTCCCGTAACACCGTGGCGACAATGCGACTGGCACGGCGCATCACATCAATCTCGCGGGCTGATTTGACCTCCACACCCCGTCGGCTTTTCTGAATCCGGGGGCCGGCCTGGGTGATCTGGGCCGCGTCCGCCGTGGCTCGACCAGCGGTGGTGCTGGCCAGCAGATCGGCAAACAGATTCATGGGGTCCGGTTCGAAGGATCGGGAAAAGGGCTGAGGCGTTAGGCCCGCGAAGGCCATTCAGGATTTTTACCCCTGCCAAGCTATCAAGGGTGTCATCGATGCTGCGCCTTGGCACCCACCGATCCACCTCCAGAAGCCGATCACCCCACCGCATCTGCCCCTAATCCCACCCAGCAGCCCCAAAAGCCCGGGGGGCAGTCGTGGACCCTGCGGCTGCGCCAGGCTCACGCCAATCTGGCCCCCCTGGTGCTGGCGCCGTTGGTGATCACTGTCAGCAGCGGGATGGCCTATCGGTTGCTACGGGACTGGGGAGGCTGGGGACGGGATCGGGCCCATGGCCTGATGGTTTTACACGAGGGGGAATGGTTGAAAGCCTGGTTGGGAGCGGAGGCTGAAACCGTGTATGTCCTGCTCAATGGAGTCGGGCTGCTCTGGATGCTGGGCAGCGGTGGTTGGCTCGCCTGGGATCGTTGGCGGCGTAAGGGAGCCCCTCGGGAAACTGGTAAGGGGGGCGTCTGAGCCGGTACAATTTCGGTTTGGCCTGAAGCCTTCGAATGGAGATGGCTGCGGACGGAACCGAAACCACGATGGACCCTGTGAACGACACCGAAACCAATTTGGAATCCACGACCACCGCGGCCGAGGCAAGCAACGTGTCCGATGCCACGGCTGAAACCAGTCCAGCCAAGGTGACCGTGACCACCGGCAAGCTTGGGGCCCGTGCACTGATCGAGCTCTTCGAAGCTGCTCAGCTAAAAAGCGATCTGCCCGAAATTTATGTCGGCGACACCGTCCGGGTTGGTGTCCGGATCCGGGAGGGGAGCAAGGAAAGAATCCAGCCCTACGAGGGTGTGGTGATTGCCAAACGCCATGGTGGCCTTAATGAAACCATCACCGTGCGGCGTATTTTCCAGGGTGTAGGTGTGGAGCGCGTTTTCATGCTGCATAGCCCCCAGGTGGCCAACATCAAGGTTGAGCGACGCGGTAAAGTACGTCGAGCGAAGCTCTTCTATCTGCGTGACCGGGTGGGTAAAGCCACTCGCGTGAAGCAGCGCTTCGATCGGTGATTCTGTTCTCTGGATTTTCTCCAGAAAACACACTGATTTCCGTTGTCCCAAGGGCCATCGCCTTGCGCCGTTAGTTCAGTTGGTAGAACGCAGGTCTCCAAAACCTGATGTCGGGGGTTCAAGTCCTCCACGGCGCGTTCGATGGCCCGTTATTCAGTCTTGTGCTTCCGAAAATGGAGTTGGATCTACAGCCCGGCGATGTCGTAAAAGTGCTCGAATCCGCCGCCCTCGGCTGGGTTCGTGCCCGCGTTATTCGGGTCAAATCCGGTGGCCGTGTGGTGGTTCAAAGTGATCAAGGCCGTGAATTCACGGCCCGGGGCAATCAGGTTCGTCTGATTGAACCTGCTGGTTTTCGCCCTTGAAGCCTTCCTAGGTCTAGCTCTGCTGATCCCCAGCCGTTTGTTGTCGGCAATATGCTGGGGAGTCACGCCAGCTTGACAATGTCACATAACCCGGCTGGCCCCCATCCGCCGTCTCCGATGACAATCAATTTCAAGGCGTTGACGTAGGGACCGATGGCAATGGATACTTCTCTTGTCGGCCTCAGGGTCGACAAGGTTGATCCCGAAAACCTCCCCTAAAGTTTTCGCTTCAACCCAACCTGGGACTGTAGTTCAATCGGTTAGAGCACCGCCCTGTCACGGCGGAAGTTGCGGGTTCGAGCCCCGTCAGTCCCGTGCTCAAACAAACACCAATAGCGGAGTTAAGCAGCGTGGCCGACCGTGGTTTCGTTCGGGTCCGACTGGCCCCAAGCCCGACAGGCACCCTGCACATCGGCACGGCTCGCACGGCGGTTTTTAATTGGTTGTTCGCCCGCCACCAGGGCGGCCGCTTTTTGTTGCGGATCGAGGATACCGACAGAGAACGGTCTCGCCCTGAATTCACCGCCAACATTCTTGATGGACTGCGCTGGCTAGGCCTTGATTGGGACGACGAACCGGTGATCCAAAGTGAACGGATCGAGGCCCACCGTAACGCCATCCGCCAACTCCTCGATCAGGGACTGGCCTATCGCTGTTACGCCAGCGAAGACGAGTTGGCCAGCATGCGCGAGCACCAACAAGCCAACCACCAAGCCCCCCGTTACGACAACCGCCACCGCCAGCTCTCAATCGAGCAGGTGCAGGCCTACACCGCCGAAGGACGCGAGGCGGTCATCCGCTTTCGCATCGATGACAACGCCACCATCACCTGGAACGATCTGATCCGGGGGCCGATGCAATGGGCTGGTTCGGACCTTGGGGGTGACATGGTGATAGCCCGCCGTGCCCCAGCCGACCGGATCGGAGACCCCCTCTACAACCTGGTCGTGGTGGTGGATGATGTGTTCATGGCAATCAGTCATGTGATCCGCGGTGAGGATCACATTGCTAATACGGCCAAGCAGTTGCTGTTGTATCAGGCTTTAGGCGTGACCGCCCCCCAGTTCGCCCACACCCCCCTGATCCTCAACCAGGAAGGTAAAAAACTGTCCAAACGAGACGGGGTAACCTCCATTAGCGACTTCAAGGATCTGGGTTATACCCAGGCCGCCCTGGTCAACTACATGACCCTGCTGGGCTGGTCGCCACCCGAGGGCATGGGTGAACGCTTTGGCCTAGAAGAAGCGGCCAGGGTATTCGACTTTGATCGCGTCAACAAGGCCGGCGCCCGCTTCGACTGGGACAAGCTCAACTGGCTAAACGGCCAGGTGCTACATGAGCTGCCCCCCTCCGAGTTGCGCCAGCAACTCCTGCCCCTCTGGCAGGCCGAGGGATGGGCCGGCGATGGACCAACGGCCGATCCCGATTGGCAAAGCAATCTCTGCACGCTGCTCGGTCCGTCCCTGACCAAGCTGGTCGATGGGGTGGGGCAAGCCACGGCCTTCTTCCTCACCCCCAGCCCCGACGACCAAGCCCTGGCCCAGCTGGCCCAACCAGGGGCGGCAGCCGGCCTGGCTGCCGTCCTGGAACGCATCCCTGCAGACGAGCTGACAGCCCCAATGGCCCAGCAGATCCTGGCTGAGGCCACCACTGCCGCCGGGATCAAGAAAGGCCTGCTGATGAAAAGTCTGCGGGCAGCCCTGTTGGGCAGCCTTCAGGGCCCGGACCTCGCGGAGAGCTGGTTGCTGCTGCATCGCAGCGGCGCCGACCGCCCCAGGCTGGTGGAGGCCCTGGCCGCTGCTCCTAGCCCCTGATCAGCCGGAATCCGGCAGAGCCTTGGGCCATCCTGACGGACCGACGCCGATTCTCAGTCGTCCTGGGCTGCAAAAATCGGCTCGATGCGCAGGCCAATGATGCTGCCGGCCCGCAGCAACAGGTATTCACCCTCCAACTGACTGATCGGCACATTCACGAAGGCCTCCGGGGGCTGGGCCGCATTGAGTACGCCGGCATACCAGTTCTGGAAGGCCTCCAGACTGTCGAAATGGACGCTCTCGCGATGTCCGCCGCTCAAAATCAGATGGATCGCATAGCGGCTGGGTTGACGGGACATCGTCGCACCGAAAGCTCATGGACCCCCTCAGGATGGCGCATCACGCCATGACCCTCCCTAAAACGGCCATCACCCCCCAACCGCTCTGGCAGGCTGAGTCCCACGGCAATCTTTGTCGACGAGGCAAACACCCATGGCGGTAAAAGGGCTCGGGCCCACAGCAGGCCAAGAGGATGACAAACCCCTACTCCTGCTGGTGGATGGCCATTCCCTGGCTTTTCGTAGCTTCTATGCCTTTGCCAAGGGAGGTGAAGGGGGACTCAGCACCAAGAACGGTGTTCCCACGAGCGTGACCTATGGCTTTCTCAAGACCCTGCTGGACAATGTCAAGGGTCTAAACGCAAAGGGGGTGGTGCTCGCCTTCGATACAGCCGAACCCACCTTTCGTCACGAAGCGGACGCCAACTACAAGGCCCATCGGGAAACGGCCCCGGAGCACTTCTTCGCCGACCTGGCCAACCTGCAGCAGATTCTCAAGGAAGATCTTGATCTTTCCCTTTGTCTTGCTCCCGGATACGAAGCCGACGATGTGCTGGGCACCCTGGCCCTGCGGGGAGCCGATGAGGGCTGGCGGGTCCGCATCCTCTCGGGCGACCGTGACCTATTTCAACTGGTCGATGACGAGCGCGATATCGCTGTGCTCTACATGGGAGGTGGGCCCTATGCCAAGAACGGCGGTCCCATCGAGATGAGACGTGAGGGAGTGATCGCCAAGCTCGGTGTCCCCCCCGAAGATGTGATCGATCTCAAGGCCCTCACCGGAGACCCCTCCGACAACATTCCTGGCGTGAAGGGAGTGGGACCCAAAACAGCGATCAACCTGTTGCAAGCCTACGGAAACCTGGAGGGAATTTTCGCCGATCTCAGCCAACAGAAAGGGGCGCTTCGCAGCAAGTTGGAAACCGGCCGGGACAGTGCCTTCCATTCGCGGATGCTGGCCCGCATCCTGCTGGATGTCCCCCTAAGCGACCCACCGCGCCTTGCCCTCGGGGAAGTCAAACCGGAAGCCTTGGCGGACAGCCTCCAAAAGCTCGAATTGTTCAGCCTTCACAAGCAGGTGGACACCTTCGCTCGGCTGCTTTCGGCTAACCCGAACCAACGGGCAAGCAGCGAAGGGCCACCACCGCCAGGGCCCAGCACCGCCTCGGGCCCCAGCCAGGCCACGGGAGTTCCATTGCCAGGGAATGCCGACACCAGCAATCCCAGTGACAGGGCCAGCGACGGCCCCACGCCCGGGTCCATCCCCGTGCTGGATCCCCTTCTGGTACAAAACCCCCAGGCCCTCGAAACCCTGCTGCAGCTCCTCTGGGAGCAGACCAATCCCTGGGCTCCCGTCGCCTTGGACACGGAAACTACCTCCTTGAACCCCTTCCAGGCCGAGCTGGTGGGTCTTGGCCTGGCCTGGGGATCGGGCCCCGCTGAGTTGGCCTACATCCCCATCGCCCACCAGGGCGCCCCGGCAAGCGATCTGCTCAGCGATGCCGCCACGCCGCCCCTGCAGCTTCCCCTCGATCAGGTGCTGGGGGCCCTGGCCCCGTGGCTAGCCAGCAGGGCCCACCCCAAGACCCTGCAGAACGCCAAATACGACCGCTTGATCCTGATGCGCCACGGTGTGGTCCTGGAAGGGGTCGTAATGGACACCCTGCTGGCGGATTACCTGCGCGATGCGGGCGAGAAGCATGGCCTTGAAGCCTTGGCCCTGCGGAACTTCCAATTCAGCCCCACCAGCTACAGCGACCTGGTACCCAAGGGGGCCAGCTTTGCCACCGTTCCCCTGGAACAAGCCGCCCAATACTGCGGCATGGACGTCCACCTCACCTGGCGACTCACCGCCCTGCTACGCCAGCAACTGGCGGCCCTGGGGCCGGCCCTCCTGCCCCTGCTCGAACAGGTGGAACTCCCGCTGGAGGCGGTGCTGGCCACGATGGAGGCCACAGGGATCCGCATCGATATCCCTTACCTACAGGAGTTGGGCCAGGAACTAGGCAAGAGCCTGGCCCAACTCGAATGCGACGCCCACCAAGCAGCCGGAGGGGAGTTCAACCTGGCTTCTCCCAAACAACTGGGGGAATTGCTCTTCGAGACCCTCAAGCTGGATCGCAAGAAATCCCGCAAAACCAAAACCGGCTGGAGCACCGATGCGGCGGTGCTCGAAAAACTGGAAGCTGACCATCCGGTAGTGCCGCTGCTGCTGGAGCACCGCACCCTCAGCAAACTGCGCAGCACCTACATCGAGGCTCTGCCAGCCCTGGTTGAAGCGGAAACCGGCAGGGTACATACGGACTTCAACCAGGCCGTCACGGCCACAGGCCGGCTTTCGAGCAGCAACCCCAACCTCCAGAACATCCCCATCCGCACCGAATTCAGTCGGCGGATCCGTAAGGCCTTCCTGCCCCAGGAGGGCTGGCAGCTGATCAGCGCCGACTATTCCCAGATTGAACTGCGCATCCTCACCCACCTCTCAGATGAACCGGTCCTGATCGAAGCGTTCAACCAGGGGGATGACGTCCATGCCCTGACAGCCCGTCTCCTGCTTGAAAAGGACACGATCAGCGCCGATGAACGGCGGCTCGGCAAGACGATCAACTTCGGTGTGATCTATGGCATGGGGGCCCAGCGTTTCGCCAGGGAGACAGGCGTGGGCCAGGCCCAGGCCAAGGACTTCCTGAGCCGTTACCGGCAGCGTTACGCCCGCGTTTTCGCCTATCTGGAAATGCAGGAGCGCCTGGCCCTGAGCCAGGGCTATGTGGAAACGATCCTGGGGCGCCGCCGCCCGTTCCATTTCGATCCGGCCGGTCTTGGACGCTGGCGGGGGCGGGATCCCCTCTCCATCGAGCTTGAGGTGGCAAGAAGGGCCGGCATGGAAGGCCAGCAGTTACGGGCGGCCGCCAACGCCCCCATCCAGGGCTCCAGCGCCGACATCATCAAAATCGCGATGGTGCAACTACATCGCGCCCTGATCAAGGCCGACATGCCGGCCCGCCTGCTCCTGCAGGTCCACGACGAGCTGGTACTGGAGGCGGCCCCGGAAGTCCTGGAGACGGTCCTCGATCTGACCCGTCGCACCATGCAGGACGCAGTGCAACTGGCCGTCCCCCTCAAGGTGGACACAGGGGTAGGACCCAACTGGATGGAGACAAAATAATTGGCATTGTTGGTGCCGATGCCGTCAGCGTGACCAAAACATGAGAAACTCCAGATGGTCTGATGATAAAAGGTGAATCCTGACTTGATTTTTCCCCGTTCCGATCCCACAGCAGCCCATCGCAAGGGCATCATCCTTGCTGGTGGCAGCGGCACCCGTCTGGCTCCCCTGAGTGCGGCCGTCAGCAAACAGCTAATGCCTGTTTATGACAAACCCATGATCTACTACCCGCTCAGCACCTTGATGCTGGCGGGAATTCGTGAGGTGTTGATCATCACCACCCCCAACGACCAAGATGCATTTAAGCGCCTGCTGGGTGATGGTTCCCCGTGGGGAATGGAAATCCAATACGCCGTTCAACCGAGTCCCGATGGTCTTGCCCAAGCATTCCTGATCGGGTCCGAATTTTTAGGCAAAAGCTCCGCGGCTCTAGTGCTTGGTGACAATTTATTCCATGGCGATGAGTTAGTTCATCAATTGCAAGCTACCTACCAAAACATTTCGGGGGCAACCGTATTTGCCTATCCGGTCAGTGATCCCGAACGCTATGGCGTAGTGGAATTCGATGCCGCAGGACGAGTGATTAGCATCGAGGAAAAGCCGAAACAACCCCGATCGCGCTATGCGATCACTGGCCTCTATTTTTACGATGAAACTGTGGTGGATCGGGCCAAACAGGTGAGACCCTCCCACCGCGGCGAACTGGAAATTACCGACCTTAACCAGTTGTATTTAGACGAGGGTTTGCTAAAGGTTGAACTCATGGGTCGGGGAATGGCATGGCTAGACACCGGCACTCCCGATTCTCTACACGAAGCGGCCAGCTACATCCGCACCCTGGAACACAGGCAGGGACTTAAGGTAGGGTCTCCCGAAGAGGTAGCCTGGCGCATGAACTGGATTGATGATGGTCAGCTAGAGCGTCTTGCCCAGCCATTGAAGAAAAGCGGTTATGGCTCCTATCTTCTCAAGCTGCTGAGCGACGCACGACCCACCAACTCTGGTGTCATCCCTCCCCAGCCCACCACCCACTCCGCTTGACCGTGCAGGTAGAGACATTCAGTGTTGAGGGGCCCTTGCTCCTGACCCCTCGAGTCTTCAACGATGACCGAGGCTTTTTTTACGAAAGCTGGAACCGAGGCAGCTTCGCAGAAGCCCTTGGTATCAAGACAGAGGAGAGTCCAAATTTCCTGCAAGACAACCACTCCAAATCAAACAGAGGGGTCCTGCGAGGTTTGCATTACCAACTAGAACCTAATTCCCAAGGCAAGATTGTGCGCTGCGTAGCCGGAGAGATTTTTGATGTCGCCGTCGATCTTCGACGTAATTCCACCACTTTTGGTGAGTGGGTCGGTGTCCACTTAAGCGGAATGAATCACCAACAACTTTGGGTACCGGTCGGATTCGCCCACGGGTTTATTACCCTAAGTGAAACTGCCGATGTACTTTACAAGGCAAGTGGATACTGGAACAAAGAATGCGAACGTTCACTACTTTGGAGTGACAGAGAGCTTGCCATTAAGTGGCCCCTAGGTCTAATCACTGACAATAAGCCATTGGTATCAACAAAAGATTCATCCGCACCTACGCTTGCTGAAGCACTAAATGTTGGAGATGTGTTTCAATGACACAAACCGTAAAGATAATTCTCACCGGCAAAGACGGACAACTCGGAAATGCTCTTGTTGATAAAATACCTGCCCATTATAATGTTATCCAACTCGGGAGACAACAACTCGATTTGAGTGACAAAGAAGCTTGTCGTCAAGCCGTCTTAGAACACCGGCCGGATTGGGTTCTGAACGCTGGGGCTTACACAGCTGTAGACAAAGCAGAAAGCGAACCAGGTTTGGCGATGGCAGTGAATGCAGCTGCCCCTGGGGCTTTCGCTCAAGCCCTAAGAGAAATTGGCGGTCGACTTCTGCAAGTCAGCACTGATTTTGTCTTCAATGGATCCCAAGGCCATCCTTATCACCCTGACCAACCTGTTGATCCGATTAGTGTCTATGGAGCCACCAAGGCAGAGGGAGAAAGACTTGTGCGGGAGACCTTGCCTGCAACAAAATATTGTATCCTTCGAACTAGCTGGGTTTATGGACCGGTTGGCAGCAATTTCTGCGTCACCATGCTTCGGCTTCACCGTCAGAAATCAGCTCAAAACGAAACGCTCAGAGTTGTGGCTGACCAAATAGGTTGCCCAACATCAACCCTGAATCTGGCCAGCGCATGCTGGTCTGTAATCAACCATCAGGCGAGTGGAATTCATCACTTCTGCGATGCTGGTGCGGCTAGTTGGTATGACTTTGCAATAGCCATTGGAGATGCCGGAGTTGCAGCAGGCATCATTAATCAATCAGCAAAAGTCGTGCCAATTACAACCTCTGAATATCCCACTCCGGCCAAACGACCAGGATATTCACTCCTTGAATGTACCAGAACAAAAAGCGCATTAGGAATAGAACCTAATCATTGGCGCAAAGAACTATCTATTGTAATGGCAAAAATCCCAAAACCAACTTAAATTAAAAACACAAACTTCATTACCAACTAAACCTTTTCCCATGTACGTATCTCCATTTCCAGTTCCTAATTTGAGGGATTTACTTGGTCAACGCAAACGAATTCTGGTCACTGGTGGTGCGGGATTCATTGGTGGTGCTGTTGTCAGGAGATTACTACTTGAGAGTGATGCGACCGTCTTTAACTTAGATAAAATGGGTTATGCAAGTGATCTAGTTAGTATTGAAAATACCTTGACAACCTTAGGTATTAGGGAGACAGAACTTGTAGAACCCAGACATCAACTGCTTCAGGTCGATCTTGCCGATGCAAACGCAACGCAAAAAGCCTTCGAGAAAGCCGACCCAGATCTTGTCATGCATCTAGCAGCTGAAAGCCATGTTGATCGATCCATAGAAGGACCAGGGGCATTTATTGAAAGTAATATTGTTGGTACTTTTAATTTACTTCAGGCAAGTCGTACACATTTCGATAATTTAGAAGGAGAACGGAAGGTAAATTTCCGCTTCCACCACATCAGTACTGATGAAGTGTTTGGATCCTTAGGATCAACAGGCAGGTTCTCAGAAACAACACCCTACGATCCTCGTAGCCCCTACTCGGCAAGCAAGGCTGCGAGTGATCATTTAGTATATTCGTGGTATCATACCTTTGGCCTTCCGATTATACTTACGAACTGTAGCAACAACTACGGTCCATGGCAATATCCAGAAAAACTAATTCCTGTCGTTATCCTCAAGGCAGCGGCAGGTGAATCCATACCTCTTTATGGAGATGGGATGAATGTTCGAGATTGGTTATATGTTGAAGACCATGTAGACGCCCTACTCTTAGCAGCAAACAGAGGGCGCTTAGGTGAAAGCTATTGTATCGGAGGGCATGGAGAACGGACTAATCTACAAGTAATCGAAAAGATTTGCTCAATATTAGATGAAATCAAACCCGAAAACAAGCCCCATCGCAAATTAATAAGTTATGTCAAAGATCGCTTGGGCCACGACCGACGTTATGCAATTGATCCCGGAAAAATTACAACAGAACTAGGGTGGGAGCCAAGGCATGGCTTTGATGAAGGATTAGAAGCTACGGTTAAATGGTATGTGGAACAGGCAGCTCCAGCAACAGATCAAAACTAAACAATAATAAATATTATATTTTAATAAAAAATATACCTAGAAGCGCTACAACATAACAACCGCAACCTGCTACTCAACACTCAGCGGCCCCAGCGCAAGCGAAATCTCTTGCTGCGGCTGCTGATGAGGGGCGGCTCCTGATACTCAGGCAGCCACCCGCCAGGGGCGCTTCTCAGCTGGAGCATCCGACCCAACAACGCAAAGGCACGGCCGTTCTGCTCCGCCTGGGCCGCCACCAGCTCATCACTCGATCGCGAATGCATAAAATAGTGCTCCAGCTCCTCCTGCACCTGCTGCAACTGCAGCAGGTGGCGTTCCCCTTCTTCCTTCGCTTCCCTGAGTGCCTCGGCCTTGCTCGACAGCTCCTGCTCCATTTCGACCATTCTCTTGCCCTGTTGCTCGTGGCCTTGGGTCGCTTCAGTACGCTCTCGCCCCAGCTGAACCACCTCCGCCTCAAGCACCACCAGCCTGGCCCCCTGCTCCTTACCCCTCACCTCAGCCTGCAGCAGCGCTGCCGCCTGGGCACCCACTAGCTGATCACGGGAGTGCAAGCGTTGGCCAACCTCTGTTAGCTCCACCGCCTTGCTCGACAGCTGCTGCTCAAGTTCAGCCAGTCTCATGCCCTGCTGCACGCGGCCTTGGCACGCTTCATCACGCTCTCGCCCCAGCTGAACCACCTCCGCCTCCAGCACCACCAGCCTGGCCCCCTGCTCCTTAACGCTCACCTCAGCCCGCAGTAGGCCTGCCGCCTGCGCCGCCACCTGCTGATCTTGGCCGCGCGAGCTCAAGAAGTAGTGCTCCAGCTCCTCCTGCACCTTGTGCAACTGCACCAGGTTGAATTCGGCTTCTTCTCGCACTTCCGCAAACGCCTCCGCCTGGCTCGACAGCTCTTCTTGCACCTCAGCCATTCTTTTGACCTGCTGCTCCCGGCCTTGGAATGCTTCATCACGCTCTCGCCTCAGCTGAACCACCTCCGCCTCCAGCACCGTGAGCCTGGCTCCTTGCTCCTTGCCCCTGGCCTCCGCATCCAGCAGTGCTGCCGCCTGCGCCGCTAACTCCTGATCACTCGAACGCGACCGGAGGAAGTAGTGCTCCTGCACCTGCTGCAACTGCAGAAGGCTCAGTTCAGCCTCCCCACGCGCCTCCTTCCCAGCCATCTCCTGCTGCTCTAGCTCCTGGTTGACTGCTGCCAACGCATTCTCTTTTTCCTTCAAAAGCCGACGCGACTGCTCAAGCTGTTCACCCAGTTCAGCGACCTGCAGCGTAAGCACACCCGCAGTGCGCCACGCAGGCAGCAGTTCTTCTGCTGAAAAACTGCTCTGCAGTCGCCGCATATATCCGGAATCCGGTTCCCCTCCTACCAACAGCGCCTGTAGCTCTAGATCAAGATAGGCATCAAGCAGTCCAGGCACTGACCGACAAAGGGCAACGCTCACAAGGGCCGCGAGAGGGTCCGGCTCCGGCGGCGCAAAATCAATGGAACGTTCACGCAACATATCCCCGCAGACGACCCTGCCCAGCTCTTCCGCATCCAGGGCGGCCAGTCGCCACACCGTCAACCGTGGTGCGTTGGCAGGTGCCGCCAACAGCACCCTATAACCCTCCAGTAAACCAGGGCCATCAAGATCAGAGCTCGCAAGCAGCCGATCAGGGGGATCATAAAGAAGCAGCACTGGCTCACCCTCCTCTACCGGCAACCCCCTTACGGGCTCCATCCCAGCCCGCTCAAGTTGGGCCCACACCTTCGCTGGAACGGTAAACGGCGAAAACCAATGCGGCACGAAACTGGGCAGCGGATGGTCTGCATTATCTAGCCGC
>CAMCQR010000033.1 GCA_945877115.1 Synechococcus sp. UW140 | reverse complement strand
GGCTAGGTTATTTAGTCTGCAAATAGCCTGAATGGTTTCTAGATCACAAACTTCTCCATAAAGATGAACAGCTATTACTGCTTTAATAGTAGTACAGATGCCCAGGGTATGGGCCAATGTTTCGGCACTGATTACAGGTCGATTACCTTGAACATCGATGAAAACTGGAATAGCCGCAACTCTTAGTATGGCTGCAATCGTTGCGTAGGCTGTATGGGATGGAACAGCAACATGGTCACCTGCCTGTATCCCTGCAGCACGTAAAGCCAGTTCAAGCGCATCTGTACCATTGCCAACGCCTATGCAGTGGACCGCTTTAAAATCGCCAGATAACCATTCAGCGAAATCAGCTTCAAACTGCCTGACTCCTGGACCTAAAACTAATTGACCGCTGCTAAGAATACTTTGTAGCGCATTGTCAATAAGAGCTTGATGGAATTCAGTGTCTTTTTGAGGAAAATTAACCCTGTCTTGGAGGCTCATGGAACGTTGGGATTGGCTTAGATGTAGTACAGAAAATGATCTGAGTAATAGTCTAGGGTTCTTTGCAGTGTTTGCCCAAGGCATTGGGCAGGTTCCCAACCGGTCATAGTCTTAAATAGCTCAAAGGAGGAATAGTAATCGCCAATATCAATTTTTTTTCTCTCTGGAGGGTATGTCATGATCTTTATCTCGCCGCTTCCATTTAGCTCTTTTAATAGATTAGCGAGCTGTAGTAAACTAACTTTTTCCGTACTTCCCAGATTGAAAATTTTACCAAAACAGTCGTCAGTTTGGGAAGCGATTAGCATGGCTTGCACAACATCTTCAACATCATTGAAGTCTCTTAGTTGTTCACCACCCCAGACTTCAATGGGTTGACCCTCGATAAGCTGACGGATCCAGATGCCAACAAAAGTTTGCCTTGCATCTTTGATTCGCATTCGCGGACCGATGGTATTGGTTAGTCTAAGAATACAAGTGCGAATGCCATGAACTTTGCCATAAAGTCCATAATAAAGCTCAGCTGCATATTTGTGGATTCCATTGATATCAACTGGGTTGATATTGTGCTTTTCGTCGACGGGTAGATAGGTGGGTTTGCCGTAAATTTGACGCGTACTTGCAAAGATAATACGAATATTGGGATTGAATTGTCGACATGTTTCAAGTAAATTGAGTTGGGCCATGCAGTTGATGGTTAAATCTGTATGGGGGTCTTTCATTGAGTCCATGTGACTTGTTTGACCAGCCAAGTTGAATAAAATATCGACATCTTCAATTAATGGTCTCAGTGAAAAGCTGTCTCTTATGTCCGAAAGATTGATTCTTATTTTGTCTTTGATGGGCTCTAAATTATAGAGGCATCCACCGTATTCAGGGATGAGGCTGTCAATAATGGTGACATTGGCTCCCAGTTCTGTTGCCCGGATCGCCAGGTTGGATCCGATGAAGCCGGCTCCACCGGTAATCAATACTTTTTGCCCTTGCCAGGTTGCTGATTCAGGCTGGGGCGGATCCATGAAAGGGTTAAGGGTAAAGACGGGCTCGATGCGGCGCCAAGTCAAGTTCAATAATAGTGTAAACCTGTTTACTTGTCAATGGCTGTATTGGAAAGATGCCAAGGACTTTGTTCGCAAGTCGCGGATCGACTTCGGCGGCGCCCATAGTGATGTCTTCAGCGCATGACCATGCCGCCATCCACCTGCAGAACCTGGCCTGTCATGTAGCTCGCTGCGGGATCAGCGGCTAGGAAGCGGACGACACCGGCGACTTCTTTTGTGCTTCCCATTCGGCCTAGGGGAATGGAGCGAAGGATCGCCTCGCTTTGCAGTTCTTGGGTCATCTCTGTGGCGATAAATCCGGGTGCAACAGCATTAACAGTCACGCCTCTGCTGGCGAATTCAGCGGCATTACTGCGGGTTAATCCAATCACTCCTGCTTTGGCAGCGCTGTAATTGGCTTGCCCAGGATTGCCCATTAATGCCACGACCGAGGTGATGTTGATAATGCGTCCGCTCCTGGCTTTAAGCATGGGCCGGCTGACGGCACGACTGCAAAGAAAGACGCCGGTGAGATTGAGGTCAATGACGCTTTGCCAATCTGCGGTCTTCATTCTCATCAGAAGGCCATCTTTGGTGATCCCCGCATTGTTGACAAGAATATCGATTCGATTTTCCCGTTCCATGATTTGTTTGACCATCGCTTCCACTTCTTCTTCGTTGGCCACGTTGGCTTTCAGGCTCCAGGCCTTACCACCGGCTGCTGCGATGGAGTCCACCAGCGCCGCTGCCGCTGTTTCAGAATGGGCATAATTCACGACGACGGTGGCCCCTGTGGCCGCCAATTCTGCGGCGATGGCCGCACCGATGCCCCGGCTTGCACCCGTGATCAGGGCTGTTTGGCCAGCCAGGGGTTGGGGAAGGGTCATCGAGCCGACGGTTGTAGCCGTTGATCGTAAGTCGGCATTGCTGGCGCTGTCAGCCGTGGAGTATCAAGCGGGCATGCCTCCCACATCCACCAAGGCATCTCCAAGCAGATCCCTTAATTGGCTCAGTTGCTCCTGGCTACCCATCACGACAAGGAGCTGTCCCGGTTCAAGGCGGACATGACCACCAGGGTTGGCAATCAGGGACTGCCCTTCCATGACCTCCCGTTTCGGGTTCCGTACCGCCAGCACCAGGGCACCACTGCGACGGCGCAGGTGCAGATCTTCCAGGCTGGCTCCCTGCAGTTCCCCGAGACGCTTGGGATCGCTACTGAGTTGGAACTCTTCGACCTCGCATTCGGAGCCCGCCAGCAGCTCCATGAAACTGACGGCGAGGGGCCTGAGGGCTGTGGCGGCCATTGTGCGACCCCCAGCGACGTAGGGGCTCACCACCTGGTCGGCGCCGGCCAGCCTCAGTTTGCGTGCGGCTTCTTCGCTATCAGCCCGGGCGATCAATCGGCATCCCGGTGCCAGCCCCCTGGCACTGAGGACCACATAGAGATTGGCCGCATTGCTGCTGAGGGCCGCCACCAGGCTGCGGCAATGTTGGATGCCGGCTTCCATCAGGGTTTCATCCAGCGTGGCATCCGCCAGCAATACCGGTAGCCCCCGCTCCTCGGCGGCCTCCTTGCTGGCCTGATCGGTTTCAATCACCAGCAGCCGCACCCCCTCGCGGTTGAGCTGTTCGGCGATTTCGCGACCGATGCGGCCATAGCCGCAAAGAATGACGTGATTGTTCATGCGCTTGATCCAACGGCGAAGGCGGCGATCCCGCAGGCGCCGGAAATAGCCTGACTCAGCCAACCCCAGCAGGCTGCGGATGGTGAGTTGCACGACCACCAATCCCCCGGCGATCAGAAAGGCCGTCACCACCCGGCCTGCTGCCGTCAAGACATTGGTATGGGAGTCGCTGAAGCCGAGGGTGCTGAGGGTGATCAGCACCATCCAGTAGCAGTCGCCCCAATCCCAGCCCTCCGTGAACTTGTAGAGACTGGCGGCAAGATTTACCAATCCCCCCAGGGCCAGGATCGGCAGTAGCCAAGGCAGCCGCGAGCGGCTGGAAGGCGGGCGTCTCCAGCGCGCCAGCCAGCCCTGTGGCCATCTCATCGGTCTGGGGGGCCGCTGGCCTTGAAGTTAGTCAACGCCTAGGGCTCCGAGCACGTTGTCCACACTCACCTGATCTAGCGGTGTGGCTCCGCCCAGCCCAGTCACGCCCTCCCTCACCGGTAAGTCGTCCGACAGCCGGCCCAAGGCCACCAAGGGCACGCCACAGAGCAGCGCCAGTTCGATGGTGCTCGGATCACTGGCTAGCACCACGTCGCTGGCGGCCACCTGGGCGGCCCGTTGGGACCATGGGGATCCAGGGGGGAGCGGTTTCTGGACCCTCAGATCGTTGAGTCTCAGCTGGATGCCTTGGGTCACGGCAGCCCAGTTTTCCTGGGGCCAGTCCAAATTGCCACCCTTCGGCGCCACCAACAGCACGGGGCCCTGGCCCGGGGGCAGGGCCTCGGCGGCTTTTTGCAGGCTGGATCGAGGCAGCACAAGTCGAAAGGCCTGGGCGTCCAGTTGAACTCCGATGGGAGCCAGAAAGGGCGCCAGCCTCTGGGGAGACCAGCCCCGGTCCAGGGGGGTGACCTTTTCGGTGGCAGAGAAGCCGGAGGCGGCCAGCCGCTTGGGGATATGGCTCATGGACAGCATCAAATCCACCTGGCGTCCCTGGGCCAGGTTGATGCAGGCTTGGAAATCGGGATCCCGAACGGATCCCATCAAGTTGGTCCAGTCCGCCAAGGTGGCATCGGCGTAGTTGAAGGGAATCACCTTCTCAACCCCAGGGACCAGTTCCCAGATACCGCCGACGGAGGGTGGACAGGCCACCTGGATCTGGAACTTCAGCTGCTGGGCCGTTGCCGCCACCGCCGGTAGGGTCTGGAGCTGCCTGACGGCATCGCCTGGAATCAGAAATAACGCGCGCATCGGGCCTCGGCTGGGCGGTGGATGGGACCGCGGCCTGATTGTATGGACAAGAATCCCTGCGGTTTGTTACCGAGGAAGGAAATCCTGTGCATTTGCTGATTGCGGCCGCCGGAAGTGGACGGCGTATGGGGGCGGCGGGGAACAAATTGCTACTTCCCCTGGCGGGCCGCCCCCTGCTGGCCTGGACCCTGGAGGCGGCCCTCGCCTGTGGGGCTATCCGTTGGATCGGTGTGGTGGGTCAGCCGGTCGATGCGGAAGCCATCGCGGCCCTGGTGGCAGAGGTATGTCAGGGTTCAACAGCCCTATCCCCTGTGGCACCCGTGGTCTGGATCGTGGGGGGCGACACCCGCCAGGATTCAGTGCGTCGGGGTCTGGCGGCCTTGCCGGAGGACGCCGAGCAGGTGTTGATTCACGATGGCGCCCGCTGTTTGGTCGAACCGGACCTGCTGCATCGCTGTTGCGAGGCCCTCGGCGAGGCGATCCTTGCAGGGGCTGGCATCATTGCCGCCACCCCGGTCACCGACACCATCAAGGAGGTGGGGGAGAGCGGTCGCATCAAGGCGACCCCGGATCGCTCGCTGCTATGGGCGGCCCAGACACCCCAGGGTTTTGGGGTGGTCCCCCTGCGCCAGGCCCATGCCCAGGCCGAGGCGGAGGGGTGGACGGTGACCGACGATGGGGCCCTGTTCGAGCGGCTTGGTTGGCCGGTGCATGTATTGGAGGCACCTCCTTCCAATATCAAAGTGACCACCCCTTTTGATCTCACCGTGGCCGAGGCCGTACTCAGGACGCGTGGCCGAGGAATCCCCGACCTGGCCCCGCCCAAGGGAACACCTGCCGGGCCCCGGTGAGGGGTCTGTTAGGCAGGGGCAGACCAAAGGCGTTCGACCGTGATGGGATCTCTTTGGAGCCAATGGCAGATCTGGGCCGTACTGGCGGCTGTTACTGCTGCTTTGACCTCCCTGTTGGCCAAGATTGGGGTGCAGGGGGTACCTAGCAATTTGGCAACCCTGCTGCGGACGGTGGTGGTTCTGTTGCTACTCGTGGCTGTGGTGTTTGGCCGGGGGGAATGGCAATCCCCCCTCGACTTACCTCGTCGCAGCTTGTGGTTTTTGTTGTTTTCCGGACTGGCCACCGGGGTGTCCTGGTTGTGTTGGTTTCGGGCAATCCAGCTGGGGCCCCTCGCCCGGGTGGCCCCGATCGACAAGTTGAGTGTCGTGATCGTGGCGGCTCTGGGGGTGGTTGTGCTGGGGGAAAGCCTCAACCCCTGGCAGTGGTTGGGCGTGGCGTTGATGGGTGGGGGTGCGGTGTTGTTGGCCTGGCCCTGAGCGCCAGATCGGCCTGTGCAGGGCCGGGGGCCGGGCCTTGGGCGCCCTGTTGCTGGCGATCTGGCTGGGGTTTTCGGTCGCCCCCGCAGTCGCCCTGGCGCCGCCCCCGCCCCCAGGGGCACGCTCCGCCTCTTCCCAGTGGGTCACCCTGGACGGCCGGCGCATCCTCGAATTGCGCTCGGTGGCGGGGGCCCAGAGCCTGGAAACGGTGGCCAACCGCGGCTCGGCGTTGCTGCAGGACCTGGCCCAGAAGGGCACGGCCTGCCGGTGTTAAGGGTGTCATGACCTACCGGGAAACCCTCTCCGATTGGCTGGCGGCGCTTCAGGATGCCTTTGCCGAGGCCGAAGTGGAAATTCTGTCTCCCACCTAGGGATCGACAAGGCTGAGACGGCCCGTGCGTCCGTTCAGCCGGGCCAGGCTTCCTAGGGGTAGGGCCCCATTGCCTGGCCAATGCCCTACGGGTAGTTCGGCCACGACAGGAATGCCCAGATCGGCGGTGCGCTCGCGTAACACCTGTTCGGTGGTGAAATAGTGGTGGCTCGGTTGGTCGCTGCGGTCATGGTCGACGCAGTCGCGGAAGTTGCCGAAGCCGATTCCGGCCAATTGTTGTAAGGCGCCGCAGAGCCGCCAGTGGGTCAACATCCGCTCCAGTCGGTAGGGCGCCTCTCCCACGTCCTCGAGCACCAGGATGGCTCCCCCCAGATCGGGCAGGTGGGGTGTTCCCAGCAGGTGGGTGGCCACGGTCAGGTTGGCGGCCAGCAGGGGGCCTGTGGCCACGCCGCTTTGCCAGCCTTCCCCCTCCAGGTCCGGGATGGGTTCGCCGAACAGCAGGGCCCTTAAGCGCTCCTGGCTCCAGGCGGGTTCGGCGGCCAAAGTGGTGACCAGGGGGCCATGGATGGCGCCCCCTCGCCCCCGGGACAGCCGTTCCCAGAGCAGGGAGGTGACGTCCGAAAAGCCCAGCAACCAGGCGTCGTGGTCGGGGAGGTCCTGTTCGAGGAGCCGCGCCGAACCCCAGCCGCCCCGCACACAGGCCAACAAGGCCGCCCCTTCCTGGCTGCTGGGGTCACCGGGATGGAGGTCGGCGGCCCGGTGGTGGTCTTTGCCGGCCAGGAATCCCCAGCGGCGTCCCACCAGTTCGGGCCGTTCTTGCACGTCCAGGCCCCAACTCCGCAGCACCTCCATGCCCCGCTGTAGCCGCTCGCCCCCTTCAAGGGCCGAACTGGCCGCCACCAGGCGGACCCGGTCACCGGCCCGGAGCGGTCTGGGGTGGCTCAGGGGAAAAGCCATGGGTCAGAAGGCGGCGGCGGGGATCACTGCGGCACGATCAGCGCCAGCAGCAGCAGAGCCCCCAGCATGACCTGATGGGTGAAATGCACGCCGTAGGCGGCCCGTGGCAGATCGGGGCGCCCCAGGATCGCCACCTCCCGTTGCATCCCCCCGGCGGCCGCGATCCAGAGGATCCAGAATTCGGGCATGGCGATGCCCCGCAACCAGGCGGCCGCGGCCAGGGCCCCTGCTGTCAGGCCATAGCAGCAGGCGACCACCAGCGGCGCCTGGCGGCCGAGGGTTAGGGCACTGCTCCGCACTCCGACATGTCGGTCATCCTCCCGGTCACTCATGGCATAGACCGTGTCGAAGCCGAAGGTCCAGCAAACGGTGGCGACCCAGGTGAGGGCCAGGGCCGGGCCATTCAGTTCGCCGCTGGCGGTGGCCCAGGGAATCAATACAGCAAAGCCCCAGCAAAACGCCAGCACAAGCTGGGGCAGGGAAAACCAGCGCTTGGCGGAGGGATAAAGCAGCACGGGGGGCAGGGCCGCCAGGGCCAGGGGCAGGGCCAAAACCCGGCCCTGGGGGGGCAGGGCCAGGACCACCAGCAGGGCGACCACTAGGCAGGCGATCAGCAGGGCGACGGCGGCCGGCACCCCGACCCGTCCGTCGGCCAGGGGTCGGTTGCGGGTGCGTTCCACCAGGGGATCGATGCGACGATCCCAGAGGTCGTTGGCAACGCAGCCGGCACCGCTTACCGCCAAGCCCCCAAGCACCATCAAGGCCAATAGGGGCAGCGAGGGCGGTGATGCCGGGTTGAGCCAGAGGGCCCAGCCAGCCGGAATCAGCAGAATCAGCCTGCCGCTGGGATGGTTCCAGCGCAACAGTTCGAGCCCGTCGCGGACCCGCTGGATGGGCCCTGGAGCCGTCCTGGCCATGGCAGCTGGTTCCCTAGCGATGGTGGCGGCACCCTAGTTCGCAGCATCTTGACCGCTTCAATGGCAAAGTGACGCGGCCAAACGGTGCCGATTCCGATGGTCTCCTCGCAGGCTCCATGGTCCGAGGCGCCCCTCCCTGTCAGCGGCGAGCGCCGGGTGGCGGCAATCGACATTGGCACCAACTCGATCCACCTGCTGATCGCCGCCATCAACCCCGAGCTGCACAGCTTCAGTGTGGTGTTGGCGGAGAAGTCCACGACCCGGCTGGGAGAGCGGGATCCCAACAGTGGCGATCTCAGTGCCGCCGCCATCGAGCGGGCCTTTTTGACTTTGCGCCATTGCCGCGATCTGGCCGCGAGCCATGGGGTGGAGCAGATCGTGACGGCCGCCACCAGCGCCGTGCGCGAAGCCCCCAATGGGCGGGAGTTCGTTCAGGCGCTGCAGGATCAGCTGGAGCTGACGGTGGACCTGATCAGCGGTCCCGAGGAGGCCCGTCTGATTTACCTGGGGGTGCTTTCCGGCATGACCCTTGGGGACAAGCCCCACCTGATTCTGGATATCGGCGGGGGCTCCACCGAGCTGATCCTCGCCGATGGTTCCGATGCGCGGGTCCTGACCAGCACCCGCATTGGGGCCGTAAGGCTCCAGAGGGAGTTCTGCCAGCAAGACCCCTTGCCGTCCAGCCGCCGCAGTTTTCTGCAGGCTTACATCCAGGGTTCCCTGGATCCTGCCGTGGCCCAGGTGAGACAGGCCCTGCGACCCGGCGAGACGCCCCTGATGGTGGCCACCAGCGGTACGGCCATGGCCCTGGCCTCCCTGGCGGCGGCGGAGGATTCCAAACCGTCGCGCAAGCTACAAGGCTATCGCCTCAGCCTCGAGCGCATCGACCAGTTGATTAATAAGCTTCAAGCCATGACGCCGGAACAACGGCGCGGGCTCACGGCGATCAACGAGCGACGGGCCGAGATCATCGTGCCTGGGGCCCTGATTCTCCAGACCGCGATGCAGATGCTCCAGGCCCGGGAACTGGTGGTGTGTGACCGGGCCCTGCGGGAGGGCCTGATCGTGGACTGGATGCTGCGTAACGACCTGCTCGGCGATCGTTTTGCGTTTCAGAGCACGATTCGCGAGCGCACGGTGCGGCATCTGGCCCGCAACTATGGCGTTGACCCGGAGCGGGCTGATCGGGTGGCGGCCCAGGCCCTGGCTCTCTACGACCAGACCCGGGGTTGGTTGCACCATGACGAGGGCAAGGGACGCCTGTTGCTCTGGGCGGCGGCCCAGCTGCACGACTGCGGCAAATACGTGAATGTGGGGGCCTACCACAAGCACACCTGGTATCTGATTCGGCACGGTGAACTGCTGGGTTATTCGGAGCTGGAACACCTGATGGTGGCGGCCATCGCCCGCTACCACCGACGCGGTCTGCCCAAGAAGCGCCATGAATCCTGGCAATTGATTGAGGGCCGCGAGGAGCGTCGAACAGTGACCTCTCTGGCTTTGTTATTGCGATTGGCGGCGGCCCTTGATCGTCGTCCCGAGGCGGTGATTGGGCGGTTGGCCGTCCGTCAACAGGGCTCCGGCGTCCTTGTGCTCACCCTGGAACCCCGGCTTGGGGCCGACGGCAGCCGTCCCGACCTGAGCCTGGAACGCTGGAGCCTGCTTTCCTGCGGCCCTGTGGTGCTGGAGGTCACGGGACTGCAGCTGCAGGTGCCGGAGACTGGGGCGTAGGGAATCCGCTTGGGGAGCCCGTTGAAGGGGCTGTTGTTGGGCCCCTTGGTGCTGCCATCGGCGCAGCACTGGGCCCAGCCGCGGTTTTGGGGTTGAAACGGTGCCAATTCAGGTCATCGACCGTACCCAGGGGTCGGGCGGGCCCATCTCCCAGGGCGGCGAGCACGGCATAGGGGCGCCCGGCCATCACCTCAAGCCCCTGGCCCAGGGGAAAGCTTTGTTCACCCGTCAAGGTGCCCTCAAAAATCACCTTGCCATCGCTCTGGCGCACCTGGATCCAACTCTGTTCGGTGGACTTGAGTCGCAACTTGGCCGGTGCTGCTGGTGGGTCCGCGGCGGTGCTGGCGGTGGTTGGGGCCCCTGGCTGCTTGGCGGGGAAGGCTGGGGGGGGCGGAGTGGTTGGCTTGTTCCCAAGGGCGGCGTCAGGGGACGGGAGGGCCGATTGGGAGTGCTGCTGCCAGGCGTTGTACCCCAAGGCTGCGGCCAGGCCCAAGGCGCCGAGCAGCAGGGGAAGGCCCCACAACCAGGGAGCTGGGCCCTGGCTGCTGCGTTTGATCGGGCCAGCAGCCGACCCCTCGCGCCGGACAGACGGGGGATTGGCGGGGGAGGCCTTGCTGCGGCGTGGTGGCGCCGGTGGCAGGGATGGACGGGGCTGGGGCCGCTCCATCAAGCGGCTGCCACGCAGACCCTGGACGGCTTCGTCGATGTTTACGTCCAGAGCGCTGGCCACTCTTCGCGCCAGGGCAATGACAAAGACGCCTTCAGGCAGATGGGCATGGTCGCCGGTTTCCAGGGCTCTCAGCTGGGATACACCGACGCGCAAGCGCTCTGCCAACAGTTCTAGATCGATGTCACGCTGGCGCCTTGCGGCCGCAAGTGTGCTTCCAAGTTTTTGCAGTTCCGGAATCGGCTCTGTCAGGGGCAGGGTCCCTTCGCTCGTCGGGGTCGGCTGGTGGGGATCCGGAATGTTGCTCAAGGGAGCCACTCCATAACCGTAATCTGGTAGTTGAGATCAGTATGACGGAAACCCGTAGGGCTTAAGTCTGGGACCAAAAGAAGATGGGCGATACTGGATTCGAACCAGTGACCCCTTCCGTGTGAAGGAAGTGCGCTACCGCTGTGCTAATCGCCCGACTGTCATGACCTTATATGATCCTGACCCTTCAAGCATAGGTCACGACTTGGGGCCAGGGTCGGCGGCCCCCCCAGGGCCGATGCTGGGGGGAATAGGCCCATCCATTGTTGAAACGCGACGCCTCCCCCTGTGCCGAATCGCCCCACACGGAAGCTGCCACCGATGTGTTGATCGTGGGCGGCGGTGTCTGCGGCACCGCCCTGTTGTTCACCCTGGCCCGCTACACCGACCTGGCCCACATCACCCTGGTGGAGCGTTACGCCCAGCTGGCCCAGGTCAATTCCAAGGCCACCAGCAACAGCCAGACCATCCATTGCGGGGACATCGAGACCAACTACACCCTGGAGAAGGCGCTGCGGGTCAAACGCACCGCCGAGATGATCGGCCGCTATGGCGACCTGCTCGACCCTGGGCGCCGCGATCGCTGTGTGTTTCGCACTCCCAAGATGGTCCTGGCCGTGGGCCCGGGGGAATGTGAGCTGCTGAGGCAGCGCTTTCAGTTGTTTTCCCCCCACTTTCCGGCCATGGAGCTGCTGGAGAAGCAGCAGATCGCGGAGTGGGAACCCCAGGTGGCCTTGGTGGACGGAGTTCTGCGGCCAGAGGAGTTGCTGGCGATCGGCATTCGGTTGTCCCCGACGGCCGTTGATTACGAAGCCCTCTCGGAGTCTTTCGTGGCGCTGGCCAACGACGCCGTTGCGGGCCTGGACCGTGCCGTCGACGTGCGCCTTTCCACCAGCGTCATCCAGATCGAACCCGAGGGTGATCACTACCTAGTGGAGCTGGCCGCCGCGGGGGAGGGCCCCCCGACCCGGTTGAGGGCCCGTCATGTGGTGGTCAACGCCGGCGCCCACAGTTTGCTGCTGGCGCAGAAGATGGGCTATGGGCTGGAGTATTCGTGCCTGCCGGTGGCGGGCAGCTTCTACTTCACTCCCGATTTATTGCATGGAAAGGTCTATACCGTGCAAAATGACAAGCTGCCTTTCGCCGCGCTCCATGGCGATCCGGATGTGCGCAGTCCGGGTAAGACTCGCTTTGGCCCCACGGCCCTGCTGTTGCCTTTGTTGGAGCGCTACCGCCCCGCCTCGTTCTGGGAGTTTTTGCGGGTGCTACGGCTCGATGGGGCGGTGTTGGCGGTGTTGTGGCAGTTGTTTGGGGATGCGGATATCCGCGCTTACATCCTGCGCAATCTGTTGTTCGAGGTGCCCTGGCTGCGCCGGCGCCTGTTTCTGGCCGATGCGCGCAAGATCGTGCCGGCCCTGCAACTCGACGACCTGCGCTTCGCCGAGGGCTATGGCGGGGTGAGGCCCCAACTGATCGATCGCCAGACCCGCCGGCTGATGCTTGGTGAAGTGAGTATCCCGGCCAGCCCTGGGCTCAGTTTCAACGTGACCCCCTCGCCGGGGGGTACCTGCTGCCTGGGCAATGCCGAGCGGGATGCCCTGGCGATCCGGGACCACCTGGGTTGCCAATTCGACCACGCCCGCCTGGTGCGGGAGCTGGTGGGGGAAGACGTCCCGAGCTCCTTGGCGCCCCGGTCCGCCTAGGGCTGCCCCGTTGCGATTGGCAAGCCTTTTACTGTGGGTCTGTCTTGTTTTGACGTGTTCTGGCCCAGCCCCTTGACGTCCCCCACCCCGCCGATCTTGTGATCTTGGCCCTCGATCGCGGCGATCCCGCCGAGGCGCTCGCCCTGGTGGCGGCGATTCCCGGCCTCAGACGGGTCAAGGTGGGGCTGGAGCTGTTCACAGCGGCGGGTCCCGAGATGGTGACCCGGCTGAGGAATCGCGGTCTGCGCGTCTTTCTTGACCTCAAGTTTCACGATATTCCGGCCACCATGGCCGGGGCCTGCCGGTCGGCGGCCCGCTCCGGTGCCGAGCTGATCACGGTCCATGCCTCGGCCGGAAGCGAGGCCCTGCAGGCGGCCCAGCTGGCGGCGGTCCAGGGAGCTGCTGAGGTGGGCCTGGCGGACGCACCGACGCTGCTGGCGGTCACGGTGCTTACCAGCTGGGATCCATCGCGTTTCGAGACTGAACTGGGGAATAGCGAATCCCTGGGGGATCACGCCAGGCGTCTGGCAGATCTGGCAGCTTCGGCGGGCCTGGGGGGAGCCGTCTGTTCTCCCTTGGAGGTGGCGGCCCTACGGGCGATCCACCCCCAGCCCTTTGTCCTGGTGACCCCGGGCATCCGGCCCGGGGGCGGCGACCTGGGCGATCAACGGCGGGTGATGACGCCGGCGGCGGCACTGGCGGCCGGTGCCAGTGCCTTGGTGATCGGCCGCCCGATTCGGGAAGCGAAGGATCCAGCCGCGGCGTTTGAGGCCTGTTGCAGCGAATTATTCCTGGCTTCAGGGGGTGCGGCGCAAGCCTTCGTGTAATAAATGGGAGGGCTTGATGTGGTATTGCTGTTGAAAATCAAGGCTGAAAAGACTCATTGAGCGGTATCCGCAGGCGAAGGCAATCTCAGAGACCGAGTCTCGCGGTTGGGGATTTTGCAGGCGATAGTGAGCCATTTCCAGGCGCTGCTTGCGGATCCACTGGGAGGGGGTGCAGCCAAGGCGATCACGGAAGACGTACTGCAAGGTACGGCGCGAATAGTGGCTGTGATTTTCGAGATTGGTGAGATTCAGGGGTTCGCCCAGGTTGGCGAGGATGTAATCGATCAGTTCGTCGAAGGCGTCTCGGCCATGTTCCTGGCGCTGCCGCAGGCGGTTGTGGGGCGATTCCTGACGTAATTCCGGGATCAACATGGCAGCCACGAGTCGGTAGATCTGGTCTTCCAGATGCATCCGATCCAACAGGGTCTGACTGAAACCGAGTAGGTCATTGGAGATCGACATCACCTGCCGCAGGAACACCTGGATCGATTGGCCCTGGGTCTCGGTGGGGATCTGCCAGCCATGGGACTGCTCCATGCGCTCCTGCCATTGGGGCGGTGCTTCCCGCCAACCGCC
This sequence comes from Synechococcus sp. UW140, assembly GCA_945877115.1. Lineage (GTDB taxonomy): Bacteria > Cyanobacteriota > Cyanobacteriia > PCC-6307 > Cyanobiaceae > Cyanobium. The sequence goes on along the minus strand of CAMCQR010000033.1, from coordinate 10,701 downwards.
CATCGCCATAGCCGTGCGCTTGAGGGTCTCCACGTGGATCCGAAAGACCACGTTGCTCGCCAGGGTGTTTTCGAAACTCCAGCTGGATTTGGGTGCCAGCAGCAGGCAGGTGTTCTCCCGGCAGGTCCAAAGCACGCCTTTCTGCCGCACCCGCTTTTCACCGCCATAGCCCAGTATCAGGGTGAGGTCGTTGCTGGCCTGAATAAGGCCCTGGGCCGGTCCGCTGATGAAGGCCACCACGGGCAATTCCCCCAGATGGATGTTGGCCCCTTGGTATAGCCAGGGCGCACCTCCTTGCAGAACGGGTTCGAATTCACCCACATCCAGGGCACCTTCCAGCAGTTGGCGGCTGGCTGCCGGGGTTTCGATGCGTTCGAGATGGTTCAGAAAGGGATTGGACAGCCCGGTCGGATCATCACGATCGAGAGCGAGCGCCGGCTCTTTGGCGTAGATGGCACTCTCGGGATCAGACCATGGCATGGGTTATATTGAATTTAACGGCTGGTTGGGTATTGGATAGTCGGCGTTAGCCCTTGGATGGGTGTCAGGTGGCTGGGAAGATGTAGGAATTGTCACGGGTTTAGACCTGAGAAGGTGCTTTTATGTCGTTAATGCATGGTTTGAACTTTAAATCCTGTTGACTTGACCCCGAATCTATGTCCCTTTTCAAAGCTAACACAGCTTTCAGCCTTTGACAGGTTGAAGATCCATAAATGCTGTTTTCGGTCAGTCCTGCGCCCACGATGTGCGTGAAATACTCACCTACCTATGGTTCAAAAATTGTGCTATATTTCTTGCATAAACTATAGGATTAATGGCGCAAAGCTGTTAAATTTATAACTTCTTGCAAGTTTTGCCGATTTTTATTAGGTGAAATAGGTATCTCATCGACTGGTTTCGCTTTTTGTTAGCCCCTAATCCAGTTTTGTCCTCGATTCGTGATCCTTCCCGCCGACAGCCTCTTCGAAACGTCCAAGGGTTCGCTCCCCCCGTCGGCTGACGATCGCCCCCTCGACTACGTGGTGGGGATCGGTGCTTCCGCTGGCGGGCTGGAGGCGCTCAAGGAGCTCCTGGCCCAGCTCAAGCTCCAGGGACGGATGGCCTATGTGGTGGCCCAGCATCTGGCCCCTGACCACCCCAGCTTGATCGTCGAACTGCTGGAGCGGGTCACCCATTTGCAGGTGGTGACCGCCGTGGATGGGGACCTCTTGCGGCCAGGGGTCGTGGCTGTGGCCCCCTCTAACCGGGATGTGGCGGTAAGGGGCGACCGACTCGTGGTCAGCGTTCCACCGCCCCGCTTCGGTCCAAGCCCCAGCATCGATCGCTTGTTCGAATCAATTGCCCGGGAATGGAGCCAGCAGGGGGTGGCTGTGGTTCTATCGGGCACCGGTTCGGATGGGGCCAGGGGGGTGGCCCAGGTGCGGGGCGCCGGTGGACGCACCTTCGCCCAGTTGCCTGAAACAGCCCGTTTTGATGCCATGCCCCGGGCGGCAATTGCCCTGGGCGGGGCCAGCCAGGTGTTGGAAACTGGCGCCATCGGCCATCAGTTAAACTTTATCGCCGAAAACACGGTCAGCTTCAGCACTGCCGGCGGGCAAGAAATGCAATCCCAGACCATCAGGACTGTATTGGGGCATCTCAAGCAGGGTACTGGTGTGGATTTTTCCCAGTACAAGGAATCGACCCTACGCCGGCAGTTGCAACGCCGCATGGCCGTCCGCCAGGTCACCGACCTTGATGATTATGTGCGACTGCTCCGGGACGATCCTGAAGAAGCTCCGGCCCTGCTGCACAACCTGCTGGTCAATGTCACCGCGTTCTTCCGCGATCCCGAAGCTTTCGATGTCCTGGCCCAGCTGCTGAAGGAGTCTTTGGCCCCGTTAGCCCCCCAGGCCAAGATCCGGGTCTGGGTGCCGGGTTGCTCCACGGGCAAGGAGGTCTACACCCTGGCGATGGTGATCAGTCAGGTGCTTGACCATCCCGCGGTGCTGGCCGATCGTCTCAAAATCTTTGGCACCGACCTTGATGAAGAGGCCTTGGCCGAGGCCCGCCAAGGGGTGTATCCCCTGGCGGATGCCCAGGCCATTCCTGCAGACTTGCGGCGACGGTTCCTGGACGAGGAGAGGGACCGATTCACTATCAATGATCTACTGCGGGATTGTGTTGTCTTTGCGCGCCACAACGTCAACGAAGACCCCCCTTTCCCGCGACTCCATCTGATTTCCTGTCGCAACACGCTGATTTATTTCACGCCGCCGTTGCAGGAACGGGTGATCAGTCTTTTCCGATTTGGGTTGTTGCCCGGCGGGCTGCTCTTTCTGGGCGAATCGGAGTCCCTGGGCCACGGCCACCAGGGCTTTGCCGTGGCCAATGCCACCCACCGCATCTATCGGCGCAGTGGCGAAGTGGCCCGCCGCACCGTGGCGCCCCTCGGCTCCAGTGCGAGTCGGGGGGGTGGGACGCGTCCTTCTTCGGCCCGGGGCGTCGTCTTGCGTGACTCCGTGCCGGAACAGCACATGATTCTGCTGGAGGCCCTCAGCCGCAGTTTCTGTGGCGACTGCCTGGTGCTGGATGACAGCCACAACCTGGTGCAGGTCATCGGCGATGTGACGCCCTATTGCGTCATGCCGGAAGGCTGGATCAGCGCCAATGCCAGTCTTTTCCTGCGGGAGGAACTGAGGGATGAGGCCCGGGCCCTGCTGTTGCTGGTGCGGGCCGATGAGGTCGCTGTGCTCAGTCCCAGCATCCATCTTGCTGGTGAGGAGGGCAGCCTGCGCCTGGAGGTGCGACCCCTGCGAGTTGGTGCGCGCCAATTCTGTGTGATTACTTTCCTGCGGGTTGCCGACACCGACACCGACACCGACACCGATGCCGATGCCGACACCGATGGCACCGTCTTACCCCTGGCCGGAAAAGGGATTAGGCAGATCGATTCCACCTTCGCCAGCCAGATCCTGCGCCTCGAGGAGCAGTTGCTCGCCAGCCAGGATTCCCTGCGTCGCTCCATGGTCGAGCTGGAGGAGGCCAACGAAGAACTCGAAGCCTCCTCCGAAGAGCTGCAGGCCTCCTCGGAAGAATTGCAATCTTCAAACGAGGAACTCGAGGCATCCAACGAAGAATTGCAGGCCACCAATGAGGAACTGGGAACCCTGAATCAACAGTTGCGCTCCCGTAGCGAAGAACTGCAGCTGCTAAATAACGATCTCGAAAACATCCAGAGTTCGTTGAGCCAGGGCATGGTGATTGTTGATCTAGAGATGTGCATCACCCGCTTCACTCCCTTGGCGGTGCGGGTGTTTGCCCTGGTGGAGTCAGACATCGGCCAGCCCCTGCTCTCGGTGCCCACCACCCTCAAGCTCACCGGGCTGCGGCAGGCGATTGTGGAGGTTCTTGCTGGGGTGCCGAGGCGCAACATTGAGGCCAGTAGTGAAGAAGTCGCCTATCTGCTGCAGGTGATGCCCTATCTCGACCGTGATAAGCGACCCATGGGGGCCATTGTTACCCTGACGGACGTGGGTGAGCTGGTGGCCCTGCGGCGCACCGCCGAAGCGGCCCTCGAGGATTTCACCCGTCTCACCGACTCCCTGGAGCAGGCGGTGTGGAAGCGCAACGGCAATCTCGATCGCTTGCTCTATGTCAGCGCCCGCATCCAGACGCTGACGGGTTGGACCGCCTCCGAACTTTGCAGCCAGCCCTCCCTGCTGGAGGAGGCGATTGATCCGGCCGATCGCGATCGGGTGGCCGCCATTCGCAAAAAGGACAGCACCGGCTGGTCGGTGGCCTACCGGCTCGGCACCCGCGATGGCCGTCGCATCCAGGTGGTCGAGAACGCCAACGTGATCAGGGATGACCATGACCATTGCGTGGTCGGCACGTTGACCGATGTCACGGAGACCACCGCCGTTGCCGAGCACGCGGCCGATCTCTCCACCATCTTTGCGTCGGTGTTCCATTCCCAGTGCTTTGACGTGGTTGTCCTGGATGATTCCCTGAAGGTGGTGATGGCCAATGAGCGGCTCTGCGCCCGCCTCGTCCAGGACCTGGGATCCCTTGTTGGCTTGCCGTTTCAGTTGTTTCTGACCCCCGAGGACGGCGCCACCTTGCTGGAGCTGGCCCGCAGGCCGGCGACAGGGGTGGAGCAGACGCAAAGCCAGGACTTGCAGCTCCTGATCCCCCATGGCCAACCGCTGGCGATGCGGGCTGAAATCGCCGGCCTCTCCAGGCCCCTGGGCGCGGCTGTGATGCGTCTGATTCTGGTGGAGCTGCCGCCTGGCCCCCGTTAGATCAGTTCGGGGTGGGCCGGATCTCCCTTGAAGGGTCCGATCAGCTCATCGGTGATCCAGCCGCCGTAGAAGCCGCCAGCCTGGGCCCGCACCGGTTGTCCACCAACCCAGCATCCCGCCATGGCGGCCGGGTAGAGGCTGAACCAGCCGGCCAGCGGCGCGAAGGCGGGGGTGGGTTCGGGATAGTGCCAGACGGCCCGCGGCAGTCGGCGGCCATCCGGCAGCAGCACATCGAAATAGCGGGCCACCCCTTTCCATTCGCAGAAGCTGCGGCCCGGCGCCGGCACCAGCAGGCTGAGATCGAAGGCCGGGGGCGGCAGGTAGAAGCTGGGGGGATGGAAGGTTTCCAGCACCCGCAGGCTTTGGTGGCTTTCGGCCAGGAGGCGTCCGCCGGCCTCCACCCGCACCAGCCGGGTGTCCCGCACCAGGGCCGGGGGGCGGGGATAGGCGGCCACCCGCTCCAGCCCGCCGGGCTCCTGCCAGGGGGGGGCCAGCGATTCAGCCATGCAGAAAGTGGCGCAGCCGCCTGGCTTCGGCGCCGGCTCGCCGTTGCAGCTCGGCGTCGCTGAGCAGGGACTCCTGGCGTTGCTGGGCGTCGATCACATCGCTTTCGTTAATGGCGAAGCCTTCCGCCTGGGCCAATTGGAGGAAGTCGCTGAGTTCCAGGGGTGCGTTCTCGTCCTGCAGGCGGGCCAGCAGATCGCTCTGGTTGCGGGCGTGGGCCAGGAAGGCATCCAGCTCGGTGAGGCTCATGGAGGTGGGGTCGGGGAGAGCGTTGGCAGCTGCTAAGGGGAGTCAAGCACTGGGGCAGGGTCCGGGTGCGCGCCTTGGACCATGGTGGCTTCGCCTGGCATCGCCTCCAGCTTCACCGCCTCCCACGCCGCAGGATCCCACGGGGCCAGCAGGGGTTCGAGGGCCCTCAGGGCGGGCCCATCGGCGGGCTCCAGCCAGGCCTCCTCCAGGCCGTCGGGAATGACCACGGGCATGCGGTCGTGCACCCGTTGCAGCAGCTCATTGGGCGCGGTGGTCAGGATGCAGCAGCTCTCGACTTCGCTGCCATCGGGCCCGATCCAGCGATCCCAGAGGCCGCCCAACCAGAACACCTCGCCATCGCGGCGGCGAAACAGCCAGGGTTGTTTCCAGATCTTGCCCGTGGTCTTGTCGGTGCGGCTCTGCCATTCGTAGAAGCCATCCGCCGGCACCAGGGCGCGGCGGTGGCGCCAGGGCCCCCGGAAACTGGCCTTCTCCATCACCGTTTCGGAGCGGGCATTAATGGGGCGCCGCCGTTCCAGGGGGTCCCGGCTCCATTCCGGTAGCAGTCCCCAGAGGGCCAGACCCACCCCGAGGCGGCCATGTTCCTGGCGTTGCAACAGCACCGGCTCCCCGGGGCGCACCTGGGGCCGCGGCGCGTAGTGCTGGCGCCAGCCTTCGGGCAGGGGACCCTGCAGGCGCGGCAGCAGCGCCTCCATTGCGGTGGTGAGGGCGTAGCGACCACACATGCAACCAGCTTGGCTGGCCCGATGTGTTGTTGCAAGCCGGTCGGGGCCGTTCGGTTCTCACCCGTGGCCGTGGGGACAGGCGAGGAGCGCACCCCCTAGGTTGGGCCCACCACCAGTGGAACTGTGGCATGGCTCTGCGCCAAGACGACAACCGCCCCAACCGCCGCTTTGGGCTGATCAACCTGCTGTTGGTGGGTTTTGGCCTGTTGCTGTTGTTAAGCAATTTTGTGCCGAACCCGGCAAATCAGGTGCCGAGGGTGCCCTATTCGCTTTTTATTGACCAGGTCAATTCTAATAATGTCAAGCGCGCTTATATCACCTCCGATCAAATTCGTTACGAACTTGATAAGGCCCCAGCCGAAGGCGCCCCCACCTTGCTGGCGACCACACCGATCTTCGATATGGAGCTGCCCCAGCGGCTCGAGCAGCATGGGGTCGAGTTTGCGGCGGCGCCGCCGTCCAAGCCCAATCTGTTCACAACCCTGCTCAGTTGGGTGGTGCCGCCGCTGATTTTCATTCTTGTCCTGCAGTTCTTTGCCCGTCGCAGTGGCATGGGTGGGGCCCAAGGGGCCCTGAGTTTTACCAAAAGTAAGGCCAGGGTTTATGTGCCAGATGAAGAATCCCGCGTCACCTTTGCCGATGTTGCTGGTGTCGATGAAGCCAAAGCCGAACTCAACGAAATCGTCGATTTTCTGAAGACGCCCGAGCGCTATGTCGCCATCGGTGCCCGCATCCCCAAGGGGGTTCTTTTGGTGGGGCCCCCTGGTACGGGTAAAACCCTGCTATCCAAGGCCGTGGCCGGGGAAGCCGGCGTGCCGTTCTTCATTATCTCAGGCTCTGAATTTGTCGAATTGTTTGTAGGTGCCGGTGCGGCAAGGGTGCGGGATCTCTTCGAAGAAGCCAAGAAAAAAGCGCCTTGCATCATCTTCATCGATGAACTTGATGCCATTGGTAAGAGTCGTTCCGGCTCCATGGGGGTTGTGGGCGGCAATGACGAACGCGAGCAAACCCTCAACCAGCTGCTCACCGAGATGGATGGCTTTGCCTCCAAGGACAAGCCGGTGATCGTGCTGGCCGCCACCAACCAACCCGAAACCCTGGATGCTGCCCTGTTGCGGCCGGGCCGTTTCGATCGCCAGGTGCTTGTCGATCGCCCGGATCTCTCCGGCCGGCGCACGATTCTGGACATCTACGCCAAAAAGGTAAAACTGGCCGAAGGGGTTGATCTCGACAAAATCGCCCAGGCCACCAGCGGCTTTGCCGGCGCCGACCTGGCCAATCTGGTCAACGAGGCGGCCCTGCTGGCGGCCCGAGTCAAGCGCACCAGCGTCGAACAGAGGGATCTCAACGAGGCGATCGAGCGGGTAGTGGCGGGCCTTGAAAAACGCAGCCGCGTGCTGCAGGCCGATGAGAAAAAAGTGGTGGCCTACCACGAGGTTGGCCACGCCATCGTCGGTCACCTGATGCCCGGGGGCAGCAAGGTGGCCAAGATCTCGATCGTGCCCCGGGGCATGAGTGCCCTTGGCTACACCCTGCAACTCCCCACCGAAGAGCGCTTCCTCAACTCCAAGGAAGATCTTGAGGGCCAGATCGCCACCCTGCTGGGGGGCCGCAGCGCCGAAGAGATTGTCTTTGGAGAGGTCACTACCGGGGCCTCCAATGATCTGCAGCGGGCCACCGACATCGCCGAGCAGATGGTGGGCACCTACGGCATGAGCGAAACCCTGGGCCCCCTGGCCTACGACAAGCAGGGGGGCAATCGCTTTCTCGGCGGCGGCAACAACCCTCGCCGTTCGGTGAGTGATGCCACCGCCCAGGCCATCGACAAGGAGGTGAGGGGGCTGGTGGACCGGGCCCACGGACGGGCCTTGAGCATCCTGCGCCAGAACAGGCCGCTGCTGGAAAGCATCAGCGAGAAGATCCTGGCCCAGGAGGTGATTGAGGGTGACGAACTCAAGGGGCTCCTGGCCAGCAGCGTCATGCCCTCCGCCGAAGCGGTCCAGGCCGAGCAGGTGCTGGTGGCCACCGCCACCCCCTGAAGCCCGGCTTAGCCCAAGGGTCCATGCCTCCCCCCTTGACCGCGGGGCCATGGATCTCCGATAAGGGTTCTTTGATGGAGCGGCCATGGCCTCCCTCGACGTCGCCCTCACTGGCCTCGCCGGCGGTGATTTTCTCTCTTCCGGCGATCTGGATCGCGCCGCGGTGGAGGCCCTGCTGAGCCTGGCCGCCGAGCTCAAGGCGGGTAGCCAGAGGTTTGATCTGACGGGCCAGGTTCTGGGTCTGATCTTCACTAAGGCCTCCACCCGCACCCGGGTCAGCTTCACTGTGGCCATGGCCCGCCTCGGCGGCCAGACCATCGACCTGCTGCCGATCGTCACCCAGGTGGGTCGGGGCGAACCGATCGCCGATACGGCCCGGGTGCTGAGTCGTTATTGCGATGCCCTGGCGATCCGCACCTTTGCCCAGGCCGATCTGGCCGACTACGCCCATTGGGCCTCGATCCCGGTGATCAATGCCCTCACCGACGAGGAGCACCCCTGCCAGGCCCTCGCCGATTTCCTCACCCTGCGGGAAGCCTTTGGTCACCTGGAGGGCCTGACCCTGGCCTATGTAGGCGATGGCAACAACGTGGCCCATTCGCTGCTGCTCACCGGCGCCTTGCTGGGGGTGAACGTGCGGGTTGGTACGCCCGAGGGTTTTGCCCCGGATCCGGCCGTGGTGCAGCGGGCGGCCGCCCTGGCCGCGGGCCGCGCCCAGATCACCGTTGTCCATGATCCCGTGGCGGCCGTCCGCGGCGCCCATGCCGTCTACACCGATGTCTGGGCGTCGATGGGGCAGGAGCAGGAGCAGGCCGAACGGGAGCGGGCCTTCAGCGGCTGGTGCCTCGATGGGACCCTGCTGGCGGAAGCCGACAGCCGGGCGATTGTGTTGCATTGCCTGCCGGCCCACCGCGGCGAGGAGATCAGCGCCGGCGTGATCGAAGGCGCCCAGAGCCGGGTCTTCGACCAGGCCGAGAACCGGATGCATGTGCAACAGGCCCTGTTGGCGGCCCTTTTGGCCCCAGTTTGACCTGAATTCAGCCCAAGGCTGGACAAACTCCCCGCGAGACGGTACATCTGTACCAGAGTTTCGCCATCCGCCGGTGCCCGCCCCCCAGGAGCTCACCTCCGCCCAGCAGGAGCTCTACGACTGGTTGCAGGATTACATCGCCAGCCATCGCCACAGCCCCTCGATCCGCCAGATGGTGGAGGCGATGGGATTGCGGTCGCCGGCCCCCATCCAGAGCCGCCTGCGCCACCTGCAGCAGAAGGGCTGGATCACCTGGCAGGAGGGCCAGGCCCGCACCCTGCAGTTGCTGGGGGCCAGCCCGGCTGGCATCCCCGTGCTGGGATCGGTGGCGGCGGGGGGGCTGATCGATCCGGCCGCCGACGATCGCGACCGCCTCGACCTCCAGCCCCTGCTGGAGAACCGTGATCTCTTCGCCCTCACCGTGAACGGTGATTCGATGGTGGAGGCCCACATCGCCGATGGCGATGTGGTGTTGATGGAGCCGGTGGCGGACCCCACGCGCCTGCGGGACGGCGCCATCGTCAGCGCCCTAGTGGCCGGCAGTGGCACCACCCTCAAACACTTCCACCGCCAGGGCCGCCAGGTGCGCCTTGAGGCCGCCAATCCGGCCTATCCGCCCCTGCTGCTGCCCGCCGACCAGGTGCAGATCCAGGGTCGGCTGGTGGCCGTCTGGCGCCAGCTCTGAGGAGCGCCGCCATGTATGTTGGACAAGCGATGGGCAAGCCCACCGCATCAATGGGGCCATAGCTCAGCTGGTAGAGCACCTGCATGGCATGCAGGGGGTCAGCGGTTCGAATCCGCTTGGCTCCATTTTGTTGGGCTCCTTGCGCCGCAAGGGGTCTTTTTTGTCGTTCAGGGTGTCGCTGGCAGGCCCGGCGGGGCCAAAAAGCGCAAAATCAAGCGCAAACCTGAGACAAGCGACGGCCCCGCCCATGAGGTCGACGTCCTCCAAGAAGCGGTCAATCAACCCATGGGCCTTGGAGAGCGAGGTGCCGCCCTTGAAGGTGAGGCTCGGCAGGAGTTGCTGATCTTGTTCACTGAGCAGCTCCGCTAGGCACAAGGGCAGCTCAGCCCTGACGGAGAGCAGGGCTTCCCACTCTTGAGGAGGCAACACGGTTCGGAGCTTCGGCAGAACGGCTGAGGCCTGATCAGGGCCGAGCCAGGTCAGGGCGCGGATCGCCTGGCCGGCAGGGCGATCGGCCAGCAGGAAGTTCCAGGCGGCTACCATACGGATGGTGACCTGCTGCTTTGCCGAAGACATAGCGCTTCTGGCTCCGGCTGCGGGACAGATAGATCTGCTGAACGGGCACCTGGGTGGTGAGGCCAAGGGTATTGGCCGCGGCGGCACCACTGCTCACCAACTGCTGAACGCCCTGCTGGTTGAGCCATGCCATCACCGCCTCCGGCGCCGGCGGTCTGGTGCCAAAACGACTGCAAATGGGCAGGGCCTAACGGCCGCGGGTGATCTTCACGAGCTTGCCCAGCGCCAGGAACTGCTTGGCAGCCAGCAGGAATCCCTTAGGGCACTTGCCTGCCGCTTCAAGGATCTTTTCGCTCAGCACGGTCTTCTCGCTCGGAACGGTCTTCTCGCTCAGAACAGTCATGACGACTGGATCGGTCCTGTTATGTCCTGGTGTGTCAGGTGACTACACGAGTTTCTGACACCCTGTGCACGGAGCTTTTTCCATCGCGACCGTGAGACCGGTGCTCCTGGTTTGGCTGTCGACTCGCTCCAGTCGTCGACAGCCGCCCTCCGCTCCGCGGGGCCGGTAATGGGGTGGAGGGCAGGGCTGCTCTCCCGCGGCTGCGCGGCCGAATGAACATTTCAGGCTAATTGCGATCCTTGCTCT
>CAMCQR010000032.1 GCA_945877115.1 Synechococcus sp. UW140 | reverse complement strand
CGGTTGAGTTGCTGTTCTTCGTTGAGCAGGCCCTCAACCAAGGAGCGGTTTTTGATGTCCTGGTCCAAGCGGCGCAGCAGCAGGTGCCCGAAAGTGCGCAGGGCCGAGAGGGGGTTGCGCAGCTGATGCACCAAAAGCCGCAGATGTTCTTCGCGGGCTAGTAGGCGGGCCTCGAGTCTCTGCCGCTCGATGTCGATCCGCAAGGCCTCTGTCAGGGTCAGGGCCATGGCCTGGAGGCGCTGGCGCAGGCTTTCGGACCAAACGGTGCCCCGGGTTTCCACCTGGAGGGCCCCCAGCAACAGGGCCCCTTCCCGCAGGGGCAACCAGCGTCGTTCTTCGGCAGGCACCCGCAGTTCACCGGTTCTGTCGGGGGCCGGCAGGGCACGGCCGTCGCTGGGCCATTGGCCCACGGCCATCAGGGTGGGGTGGCCTTCGGGACCCTCGTGGGTCACGTAAACCACAAGCGAGCGCACATCCTGGCAATCAACCAGTTGGCCCAGTTGCCAGCGCAACAATAATAAAAACCTTTCTGAGACTGGAATCACCGGTGGCCAACCCGAAGGAAAATGCGCAATTCGCAAAAAAATTTCCGACTGGGCGAAGCAAAACCTGAAAAACGCCGTAACATGGTGGTATCGACCATTACTTCGCTGTTCTGGAGCGAGTTGGGTGTCGCCATCGGTGGCTAGTCGCCTTCCTTAGGAGTTTGAGGTTGCAATCACCTTGCAACCGAAGCTACAGCAGAGGAAGAAGCAAGCCTTTTCCGTTTCATCGGCCTCCATGAGGTCGGTGGCACATCCGATCGTGCCCACGATTGCCTCAGAACGACAGATGTAATGGCCTCGCTCCAGACCTCGCCATCGGCGTCTGGAACGGCCAGCCCAGGCGAACGTTCCCCGTTGGACCCTCGCCCTGGTTGCTTCCCCCCCCTGTTCACCTTCAGCCTCCCCTCCGGGAGTCCTGCCATGTCTAAGAAGCGCAAGCGGATCAGCCGTCGTCGTCTCGCCGGCCAACGGGTTCTTGCCCATGTCCCTACTTTCAATCTCGAGACCGGCTCCCACAAGCCCGTCACCGCCGCGCGTCGCTACATCGCCGAAGCCGATCTCATGGCCCCGGCGATCCTCAACGTCCGCCGCAACGAGCACACCACAGACCGCTTCTTCTGGGGGGAGAAGGGACTTTTCAGCGCTCAGTACGCCGAAGAGAATCATTTTCTCTTCCCTTCCCTGCGACTCATCGTTGATCGGATCGGCGAAGAGGTCCTTTTTGAAGGCATCGAAGCTCTCGCGGCCGATGACTGGGAGGAGATGGAGGAGTACGAGTACGCCTTCGTCTGAACCCAGACGCCCCTTTGGCCCTAGGTCCAGTGCCGGGCTAAAAAAGCGCGCAGGGCGGGCAGCAGTTGGGGGTCAATGCCATGGCCCCCTGGGAATCCAATGCGTTGCACCTGGCCTCCCGCCTGCTGCACAAGGTCCTCAATCGCCTGGCTCGCCGCCACAGGAACGACAGCATCTTGGTCGCCGTGGGTCAACATTGTGCTGGCCTTAGGGCTATCGGCTTGCCAGCCTGGGTGGGGATAGCCGCTGCAGGCGATCAGGGCGGCCACCGGTAATCCTTCCCCCAGAATCACATCCACGGCCATGGCGGCGCCCTGGGAGAAACCCAGCACCGCTGTGCGTTCGAGCGGCACGGTTTTGGCCAGTTCTTCCAGGCGTTGCCTCAGGTTGGTGCGGGCGGCGCCCAGGCCGGGCCAATTGGGTTGTTGGAGGTCGTACCACTGCCTGCCGAAACCGCCAGGATGCGGTTCCGGTGCCCTCAGGGCCACCACGCTGACCTCGTCCGCCTGGCCATCCTCCGCCAGCAGGGCGGTGCCCAGATCCAGCAGATCATCCGCGTCGGCCCCCCAGCCGTGCAGCAGCACCAGGCGCCGCTCCGGGTGGGCCGGTCCCAGCCGAATTGATTGACCATCGTCTTGGGGCAAATCCTCCTTGGGCAAAGCGTCATTGGGCAAAACGTTGGCCATGGCCTCTCGGAAGCTTCTGTTTAGGTTGAGCCGATTCTGAACTGCGTCGCCATGGCCCCCACGGCTCTTCTGAGCGTGTCCGACAAACAGGGTCTGGTGCCCCTGGCCAAAGGTCTGCTCAGCCATGGCTATCAACTGCTCTCCAGTGGCGGCACCGCTTCGGCCCTGGCCACCGCCGGCCTGGCGGTGACCCGGGTGGCCGACTACACCGGGGCGCCGGAGATCCTGGGGGGTCGGGTCAAGACTCTCCATCCCCGCATCCATGGCGGCATCCTGGCGCGCCGGGACGATGAGGGCCACAGGGCCGACCTGGAGGCCCAAGCGATCATCCCCATCGATGTGGTGGTCGTCAATCTTTATCCCTTCCGCCAGACCGTCGCCAACCCCTCGGTGGATTGGCAGACCGCGATCGAAACCATTGATATCGGTGGGCCGGCGATGGTGCGGGCCGCCGCCAAGAACCATGGGGATGTGGCCGTGCTCACGGACCCCGCCCAGTACCCCTCCTTCCTGGAGGCCCTGGCGGCGGGTCGGTTGGATGCAGCCCTGCGCCGCCGCCTGGCCCTGGCCGCCTTCCAGCACACGGCGGCCTACGACGCGGCCATCAGCTCTTGGTTGGCCCAGCGACTCGACGCTGGCGACCCCGGTGCCGATCCGGTCGCCCCGCTGCAGCTCGAACTGCCGGTCCAGCAGCGGCTCCGCTACGGGGAGAATCCCCACCAAAGCGCCACCTGGTTCAGCGATCCCCAGGCGGGTTGGGGGGCCGCAATCCAACTGCAGGGCAAAGACCTCAGTTACAACAACCTCATTGATCTCGATGCGGCCCTGGCCACGGTTCGTGAATTCGGCTATGCCGAGTTCCCATCGGACCGAGCTCCAGGCTCCAGTCCGGCGGCCGTCGTCATCAAGCACACGAACCCCTGCGGCGTCGCCGTGGGCACGGGCGTGGCCGAGGCCCTGCAACGGGCCCTCGATGCCGATCGAACCTCTGCCTTTGGCGGCATCGTCGCCCTCAATGTCCCGGTGGATGCCGCCGCGGCGGCGCTGCTCACCGGCCTGTTCCTCGAATGTGTCGTGGCGCCTGAGTTTTCGCCAGAGGCCCTGGAACTCCTGGCCAGCAAGACCAACCTGCGCGTCCTGACCTTGTCTGGGGCCGCGGTGACCGCCGCCCCCCGGCTGCAGCGCCGTTCTGTCCTAGGGGGATTGCTGGAGCAGGAAGCCGACGACCTTGCCATTGATCCCCAGCCATGGAAGGTGGTCAGCAGTCGCCAGCCCACCGACCAGGAGCGGGCCGATCTGGATTTCGCCTGGCGGGTGGTACGCCACGGTCGCTCCAACGCCATTGTGGTGGCCGCCGGGGGACGCACCCTGGGCATTGGTGTGGGGCAGACCAACCGGGTGGGGGCGGCCCGATCGGCCCTGGAGACGGCCGCAGCCGCGGCCCAGGGGGCCGTGCTGTCCAGTGATGGTTTCTTCCCCTTCGATGACACCGTGCGCCTGGCGGCCGCCCATGGCATCACGGCGTTCATCCAGCCGGGCGGCAGCCTCCGCGATACAGATTCCATCGCCGCCTGCGACAACCTGGGCCTGGCCATGGTCGTGACCGGTCGCCGACACTTCCTGCACTGAAGGCCCCTGTCCCTGCCGAGTGGGGGTCGGCAGTTGTAGCTTCACTGCCATCTCCCCAACAGAAGATGACTGAACTGATCTCTCCTTCCCTGGCCTACAAACTCAACTTCTTCCATCCTTTATTGATGTGGGCCCTGTTGGGGCTTTCGTTCTATTCGATGGTCCTGGGCATCAAAACCAAGAAGCTCCGCACCGCCAGCGCTGAGGAGCGCAAGGATCTGATCAAGGGGCAGTTCGGTCGTCGCCACCATCTGGTGGGCAGCCTGCTGCTGGCCTTGATGGTGCTGGGCACCTTCGGGGGGATGGCCGTCACCTATCTCAATAACGGCAAGCTTTTCGTGGGGCCCCACCTGCTGGTGGGCATGGCCATGACCTCCGTGGTGGCCTTGGCCTCCGCCCTGACCCCATTGATGCAGCAGGGCAATCTGTTGGCCCGCAAGGCCCATGTCGGTCTCAATATGGGCATGGTGACCCTCTTTCTGTGGCAGGCCATCAGCGGCACCCAGATCCTGCTCAAAGTGCTGGAGAATCCAGTCGCCTGAGTGGCTCCCCGCCTTGTGACGCCCCTGCTCAGAACCGGGCCCGACGCCTGGGGGGGCAGGGGATTCCGTGGCTGGCGTGGAAATCCTCCTGAACTTTCCAGGTGAGTTTGCGGGAGATCTGGCGGACGATCTGTTTCAGTAAATGGTCGCCACTGCTCTGCACCAGCCCATCCGGCAAGAGGTTGAGCATGGAGGGCAGGCGGATCCATACCGCCAGATCCAGTTGCCAGCGCACCAGGGTGTGGGCCATGAGTCGGTCCACTTCCTCATTGGATACCTCCGCGGCGGTGGGCGCATCAAGGACCTGGCGATCGGGTTCGTCAAGCCGCAGGGAGGCATTAAAATCAACGTCGTAAAGCCCCTGCAGCTTGGGGCTTTGCTCCGCAACCGGGACGGTCACGATCGCGTAGACGCCGTTGTCCTGGGGTAATAATTCCAGACCGATGGTGGGCTCGACCTCGAAGCCGAAATTGCCAAACCGCCCCAGGGTCAGCAGATAGGCATCGCGGTCCAGGGAGACCACGGTCATGGGAGCCGCGCAGCGTCGAAACCAGTCTTCGTGGCGATCCAGATAACGACCCACGACATCAGCCGGGGCACGCATTTCCATCAGATCGGCAAACTGGCTGGCATAGCGGCGCACCTGGGGATCCCCGCTGAGACGCAAGGTGTCCCGGACCCCAGCTTGGTCCGTCTCAATCCCGGAATCGGCAGCTTGATCGGTCAGGACGGGCGAAACCAGAAGGGACAGGGAAAAGGGCAGCCTCGGCTGGAGAGAAGTTCCAGTGGCAGGGATGGGGGGCTGGATCTGGGAAACCAGGGGAGCACAGCGGCGGCAATCTTATGGGAAAGGATCGGCCCCAACGACTGGGGCCTGATCGATCGGCGCACAGAGGTGGATCAGTCGGCGGATCACATCCTCCACGACCCGATCCGGTGTGGAGGCGCCGGAGGTGATGCCGACCCGGATCGGCCCATCGGGGAGAAAGGGGCTTACCACCTGCAGGTCGGCTTCCAGGGGTTTGTGTTCGATGCGATTACCGGGGCCGATGCGTTCGGGGGTATCGATGTGATACGAACGAATGCCACGGCTGACGGCAATCTCCTGAAGGTGGGTGGTGTTAGAAGAGTTGTACCCACCAATCACCACCATCAGATCCAACGGTTCATCAACCAGCGCAAACATCGCATCTTGGCGCTCCTGGGTGGCATCACAAATCGTGTTGAAGGCGAGAAAATGTTGGTCCAGCAGGTTAGGGCCGAAGCGCTGCAACATAGTCCTCTCAAACAATCGACCGATCTCTTCGGTTTCACTCTTCAGCATGGTCGTTTGATTCGCCACCCCTAGTCGCAGCAGGTCCCGATCTGGATCAAAACCCGGCGAGCTAGCTTTGGCGAAGTGGTCCATGAAGGCCTCACGATCGGCGTTTCCATGGACGCTGGCGAGAATATAGTCGCAGACGAGGCGGGCTTCCTTGAGATCGAGTACCACCAAATAGGTGCCCGCAAAAGAGCTGGTGGCCAGGGTTTCCTCATGCTTCACCTTGCCATGAATGATGGAAGTGAAGGAGTGTTTCTTATGTTTCTCCACGCTGTTCCACACCTTCGAAACCCAGGGGCAGGTGGTGTCAACGATGTGACAGCCGAGTTCGTTGAGGAGTTGCATTTCCTGCACCGTGGCGCCGAAAGCCGGCAGGATCACCACATCGCCGGTGCCGACTTCGGAAAAATCCTTGACGCCCTCATCCACGGCAATGAACTGCACGTCCATTTCGCGGAGATGGTCATTCACCGAGGGATTGTGAATGATCTCATTGGTGATCCAGATCCGTTCACTGGGGTAGTGGCGCCTTGTTTCGTAGGCCATGGCCACGGCCCGCTCCACCCCCCAGCAGAAGCCGAAGGCCTCGGCCAGACGCACCGTCAGCCGGCCTTCCCGCAGTTCGTAGCCGTTTTCCCGCAGGCTGGCCACCAGATCGCTTTGATAGGCGGTCTGCAGGTTGCCCGCCACCTCCTCACCCAGGCCGAAGCCGCGGCGGTTGTAGCGCTCGGAATGGTGCAACGAGCGCTTGAAGGCACGGGTATCCACGGACGACCGGCAGGTGAATGGACTCTATGGGTGCGGGGCGGAGCCCGTTGGCCCCAGGTTCCCTCAGGCGCCTGGAGGGGCCGGTTGGCGCTCCAGCAGCTCGGCCAGTCCCAACCAATGGATCGCCTCGGCGCTGAAGGCGAAGCGGCAGGGAAGCACCTCCATCCCGGTCGCCAGGGCCTGGCGGAACAACTGGCCGTAAAGGGGATCGGCCGTGTCGCCGGGGGCAAAGTGGGTCACATCCCCCCGGCTGAGGCAAGGAACCAGGATGGCCCGGGCTGCCGGAACCAGGGCCATCAGTTCGCGCAGATGTTTCTGGCCGCGCTCGGTGACGGTGTCGGGGAACAGGGCCAGTTCTGCCTGGCTCCAAGTGGTGTTCTTGACCTCCACATAGATCGGTCGAGGGTCGGCAGGCGGGGCGCCAGCGGGGCCTGACCCCGGGGTCAGCAACAGATCGATGCGGCTGCGGCGCCCTTCGCCGTAAGGCACCTCCGCCCGGATCGCGGCGATGGGGCCCAGCCAGGGTTCCAGGCAGCCCGCCTCAATGGCGGCGCGCACCAGTCGATTGGGCAGGGCCGTATTGATCCCCACCCAGATCGCCTGGCCATCGGCCCCGGGCACCTCCGCCTGTTCCCAGGTCCAGGCCAATTTGCGAGTCGGGGAGGGATCGTGGCGCAGTCGCACCCGGCCCCCAGGGCACAGCACGCCCGTCATGGGACCGGTATTGGGGCAATGGGCCGTGACGGTCTCACCCCCGGCCAATTCCACATCCGCCAGAAACCGCTTGTAGCGACGTAGCAGGATCCCCTCCACCAGGGGACCAAGGATCAGCACCGGCGGCGTGTTTGGGGAGATGGCGGAGGAAGTCAGCGGCATCGGCCGGGGAACCCGGAGGTGTGCGGGGTTCATACTGCCGGGCGATTCGAAGGGACCTCGTCCCCGGAGTGCCGATGGCGAAGTCGCTCAAACGCATTGCCCTGGTGGTGGCCCTGGCAACGGCCCTCAGCAAGGTGGCAGGCCTGTTGCGCCAACAAGTGATCGCCGCTGCTTTTGGGGTCGGCGCCGCCTATGACGCTTACAACTATGCCTACGTTCTGCCTGGTTTCCTTCTGATCCTGCTGGGGGGCATCAACGGTCCTTTCCATAGCGCGATGGTCAGCGTGCTGGCCCGCCGCAGCCGGCAGGAGGGGGCCCATGTGCTGGCAGCGATCAACACCCTGGTGGGCGCCGCCCTGGTGGCGGTGACGCTGCTGTTGATTGTCGCGGCGGACCCCCTGATCACCTTGGTGGGACCAGGCATGGATGCCACCCGCCATGAAATGGCGGTGGCCCAGCTGCGTTGGATGGCGCCGATGGCCCTGTTTGCCGGCTTGATTGGCCTCGGCTTCGGGGCCCTCAATGCCGCCGATGTGTTCTGGTTACCCGCCGTCAGCCCCCTGCTATCCAGCGTGGCCGTGATCGGTGGCATCGGCCTGCTCTGGTGGCAGTTGGGCAGTGCCATCACCCTGCCCGCCTCCGCCCTCTACGGCGGCATCGTGCTGGCCGCATCCACCACGCTGGGGGCCTTGCTGCAGTGGCTGATTCAGTTGCCGGCCATGGCCAGGGAGGGCCTGGGCCGGCTGCGGCTGCTGTGGGATTGGCAGGATCCCGGGGTGCGCGAGGTGCTGGCGGTGATGGGGCCAGCCACCCTCTCCTCCGGAATGTTGCAAATCAATGTGTTCGTCGATCTGTTCTTCGCCTCCGGCATCGCCGGGGCGGCGGCGGGCCTGGGTTACGCCAACCTGCTGGTGCAGACCCCCCTGGGTTTGCTCTCCAATGCCTTGCTGGTACCGCTGTTGCCGGTCTATGCCCGGCTCACCGCCCCCGCCGACCGGCCCCAGTTGGTCAGCCGCATCCGCCAGGGGCTGATGCTTTCCAACGCCAGCATGTTGCCCCTGGGGGCCCTGATGGTGGCGTTAGCCGGTCCGCTGGTGGCCCTGGTCTACGAACGGGGCGCCTTCGACCACCAGGCGGCATCCCTGGTGGGGGGGCTGTTGATGGCCTACGGACTGGGCATGCCGGCCTACCTGGCCCGCGATGTACTGGTCCGGGTGTTCTATGCCCTTGGCGATGCCAACACGCCCTTCCGGTGGTCGGTCGGGGGCATTGGCCTCAATGCCCTCTTCGACTGGGTGCTGGTAGGGGGTCCGACCCCTTGGGGTCTCCAGATGCAGCAATTGAATTTCGGGGCCCCTGGCCTTGTGCTGGCCACGGTGGCCGTCAATGTGATCACCTGTCTGGGGCTGCTGATGGTGCTCTCCCGTCAGCTGGGGGGACTGCCCCTGGCCCGCTGGGGAAGGGACACAGCCCTGCTGTTGGGGGCTTCCCTGCTGGCCGGTCTGGTGGCCTGGGGCCTGGCCCGTGGGGTGAACTGGCCGCCGGGGTTGGTGGGCCTGCTGCTCCAGAACGGATTGAGCGCAGGCCTGGCGATCGGCGTCTTCGGCGGTCTGGCCACCCTGGCTGGGGTCCCCGAGATCCACGAGCTGGTGCGCCTGGTGCGGCGCCGGCCGGCCTGAATCAGGGCAGCCGCACCTGGCGTTCTTCGCGGACCTGCATCGGCAGCTCCAGGTGGCAGCGACCAATGATCTTGGGGCCGTCGACCGAGAGAATGCGGGCCTCGATGCCGTAATCGCGGAAGGCCGTTTCCAGTTCCTGGATCAGGGCTTTCTCCACCTGGGCCTCGGCGTCCACCACCTTGCCGATCAGCCGCCCCCCCAGCTTGCCGATGCGCTTGGTTACGACCTCGCGGGCATTGGTGACCTCAATGATCAGCACGGCCACGCAGCGAAGGCAGCCACCTTATCGAGCGGTGCTCCAGCGGGGGAACGGGCCGCTCCTCAACAGAGCGGTTCCAGCAACTCCTCCAGGTCCCGCAACTGGCCGGCGGGCACCAGGCGGGAGAGGGGCAGGCGGGTGGCGCCACCGCCAATGGGCACCTGAACGGCCTCCAGCGCCTGGCGGGCACAGACTCCCGCGCCCTGGTCCAGTCGTCCGGCGCATTCGATCGCCAGGGCCTGGGCCAGGTGGGCATCCCCCAGGTAGAGGTGCCAGTCGCCCACCTGGATGTAAAGACGATCGGCGATCGCTCGGGTGAGGTCGTCGAGTTCGCGTGCGGCCAGCGTCATGGGGAGGGGGTGGGTCGAAGCGCCAGCACCACGCTGCCATGCACCAGGAGCCCCCCCGCCCAGGCGAGGCTGAGCCAGCCCAGATGGTGCCATGGATGTCGCAGTTCCTGCACGAACCAGAGGCCGCTGTTGACGGCCGCGAAAAGGGCCGCATGCAGGGTGAGATTGACGATGCGTTCGAAGTGGAGATAGGTGGGGTCGGTCGGATCGGCGGGTCCGTACCAGCGAATGGGCATGGCGGTGTGGGGAGAGGGCGTCGGGAGAAAGGGACGGGCGGTTGACGGATGGGCCCCCTGTGCGGTGAAAATGTACGGGTAAGCGCTTGTAGCTCAGCGGATTAGAGCATCTGACTACGGATCAGAGGGTCGGGAGTTCGAATCTCTCCAGGCGCGTTGTTCTCCACGGTCGCCCTCCGGGCGACTTTTTTTTGCCCGGCCCCTGGCGATTCCATTCCCCTGTCCCCGTAAGACGCCTACGATCATTGAGCACGTCAGGCATGCGGCCCGTCCGTCGGCGACCGCTCCCTGCCCTTGGATCCCATTCCTTCCGTCCGCTGATCGAACCTCAATTCCATGGTTGCTGCCTCGATCGACACCCCCCTGGCCAGCGGCGATAAGGCCGTCGCCGACCTGATTGCCGCCGAGCTGAATCGGCAGCAGAGCCATCTTGAGCTGATCGCCAGCGAGAATTTCGCCTCCCGGGCCGTCATGGAAGCCCAAGGATCGGTGCTCACCAACAAATATGCCGAAGGTCTCCCCGGCAAGCGTTATTACGGGGGCTGTGAGTTCGTTGATGGCATCGAGGCCATGGCCATCGACCGTGCCCGGCAACTGTTTGGTGCAGCCTGGGCCAACGTCCAGCCCCACAGTGGGGCCCAGGCCAACTTTGCGGTGTTCCTGGCCCTGCTCCAGCCCGGCGACACGATCCTGGGCATGGACCTTTCCCATGGCGGCCATCTAACCCATGGATCCCCGGTCAATGTCAGTGGCAAATGGTTCAAGGCCGTCCACTACGGCGTCGATCCCGAAACGCACCGGCTGAATTTCGAAACCATTCGCCAGCTGGCCCTGGAGCATCGGCCCAAACTGATCATCTGTGGCTATTCCGCCTATCCCCGCAGCATCGACTTCGCCGCCTTCAGGGCCATCGCCGATGAGGTGGGGGCCTATCTGCTGGCGGACATGGCCCACATCGCCGGCCTGGTGGCTGCCGGAGTCCATCCCAGCCCCATTCCCCACTGCCATGTGGTCACCACCACCACCCACAAGACCCTGCGGGGGCCCCGGGGAGGGCTGATCCTGTGCAGCGACGCCGAGTTCGCTAAGCAGTTCGACAAGGCCGTCTTCCCTGGAACCCAGGGCGGCCCCTTGGAACACGTCATCGCCGCCAAGGCCGTGGCGTTCGGCGAAGCCCTCCAACCCGCGTTCGTCGCCTACAGCCAGCAGGTGGTGGCCAATGCCCAGGCCCTGGCGGCCCGACTTCAGGAGCGGGGCATCGGCGTGGTCAGTGGCGGAACTGACAATCACATTGTGCTTCTGGATCTGCGTTCGATTGGCTTGACGGGCAAGGTGGCCGATGGCCTGGTCAGTGAGGTCAACATCACCGCCAACAAGAACACCATTCCCTTTGATCCCGAGTCTCCTTTTGTCACCAGTGGCCTGAGACTGGGTAGCGCCGCCATGACGACCCGTGGCTTCGATGGCGCCGCCTTCGTTGAGGTGGCCGATGTCATCGCCGACCGGCTCCTGCACCCTGGCGATGGGGCCGTTGCCCAGCGCTGCCGGGAACGGGTGGATGCCCTATGCACCCGTTTCCCCCTCTATGGTCCCGCCCGTGCCTTGCAGCCCATTTGAGATCGGCTCGGCTGCCGACCCACTCACCGTCCTCCCGGCCTGATGGCGGCCCGTCCCTTGCCGTGAATCTTGCCCAAAACCAGAACGCGGCCGCCCTGCTGACGGCGCTGGTCGCCGCCCTGCTGACGTCGGTGATCGTGCCCCTGGTCCGCCGGGCGGGTCTGCACTGGGGCCTGGTCGATGCCCCCGACGCCCGCAAGCACCACCTGCGCCCGATGGTGCGTCTCGGAGGGGTGGGCATCGTGGCGGGCTTCAGCCTGGCGTTGGCCCTGACCTGGGCCTGGGGGGGCTTCGCGGGCTTGGCCCCCGACAAAGACCAGTTGATTTGGACCACCCTGGCCGGCTCGCTCTGCTTCTTCGTGATCGGGCTAGCTGACGATCTCTTTGCCCTGCCGCCGCTGCCGCGGTTGGTGGGCCAGGTGGCCGTGGCCATGGCGGTCTGGACCCAGGGGGTGCGTATCGGCAGTATTGATCTGCCGTCCACGTTCCTGGACCACGGTGCGGTCGTCACCCTCCCGGCCTGGATCAGCCTAGTGGCCACGGTGCTTTGGCTGGTGGGCATCACCAATGCCATCAACTGGCTTGATGGCCTGGATGGCCTGGCCGCAGGCGTCAGCGGCATTGCTGCCGTGGCCCTGCTTTCGGTGAGCTACAGCCTGCACCAAAGCGCCCCAGGCCTGTTGGGGGCCGCCCTGGCGGGAGCTTGCCTGGGCTTTTTGCGCCATAACTTCAATCCCGCCAAGATCTTCATGGGAGATGGCGGGTCCTATTTCCTTGGCTTTGCCCTGGCTTCGATCAGCATCGTCGGACCGGCCAAGGCCCTCACCAGCGTCAGCCTGCTGCTGCCCCTGTTGATTCTCTCGTTACCGCTGGCCGACATGTCGGCCGTGATCATGGGGCGCCTGCGGGAAGGCCGTTCGCCCTTTTATCCCGACCGACGCCATCTGCATCACCGCCTGTTGCGCAGCGGCCTCAGCCACCGACGCACGGTGCTTTTGATTTACGCCTTCACCCAGTGGTTGGCCTCCCTGGCCCTGGTGGTGGCCAACGCCGAGTTGCGTTTTCTCTGGCTGGGGCTTGCCACCGCCGTGTTGATCGGCGCCCTGGTACTGACCCGCCGCAGCCTGGCCCAGGACTTTTGATGACCACGAATTCCGCGACCAACCGCCAGGGAGCCGAGCTGCTTTGCGTTGGCACCGAGTTGTTGCTCGGCAATATTCTCAACAGCAATGCCCGCTGGCTGGCCGAGCAGCTGGCGGCCCTGGGGGTCCCGCACTATCGCCAGGAGGTGGTTGGCGATAACCGCGAACGGGTGATCCAAGCGGTGCGGGACGCCTCCCAGCGCGCTCGCGTGCTCATCACCAGTGGGGGCCTGGGTCCGACCCCCGACGATCTCACGACCGAGGCGATTGCCGCCGCTTTTAATACCCCCCTCCAGGAGCGGCCTGAGGTGTGGGAGTTGATCCAGGCACGCTTGGCGGGACGGGGTCGCCCGGTAGCCGCCAGTAACCGCCGCCAGGCCTGGCTGCCCCAGGGAGCCCAGGTGCTGCCCAATCCCACCGGCACGGCCCCGGGGATCATCTGGAGTCCCGTGGAAGGCTTCACCGTGCTGACCTTCCCCGGAGTGCCGGCGGAGCTCAAGGCGATGTGGCTGGCCACGGCGGAGCCCTGGTTGCGGCAGGCCGGTGTGGCCGATGGGGTCTTCGCCAGCCGCCTGTTGCGCTTCTGGGGGGTCAGCGAATCGGCGTTGGCCGAACAGGTGAGCGACCTGCTCGCCCAGGACAACCCGACGCTGGCTCCCTATGCCGGACTGGGGGAGGTGAAGTTGCGCATGACGGCCCGGGCGAAGGATGGGGCCACGGCCGCCGCCTTGCTGGCACCGCTGGAGGCCGAACTGCGGCGGCGCAGCGGCCAGAATTGTTATGGCATCGATGACGACAGCCTGGCTTCGGTGGTGCTCGCGAAGTTGCGCCAGCGGGGTGAAACCCTGGCGGTGGCCGAATCCTGTAGCGGCGGCGGATTAGGGGCGGCCTTGGTGGCGGTGCCCGGGGCTTCCGATGTGTTTCTGGGCGGTGTGATCGCCTATGCCAATGCGGTGAAACAGGGCCTGCTGGGGGTCGATCCGCTGGACCTGGAACGTTGGGGGGCCGTTAGTGATCCTGTGGCGGAGGCGATGGCCCTGGGGGCCCAGCGGCTCACCGGCAGTGATTGGGCCCTGGCGATCACCGGGGTGGCGGGGCCGGGGGGGGGCAGTGAACAGAAACCGGTGGGTCTGGTCCATATCGCCGTGGCCGGGCCGGGCGGGTGCCGCAGTGGGGAGGTGCGCTTCGGCAGCAGCCGGCCACGGGCCTGGATTCAGGCTCTGAGTGTGGGTGAAGCCTTGAACCGACTGCGTTTATCCCTGGCCTGAAGCCATCGTTCCAGGCAAAAAATGCGCAAATTGCATCGCAGTGGCTCGGGCAAGAGCAAGACGCCGATGCAATGCAGACCCAGGAAGCGAAGCAGCGACCCTGATGCAATTGGTGTCATCTTTAGCTCATTACAGGTTTGCATTAGGGACTCGGTGCGTTAGGGTGAATTGAACCTCAATTGCTTTTAGGCATCATGTTGACCGGCCCCGATCTCCTCTCCAAAGTCAAGGAACTCGGCGATGCATCCAAATCCGACTTGGTGCGTAGCTGCGGCTATGTGAGCACCAAGAAGGATGGGTCGGAGCGCCTTAACTTCACCGCCTTCTATGAAGCCCTTCTGGAGGCCAAGGGTCTCAGCCTCGGCGACAACAGTGGCAAGGGTGTAGGTAAGGGGGGGCGCAAGCTCAGCTATGTGGCCACGGTGCAAGGCAACGGCAACCTGCTGGTGGGCAAGGCCTACACCGCTCTTTTGGATCTCAATCCCGGCGATGAGTTCGAGATCAAGTTGGGACGCAAGCAGATTCGCCTTGTACCCGCAGGTGGCGAAGACGAGGAGTGATCCGGCCGGCCTAGCCGTCAAGACCTCCTTGGCAGAGATACGGAGGTCTTCTCTTCGCCAGGCCATTGATCACGAATCCTGAGGCTTGAACTTTTCCAGCCTTGGTCCGGTCCTTTCCCCATCCTTCCCCAGGGTTTTCCCCAGAGGCGACAGCCTTGATGGCTGCGCTGCCTGACCGGGTCGATTGGGTCTGTGGGAAACCCTTCTCCCCCTTGACGATCCCTGGGGGATTCCTCCCTGGTTCTT
Organism: Synechococcus sp. UW140; assembly: GCA_945877115.1. Taxonomy (GTDB): domain Bacteria; phylum Cyanobacteriota; class Cyanobacteriia; order PCC-6307; family Cyanobiaceae; genus Cyanobium. The sequence goes on along the minus strand of CAMCQR010000032.1, from coordinate 10,244 downwards.
CTGCGAAATTGACCCGTCTGCGACCAGACGGCTTGCACCCTTTCCAAGAGTGAGACGCATGAGACATTGCCGGATCGGGTCGCTTTGACGGCAGGGGCCTCGCCGTGGCCTGATGGGGGGGTCCTTGAAGTGAGCCGTATGACCCAGATTCCCGATCACGCCCCTTGCACGGTGAGCATCGAGAACCAGATGCCGGAAGACCTCTTCTCGGCGATGCGCGACTTCATCTCTCTCCATCCCCAGTGGGATCAATACCGCCTGATGCAGGCAGCCCTGGCAGGGTTTCTGTTCCAGCACGGTTGCGAGGACCGGGCTGTGGCCCGCCACTACCTGGATGGCCTGTTCCGCCGCGACCGGGACATCCAGCGCCCCGAACTCCCCCGGCGCGGTAGCCAGCGGTGAGCACCGGAACCGGCAGCTCCAGCTTGGTCGTGCTCGATGGCCACACCACCAACCCTGGGGACCTTTCCTGGCAGCCCCTGGAGCGGCTCGGTGCCCTTCACGTCCATCCCCGTACACCAGCCTCCCTTGTCGCTGAACGGATGGCCGGCGCCACGGTTGTCATCACCAACAAGACCCGCCTGGGGGAGGCTGAATTCGCCGCAGCGCCCCTTCTCAAAGGGGTGGCCATGTTGTCCACCGGCCATGACGTGGTGGACGGGCTGGCGGCGGCGGCCCGGGGTCTGCCCCTCTGCCAGGTGCCCGAGTACGCCACCGCCTCCGTGGCCCAGGCTGTTTTTGCCCTGCTCCTGGAACTGACCAACCGCACCGGCAGCCTCAACACCGGCGTGCACCAGGGACATTGGAGTAATGCTGAGGATTTCTGTTACTGGGACGGTCCCCTGCGGGAGTTGGCCGGCCAGACCCTGGGAGTGGTGGGGATGGGGCGCATTGGGGCGGCGGTGGCTCGCATCGCCGAGGCCTTCGGGATGGAGGTCCTGATCCATCGCCGTACCCCCGGGCCAAACACCACCGATCTGGCTTCCCTATTGGCCCGCAGTGATGTGGTCAGCCTGCACTGTCCTCTGACCGCCGAGACCCGCCAGCTCATCAATGCCGAACGCTTGGCTTTGATGAAACCGACCGCCCTGTTGATCAACACCGGTCGCGGCGCCCTGATCAACGAAACCGACCTGGCGGCAGCCCTGCATCAGGGACGCCTGGGGGGGGCCGGACTGGATGTGTTGACCCTAGAACCCCCCCCGGCGTCCAACCCCCTGCTGCACGCCCCCAATTGCGTGATCACCCCCCACATCGCCTGGGCCACCAAGGCGGCACGGCAGCGGCTGATTGCCGAGGTGGCCGCCAATGTGGCCGCGATTTTGGCGGGCCGGCCCCGCCATGTGGTGAATCAGCCGTTGTTTACCCCTGCCAGATCGCCAGCACCTGGGGGGTCAGGGCCGCGGCAGCCACCCCCGGCAGCAACACCTGTTGCTGGTTGAAATCAAGGCAGACCTCGCTACCTGTGCCGCTGGCCTGCACCCGGGCCTGGCGACCCTCCGCCCAGAAGCCGCCCAGATCGAGAACGTCGTGGGCCGGATCAAAGTCACTGATGGTTAGCCGACGGCCCCAGGCATAGGACAGCTGGAAGCGTTCGGACCCGGAGGCGTCGGCCGTCAGCGCCGTTGAGATGGCCGCCACACGGATGGTGCGATGGATCAGGGGATCCGCAGGCAGGGTGGAGCCCCCTGCGGTGGCCCCGCCTGGGGCGGCCAGCGCTGCCGGCCGGGACCGCCAGGCCGGAGTTGCTGGGGCCCACCTGACCGATGGGGCCAGGGGTGTCCCGGGCCAGGGACCACATCGAAAGCATGCCCAGGCCCTTGCTGCGGGCACAGTCCTCGACCTGTTGGGCATCGGCGAGAGTGAACACCTCCGTAATGACGTCATTGACGCCGATCATCGGGGTCATTCCCAACTGATTCCAACCAAAGCCGAGGCCATGGGTCGCAAACAGGCTGCTGAGTTGTTGATAACTGCTATTGGCGGCATCGAGGGCCTGGCCCACCACCGTCAGCCCTTCCCGGGTCAGCCCTTGGGGCAGCACCGGCAGGGTGTACCAGAGTTCCAGGTCGGGACGGCTCTTCTGCAGCAGGCCGAGGGCCGTGCTCTGCAGGAGGTTGGCTTTGCTGTCGGCGATGGCGGCGCCTTCGATATCAAAATCGAGACGATTCAGAGCCAGGGTGTCGACGGTGTTGCCATAGGAGGCGGCCAGGTCGGCGGCACTGCGACCCGCAGCTCACCGATTTCGCGGCGAATCGCCACGGCCTGGTCGTTGGTGCTGGTCAGGGAGAGGGTCGGCAAGCCACCCCAGGCGGCTTCTCCGGTAGGGGTGGCTTGCAGAAAGGCGAGGGTGAACAGACCCACGCCATGCTTTCGCGCCAGTCCATCGAGATCCGGCACCGGATAAAGGGGGAGCGCCAGGGCAGATAGCCCAGATGGATGCCCTGGACAACGGCGGCGGTGCGGTTGGCGGCGTGGAGTTTTTGCTGGATGTGGCGCAGATGGTCGCGGGCCGTGACTTCGGCGATGCCGAGCCGGGTGGCGATGGCGCCATTGGTGAGACCCTCGGCGACCAGTTGCAGAATTTCCAGCTCGCGGGGGCTCAGCTCATCGAGGCCTGAACCGCTCCTGAGCAGTTCCCGGGCCGGCGGCCTGCAGGGCCTTCAGAGTCACCCGATGGGGCTCCTTGAGACAGACCAACCGCAGGGGCGGGTGGGGACTGTGTTGAAGTTCCGCCATCCACGGCAGTACGGGACCGTCGTCCAGCACATCGGCACTCAGCACGATCACTTTGGTGGATTTGCCGCCGATCCACTGGCGAGCCTCCTGGCTTGTGGAACACACACTCAGCTGGTGCAGGGGCTGGGTGATCCGCATCCAGGGTTCCAGCAGCAGTTGGTGGCGCAGGGCCTGGCAAGGAGAGCAGATCAGGACGCTCCAGGACTGCAGCAACTGACGGACGGCGTGATGCAGGGCCTGGAGCTCCTGCGGTGACACCGGTCCGATCGGGAAGGCCATGGTGGTCCTGGGATGGAACAATCATGGCCGAATTCCTGGTCGATGCAGCGGCTGGTTGGCCTTGGCTGGCCAAGCCTGGTTGTGGCTGGCAGGATGCCCGTACAGATTCAGTAAATAGCCCCCCTGGTCGAACCCTGAAGCCCTATGGATGATGACGGTTTGAAGCCTGTCCAGTAGCGATGGCACGGGTATTTTTATCCCATTCCAGCCGCGATAACGCTGCGGCTGCCTGGATGAAGCAATGGTTAGAGACCCAGGGATTTGATGTTCCTTTTCTAGATTTTGATAAGCATGCCGGCATCCCACCGGGGGCTGACTGGGAGAAAACTTTATATCGTGAACTTACAACCTGTCAGGCAATTTTAATTTTGCAGACTCCCAATTGGGAGGCCTCGCGTTGGTGTTTCGCCGAATATATTCAGGCCCGCGCCTTGGGAAAACCGATTCTGCAGGTGATCGAATCCCAGGAGGCTGGTGGGCTGCTGCCGGTGGCCTCCGACCTGCAGCGCCTTGACCTCGGCCAAAACCGCGAGCAGGGCCTGGAGCAGCTGCGACGGGTTCTGGAGGAGTTGGCCCTCTATCGCCAGGGAGGCTTTGACTGGGATCCCCGTCGCCCGCCTTTCCCCGGATTGATGGCCTTTGAGGCCGAGGATGCGGCGGTCTACTTCGGCCGTGACCAGGAGATCGCCGCCCTGGCCGAACGGTTGACGATGGTGCGCACCTACGGCGGTCCCTCCCTGTTTGTCCTGCTGGGGGACTCCGGTTCCGGCAAATCCTCGTTGCTGCGGGCCGGACTGCTGCCCCGGTTGGCCCACGGCGGCCGGCAGTGGTTGCCCCTCGATCCGATGCGGCCCCAGAGCCATCCCACCCAGCAGCTGGCCCAGGTCCTGGCCCTGGGCCTGGGGCTAGGACCGGACTGGGACATCCAGGTGCTGCAGCCCATGCTGGCGGCGGAAGCGGCGAATCGCCTGCCCGCCTGGTTGGCGCACGTTGCTACCGATCTGCGCCTCAAAGCCTCGGCCCCGGAGGCGCGGCTCGTGCTGGCGATTGACCAGGCCGAGGAGTTGTTCACCCTGGTGGAGGCGGAGGAGATGGGGCGCTTCCTGCGCATCCTCAGTGCCGCCATGGCCACCGATTTGCCCTTTACGGCGGTATTGACCCTGCGCTCGGAATTTCTGGGCCGTTTGCAACGGGCGGCGGACCTCAGCGTTGCGTTTGAAACCATGCCCCTGGCCCCCATGCCCCTGGCCCGGATCGCCGCAGTGATCGAGGGGCCGGCCCAGGTGGCGGGACTGACGGTGGAGCCCGGTTTTGTCCAGGCGGCCCTGGCCGATTGCCGCACGGAAGATGCCCTGCCCCTGCTTGCCTTCGCCCTGCGCGAACTCTATGAGCGATTTGGCAAGAGCCGCCGTTTCAACCTGGCCGATTACCAGTCCTTTGGTGACGTCGCCGCCGGCCTAACACCCCTCGAAAATTCGGTGCGGCGGGCTGCCGATGGGGTGCTGGCGGCCCTGCAACCCACCGATCGGCAACTGCGGGCCCTGCAGGAGGCCTTTGTGCCGGCCATGGTGCGGGTCAACACCCAGGGGGATTTCGTGCGGCGGCCGGCGAGCTGGAACGACCTGCCCCCCGACGCCTGGCCGGTCCTGGAGCGGCTGGTGGAGGCCCGGCTGCTGGTCATCCGGCTGCGGCAGCCGGATGGGGAACGGATGGTGGAGGTGGCCCATGAGGCCCTGTTGCGCAAGTGGCCCCTGCTCACCGGTTGGTTGAACGGGGCCAAGGATTTTCTGGTGGGTCACCAGCAACTGGAGCAGGGTCTGCGGGATTGGCAGCAGGCGAATAAGCCTGCTTCGGCCCTGTTGAACGGCCTGATGCTCAGCCGTGCCCAGCATTGGCTGGTCGAACGTCCCCAGCAGATGAACGCGGACGTGCGCCTTTTTGTTCAGGCCAGCCTCGAGGCCGACCAGAGCCGACAGAAACGGCAGCGGCGCCGCCGCAAACAGGTGCTTGTGGCCTTGATGATTTTATCCACCGTGGCCACGATTGAGGCGGTGACAGGTATATTCAAAAAATGGAAACTACAGAACACCGTTTACGACGCTCAAGCGATCACGCAGCTGGCGATTGATCCGGTTCAAAGCATGCTCAATGCTTTGGCCTTGATCGGGCGTATCGACCCCAAAGAGGCTTTTGAGATCACCGTCAAGTTGACGCAGGCCACGGGTCTCAATTCCCAGATCGATTCCTTTGCCACTGGTCAGGGCGCCATCTGGAGCAATGCCCAGGACTCTTCCGGAGTCGGTGTTACTGGTGGGCAGGATGGCACCCTCCGGCATTGGCGGACCGGCTTGCCGGCGGGGCCGGCGGTGGCGACGGGGCAGGGAGCTGTGAAGAATTTGCTCCAATTGGAGAACGATGATCTGATCACAGCCGGCACCGATGGCACGCTGCGCCGCTGGCGCCAGAACCAGCCCCTGGGTCCGCCAATCCCTACGGGCCAGGGACAGGTGTTGAGCCTGATCCGACTCAACAATGGGGATTGGCTCAGCGGCGGCCTGGATGGGACCGTGAAGTTCTGGCGGCATGGCCAGGCCATGGGTCCTGCAATCCAGGCGCAGCAGGGGGCCGTGATCAGCCTGGCCCAATTGCCGAATGGGGAAGTGATCAGCGGCGGCAGGGAGGCAAGCCTGCGCCGTTGGCGGGAGGGCAAGCCGCTGGGCCCGCCTCTAGCCACCGGCCAGGGCGAACTGGTCAGCTTGATCGGCATGACCAATGGCGAGCTGGTCAGCGGTGGCCGTGATGGCAGCTTGCGGCGTTGGCGCGATGGGGTGCCCGTTGGCACGGTGATCAACGCCGAACAGGGGGAGATCTCCCTGCTGGTGGAGATGGCCGATGGGGATCTGGTCAGCGCCGGTCGGGATGGGAGTTTTCGGCGTTGGCGGGCGGGGAAGCCCGTGGGTAGCGCCATCCCCAGCGGCCAAGGGGCCCTGTTGAGCCTGGATACTTTTGACAGCGGTGAATTCATCACTGGGGGAAGTGATGGCACGGTGCGGCGTTGGCGCCTGGGGGATGCCTTGGGGCAACCGATCAAGGCTGGCCTTGGCGCCGTGTATGCCCTGGTGGAGTTGGACAACGGCGTCCTGGTCAGTGGGGGGAGTGATGGGTTCCTGCGTTTCTGGTTGGATGGCAAGCCCCTGGGCCAACCCCTGGCCACCGGCCAAGGTCGGGTATTGACCCTGCTGGCGCGCCATAACGGTTTGCTGGCCAGTGCTGGAGACGATGGCACCCTCCGTTTCTGGCACCAGGGCCGGCCCCATGGCGCCGCGATCGTCACCGGACAGGGGAAGGTGCGAAAACTGATTGAACGGCTGAATGGAGATCTGGTCAGCGCCGGCAGTGATGGCAGCTTGAAACGCTGGCGCCATGGCCGGCAGCTGGGGCCCACCCTCCAGACCGGCCAGGGGGAGATCCTGAGCCTGTTGGAGTTGTCCAATGGCCAGCTTGTGACCGGCAGCCGTTCGGGCAGCCTGCGATTTTGGCAGGATGGGGTAGCGGTTGGTGGCCCCATCGCTACCGGTCAGGAGGCGATCTGGACGTTGATCCAACTCAGCAACGGCGATGTGGTCAGCGGAGGCTGGGATGGCAGCCTGCGCTACTGGCGAGAAGGTCAACCCCTCGGTCTCCCGGTGACCACGGGCCTGGGTGGGGTGTGGAGCCTGTCGCAGCGGGCCAATGGCGATCTGATTATCGGTGGTCGCGATGGGCGTATGGCGATCTGGCGGCAGGGCAAGCCGGTGGTTGCTGGGTTTCCCACGGCTCAAGGAACCCTGTGGAGCCTGCTTGAGCTGGCCAACGGAGACCTGGTGAGCGCCGGGGAGAACGGCACCCTGCGGATCTATTACCCAACGGCTAAAGCAGTGCGGATGGCCTGTCAGGAGCTGAAGATACACCCCATCTTGACGAACCCCACCACTCCGGTGGGCCGGGCGGCGGCCAAGACCTGTCGTCGTTATCAGGCCTTGCCCTAATGGCCCGGGACCAGGCCTTGCCCTGAGGGCCCGGGCTTGATCGAAGGATCGCCCTAAAGCGGCAGCTCGCGGTGGGTGAACAGGCTGGCGCCGCTGGCGTAATCGCCGGCGACATGGCCATCGCCGCGCAGCAGGTAGCGATAGGTGACCAGACCCTCCAGGCCCACCGGACCCCGCGGCGGCAGGGTCTGGGTGCTGATGCCGACCTCGGCGCCGAAGCCGTAGCGGTTGCCATCGGCGAAGCGGGTGGAGCAGTTCCAGTAAACGCCGGCGCTGTTCACCGATTTGAGGAAGCGTTCGGCGACGCCGTCGTCGTCCGTGCAAATGGCGTCGGTGTGGCGGGAGCCGTAGCGGGCGATATGGGCGAGGGCGGCGTCCATGTCGGCAACCACCTTGACACTGAGGATCAGGTCGGAATACTCGGTGCCCCAGTCCTCTTCGCTGGCCGCCAGCTGCACCCCAAGGGAGCAGGCGGCCTCATCGCCCCGCAGCTCGACACCAGCCGCTGTGAACATGGCGATCGCTGCCGGCACAAAGCGGGGGGCGATGGATTGGTGCACCAGCAGGGTCTCGATGGCATTGCAGGCCGCTGGGTACTGGGTTTTGCTGTCCAGGGCGAGGCGCAGGGCTTGCTGGCCATCGGCGGCGGCATCCACATAGAGATGGCAGATGCCGTCGGCGTGGCCCAGCACCGGAATGCGGGTGTGGTCCTGGATGTAGCGCACCAGGGCATTGGAGCCGCGCGGAATGATCAGGTCCACCAATCCGTCCAGCTTCAACATCGCCAGGCTCTCCTGGCGGCTGGTCAACATCTCCAGGCTGGCCGGGGACACGGCGCTGGCCGCCAGGCCTTCCTTCATGGCGCTCAGAATCGCCTCGGCGCTGCCCGCTGCCTCCCGGCCTCCCTTGAGCAGGGCCCCATTGCCCGAGCGGATCGCCAGGGCCGCGATTTGGATCACCGCATCGGGCCGCGCCTCAAAAATCACCCCCACCACCCCCAGGGGCACCGTGATGCGCTCCAACACCAGCCCCGCATCCAGTTCGCGATGCAATTGGCGCCGACCCACCGGATCGGCCAGGGCCGCCACCTGGCGCACGCCCGCGATGGCGCCCGCCAGTTTGGCCCCATCCAGTTTCAGCCGCGCCATCAGGGTGGGCGCCAGGCCGTCGGCGGCGGCCCGTTCGAGGTCGGCGGTATTGGCGGCCAGAATGGTTTCGCTGTGGCGCTGCAGCGCGTCGGCCATGGCCTGCAGGGCCTCCTGCCGTTCGGTGTTGGCTAACCGGCCCAGGTCCAGGGCGGCGCGTCGAACCGCCGCGGCCCGGGCCAGCAGCTCCGGGCTTGGATCGGGGGGCGAGGGGGCCGCAGCGTCGATCGGGGAGGAGGTCACCATGGGGTCATTATCCCAAGCAAAGGGTCCCCTCGTCTGCCGCCAGCCGCAACTCAGCCCAGGCGCTCCAGGGCCAGGCGGGCGGCCCCCAGGCGGCCGGCCCCATTGCCCAGGGCGCAGCGGCGGATGGCCAGCCCCTCGCGGCTGACCGCCAGCACCCGTTGTTCCACTTCCTGCCAAACGGCCGGCAGAAAGTGGTCGGCGGCGCCGCTGAGGCCCCCCCCAATCAGCACCAGCTCCGGCGTCAGCACATACAGCAACGAGCTCAGGCCAATCCCCAGCCAGCGTCCGTAGGCGGCCCAAACGGCCAGGGCCTCGGCATCGCCCGCCGCCGCCCGCCGTTCCAGCTCCTGGGGCGGCAGGGGGCTGAGCCGGCCCAGGCCGGCGATGCTGCAGTACTGCTCCAACGAGCCCCGGTTGCCGCTGCGGCAGGGCGGACCCTCGGGATTGACGCTGATCAGTCCCGGCTCGGCGGCGGCGCCGCGGTGGCCCAGAAACAGGCGCCCGTCGAGCAGGACGGCCCCGCCGACGCCGGTGCCCAGGGTGAGCAGCAGCACATCGCCATGGCCCTGGGCCGCCCCCTGCCAGGCCTCGCCCACGAGGGCGCAATTGGCATCGTTGGCCAGGGTGACGGGGCGCTGCAGCTGGGGTTCGAGCCATTCGGCCAGGGGCACCTCGCGCCACCCCTCCAGGTTGATGGCGATGCGTGCCACCCGCCCCTGGCTGTCGGTGGGGCCCGGCAGGCCGATGCCAACCCGGTCGGCGCGGTGGTTTGGATCGAGCAGGGCGACGGCCTCGACGATCGCCATGCAGGTGGCGCCGGGCACCGCCGGCTGGGGGGTGGGCAGCTCCAGTTCGGCCAGCAGGTGCCCCTGGTGATCAAAGCGTCCCAGCTTGATGGCGGTGCCGCCCAGGTCGACGCCGATCACTTCAACGGCGGAAGCGGCCCGGGCGGCTGAGGCCGTGTCATGCCGGTCCGTCGCAGGAGGGATCGCCAAAGCGGATTCCGGGTCACACGGCCCGGTGGAACAAGCGGCCGCTCGACGCTAAGGGGCCGCCCGGCGCCGGGCGGAACCCATGCCCGGCCGTCTGCTGTGGGCGGGGCAGGCCAACGCCAGCCAGACATTCAGATCCGGCAGGTCGGCGGTGGTGCCCATGGATCGAGCCGCAGCCCGGCTCGACTGCGGGGTCGCCGCTTGCCCAGTGTGACCCTATCGGTCATGCTGATCTTGTGGGTTCTATGGATCGTGGGGCGATGATCAGCGAAGCCAGTGCCGTCAGCTTCCGCCAGAACCTGGGCGACATGCTCAACCAGGTGCAGTATCGCCACGACAGCATCGTGATCAAGCGGGATGGCAAACCCGTGGCGGCCCTGGTGGATGCCCGTCTGTTTGAGCGGATCCGACGCCTGCAGGCCCGTTTCGACGGGCTATGCCAGCGCATTGAGGCGGGCTACGCCCAGGTGCCGGAAGCCGAGGGCCTGGCTGAGATCGATGCCGCAGTAGCGGCCAGCCGCGCGGCGGGCTGACGATGTCCAGCCTGGGGGTGGTGCTATCGGAGTTCATCCTCGCTGAGCTGCGTCGCACCCTGCCCAGGCTGGCCCACCGGCATGGTTTGACACCTGAGGCCAGCGACGATCTGATCGATGCCCTGGCGATCCTGGCCGAACTTGTGGAGCCGGAGGCTGTCGTGGAGAACGAACTGACGGATCACGCCGACCTGCCGGTGCTCGGCACCCTGCTGGCGGCGCTGCGGCTTGGCCTGGCCCAGACCCTGGTGACCGGCGACAAGGCCCTACTGGCCCTGCGGG
>CAMCQR010000031.1 GCA_945877115.1 Synechococcus sp. UW140 | reverse complement strand
AGGGACTTGCGGAATGCGCCCTCGCTCAGAGGCCGTGCCAAATCGCGTTTCCTCAGGGTGCTGCCAATCCACCAGACCTGAAGACCGCCAAAGGCAAGGGCGACCAGACCCAGTTGGATATAGCCCCAATTCAGGTTTTCCATCACGCCTCCCGCTGATTCTTAGAGCCAGATGTACAATACAGTCGCTCGCATACCGCAATACCAGTGCTCAGCAAACATTCCATTGCCCTTGATAACACTTAAAAAAGGCGGCACCCAGATTCGAACTGGGGCGAATGCATCGAAAACTCCCAAAAATGCCCATAAACATGGACTCACTGATACAAAACAAGGGTATCCTGGAAACAGGAGCATCCGTACAGTATTTTGGAACGCTCAAATGCCAGTATTCGTGCTTTGGAGGGATGGTTTGATTTCCGTTCGGTTTTTATAACGCCTATGGGCGCCTTTGCCTAATGCTGATGGCAGGAAAGGACAGTTAGGCCAATCCGTTGGCGCTTCAGGCGGCAGTGACATCAAGCACTATCACCCGCTTGGGATAAACAGGCGACAAAACACCGCCAGCACCATTCCTGTTCTGGCGCTCAAGATCACGTGGGTCCTGGACTGCTTGATGAGGATTTGCAAGAGAGGATTAAGAGTGACTATGCACCCCTATCGCTCAGGTTCGATATTGCCAGTCAATGGCACAGTTGAATGACGCAACATCTTCAAGAACGCACCCCTCATTTTTCTCGCAGCATATGCGCTGATATGGTCATCATCTTTGTAAAGGTAACCGACTCCATCAAAACTTGAACAGATTTTCTCCAGTTGTGGGCACAATTGAGAAAATGCATCAAATATTATTACTGTTCCTGGGTACCGTGAAGCAAGAGCATTTTGTGCTTCTATGACCCTTTTGAATTTACGCTCAAATAGTGCCCGTTCTCGCCTTAATTTGCAGTTCGCTTCTTCCCTCGCGAAGGGTCTGAACCAGGCGGCGTAGCATTCCCTATAAGGTCTGAGATTATCGAAGTAAGGTATCGGGCGGAAAAGGATTACTGAAATGTCCCTATGACTAGCAAGTGATACAACCTTCTCTTCGTCCATCAATTCGATTCTATCGGTTTCATTAATGCCTTGATAATTCGTAACCAGAACAATTGAATCCTTGGCACTCAAGTTATCTTTGTAGTGGTTGAGTGCTTTGACTTTGAACTCGGTTGGGTTCTCGCCGTTGATACCAGGGATGCCCGCACCTCTGGAGTGCATCTTGATCGAGAACCCATCTTTTTTGTTCAATTCCTCCAGGAGGGCACCGATTGCTCCCGCGTGACTATCACCTAAAACGATTAGTCTTCGTCCTGAATTACCGAGCAGGTCAAGAGAGGAATATAGTCGGTTATCTTCATATAAATTCTTCCCTCCTAGAAAAAGCGATTTTCTGGATGCATTTACTCCCAGTGCCGCGAGCATTACCAAAAAAACGCTAACTACTCCCAGCGCAACCACACCAATTCGATTGAAAGTGCTGGATCGGCGCAATGGCGTCTCAATAAATCTGTAGGAAAGGCTTGCCAAAAGCAACATTATTGACAACTGTAGTGGTGCCGACCACCAATGAATACCAATAGTCCAGCGACTAATGGAAAGAACCGTCCAGTGCCACAAGTAAAGAGAATACGAAATTAGACCAACATATACAACCTTTTCAAGAGTCAACAACTCGTAAGCGCCAGTACCCTGCTTCAGGCAAGCAATCAGAATTGCTGACAGCACTACAACACTAATGGTTGCTGGAACTGCTGCTGATAGTGGAAGGAACATCACCCCGACCATCGCTGCCAAAACAAGCATTGGGGGAATTTGCTCAAGTGCTTGCTCAATGCTTGTCCGCTTCTGAAAGCCGATAAAAAGGAGGCATCCTGCTGCCATCTCCCAAAAACGCGGGGGCATTAGGAAGTAAGCAGCGGGTTGATTGACCTGATACAGGTAAATAAAACTGACAAGTGAAGCAATAGTCAGTGCCCCGACCCAGAAGAACAGGTTTCTTGCACCTTTTACTGTTTGCTGCCCGAATCCCGAGAACCAGATTAGAAATGGGAATAGCAGATAGAACTGCTCTTCCACTCCAAGTGACCAAGTGTGTGTAAAGGGGTTAAGTTCTGTAGATTGTGCAAAATAGTCGGTCGAGTTCTTGAATAAAAACAGATTTGACACTCCAAATAGCGAGCATATTCCTGTTGTTAAGTCGGTACCAGGGTTTGGATTGACCAGGCAGATAAGCACACTGGTGATTAGGACAAAAACCACCAGCGGGGGCACTAGGCGCTTGATGCGCCGTTCATAAAACCCAGTGACAAAGTCCAGAAAATTCTTGGACTCTCTGCCCGCCAGCGATGAAGTGATCACATACCCAGAGATCACAAAAAAAATATCAACACCCAGATATCCGCTTGGCAGCAGATCCTTGTTGAAGTGATTGATGATTACGGCAACCACGGCAAATGCCCTTAGGCCATCAATTTCTGGGCGATATTTGCTTTTTACTTCAGTAGATTTATAAAGTGTCTGAGGCGGGTTTGCTACTGCTGACATACCGCTTCAGGGGGAAGTTGCAGGACTATACCTTGACCGCCTCCGTAATCGGGTTTCAGCTGCCACAAGTCGTCTCCTAGGTGCTGATCCAGAACCGTATGCTGAAGCGCAACCATTGCGCCTCTAGGACTGCTTACCGCTACGCGCTCAGATCCCCTTCAGGGTCTGACTGAACCGTTCGACGCTTTTGGGGGGTGCCCAGAAGGTGCCCTCGGAGCAGGGTGGTCACCACCATGTAGGTGTTTGGAGCGCCGATTTGTGCCACCAGCATAGAGCTGGGGGGACTTAGATGCTCTCTGAGAGCGATTGGAAGGCGTTGTGAATGCCTAAGGACGCCCAGGATGCGGTTGGAAGAAGAGGGTGCCTCGGGAGCAACCTGCTGAAGGATGGTGAGAAGGTGAATCCTGGGAACCTCTTAGAGCCTCAGAGCAATATCCCTAATCACCTTCCGCTTAGGGCTAACTCGAAAAATCGCATCTGACTTGCCACAGCTAGCAAGCAAAATCAATGTTGCCAGTTCCCTCTCGCGTCTCGGGGCGAAAGGGAACTGGCATTTTTCGAGGTGTCCTTAAGCAGATTCAAAACAACGAACGGACGAGAGGTAACAACACCAAATGCGTTGCTGAAGCAAGTCAGAGAATCTCTTTAGACACCACCTAAATATCGATTCGTTTTTGTAAAATCGAAAGGCGGCACCCAGATTCGAACTGGGGATAAAGGATTTGCAATCCTCTGCCTTACCACTTGGCCATGCCGCCGCCGGGGAGCAAACTCCCTGCAGCGGATCGTATCAGCCATGGCATGCCCCACCGACTCCTGGTCCTGAGCAACGGCCATGGGGAAGATCTGATCGCCCTGCAGGTGATGCGGGCCCTCAAGGCCCGCCAGCCCGGCCTGCAGCTGCTGGTGATGCCCCTGGTGGGGGTGGGCTCCGCCTTTGACAGCGCCGAGCGCCAGGGGCTGCTGGCGCGCTATGGCCCCCGCCGCCCCCTGCCCAGCGGCGGCTTCAGCAACCAGAGCGTCTCGGGCCTGCTGCAAGACCTCGGCGCCGGCCTGGCCCAGCTCAGCTGGCGCCAGGGGCGCCTGGTGCGCCGCTGGGGCCAGACAGGGGACCCCGTCTTGGCGGTGGGCGACCTGCTGCCCCTGCTGCTGGCCTGGGCCGGCGGCGGCCCCTACGGCTTTGTCGGCACCCCCAAAAGCGATTACACCTGGCGCTCGATCCCACCGGCCGGTTGGGGGGCCAGCCCCCTGGCCGACGCCTATCACCGCAGCAAGGGCAGCGAGTGGGATCCCTGGGAATGGGCCCTGATGGGCCGGCCCCGCTGCCGCCTGGTCGCCGTGCGCGATGCGCTCACCGCCAGGGGCCTGCGGGGCCACCGGGTGCGGGCCTACGCGCCGGGCAACCCGATGATGGATGGCTTCAGCGCCTTCCCCCCCTTGCCCGCCTGGCTGGACGGCCAGCGGCGCGTGTTGCTGTTGCCGGGCAGTCGGGCGCCCGAAGCCCTGCACAACTTGGAGCGGCTGCTGGGCGCCCTCCCCGCTGGCCCCGGTGATGACCGACCGGCCGGCTTGGCGGGGCAAGCCCTCACGGTGTTGGTGGCCCTGGGATCCTTCCCCAGCCCCCAGCAGCTGGCCCCCCTCCTGGAGGCCGCCGGCTTCCGGCCCCGGGCGCTGCCGGCCGGCAGTGGCGCCGCCAGCGCCTGGGGCCGGGGCCCGCTGCGGCTGCTGCTGGGCCCGCAGCAATTCGCCGCCTGGGCTCCCCTGGCCGAAGTGGGCCTGGCCACCGCCGGCACGGCCACCGAGCAACTGGTGGGGCTGGGGGTGCCGGCCCTATCGCTGCCGGGGCCCGGTCCCCAGTTCAAGGCAGGCTTTGCCCGGCGCCAGAGCCGGCTGCTGGGGGGTGCCGTCGAGCCCTGCCACTCCAGCGCCGACCTCGCCCAGAAGCTCATCGCCCTGCTGGACGATGGGGCCCGCTGCCGGCAGCTTGGGGCAATCGGGCGGCGCCGCATGGGCCCCTCCGGCGGCAGCAACCGCCTTGCCGAACTGGTGCAGGCCCATTTGCTCGCCCCCAAGGGCCGGGGGGGCAGGGGATGATGGCAGCGGGGCCGAACTCAGCCCAACCCTTTGCCTTCGCCAACGCCCATGGTCGCCATCCCGGATCGCCACTACAACGCCGCCTGCGGCCAGTTGGCCACCCAACTGGGCATCAGCCAGTCGGCGGCCCGCCGCAAGGTGGATATCAAGGCCTCCCAGGACGGCATCACGGACCTGGCCGCCCGCATCGCCCTGGCCGAAGCGATGCTGGCCGAAGCCCAGGCCGCCGGCGTTGACAACGGCACCCTGTTCACCGACCAACTGGGCGCCGTCGGCAACGACGAAAACTTCATGACCGAAGACTGAACCCGCCCCTTCAGTGCTCGAACACCGAGCCGAAATGCTGGCGGTCGAGATCGGCGAAGACCGGCAGGCAGGCAAAACAGCGCTCGGCCAACTCCCAGCGCTCCTCCCGGCGCAACATCGTTTCGAGGCGATCGCGGGCGCCGATCAGCCAGCGCACATCCCCAGCGGCATAGGCGAGCTGGACCTCCGTCAATTCATCGACCCGGCCCCAATCCGAACTCTGGGCCCGCTTGTCCAGCTCCACCCCCACCAGCTCATTGACCACATCCTTGAGCCCGTGGCGGGGGCTGTAGGTGCGGGCCAGCCGGCTGGCCACCTTGGTGCAGAAAAACGGCGCCACGCTGATCCCCAGCCCCTCGGCCAGGGCCGCCAGATCGAAACGGGCGAAGTGGAACACCTTCTCGACAGCGGCATTCTCGAGCAGGGCCTTGAGCCGGGGCGCCGCCCGTTGGCCCCGGGCGATGCGGATGCAACAGGTGTGATCCCGCTCATCACAAAGCTGCACCAGGCAGAGCCGGTCCCGGCCGTGCACCAGTCCCATGGCTTCGGTATCCACCGCCAGGGCCCTGGCGCCGCCATAGAGGGCCAGCCAGTCGTCATCCAGGTCGCCATCAAACACGGCAAAACGGGTCGGCGGCGGTTGATGGGCGGGGCCATTGCCTGAGGCGGCGGCGGGGGATGGGGCGGGGGTCTGGGTCATCGCAGGGCCGGGGGGGGGGCCCCCATGCTCCCCCAGCCGACTCCCGGGCAGCGTCGCAGCTGGGACTTATGTGTTACAGAATGCCTGCTTTGCGGTCGTCGCCTCCATGCCCATTCCGGGCTCCACCCTGCTGCTGACCCTGCTGCTAGCCATCGGCCTGGTGTTCTTTCTGCGCGCCGCCAGCAAGGACCGCACCACGGTGGTGGAGGTCCATTCGCCCCGCCCGCCCCTGGAAGTGTTGCAGGGGCTGACCCAGTGGCTGCTGGACCGCGGCTGGAGTGCCGAGTCCAGTGATCCCGACCGGCGCTGGTTGAGCTTTCGCGGCCAGGTACGGGCCAGCCGTCCCCTGGCGGTGTTGCTCTCCGTCCTGGCGGGCATCGGCGCCGGCTGCCTGGGCCTGGTCTTACGCCAGCTCCAACCCGCCCTGGGCTGGTGGAGCCTGGGCCTGGCGGCCCTTGGCCCCCTGGCCGGTCTGGTTTACTGGCGCCGGGCGACCCGCAACGAAAACCTGGAGGTGCGTCTCATCAGTGAAGACAGCGCTCCAGTCAGCAGCCTCAAGCTGCGCGCCCACCGCGACGAATTGATCGCCATGGAAGCCGAACTGGGTCCCCGTCTTGGGTTGGCCAGCGACGGCGCCCTGCTCCGTTCTCCAATGTGACCCCCCTATGTCCATGCACCTCCGCCGCCTGGTCGCCACCGGCCTGCTGCTCAGCGCCACGCTGCCCCTGGTCGCCAGGGCCCAGCAGCAACCCATGGTGCTGCGTACCGTCCAGCCCAACCAAGCCGGCAACCAATCCCTGCCCTATCACCCGGTCACCGGCCCGCGCAGCCCCCTGCGCAAGGATTGGGTCGGCATGCGGGCGGTCAGCCGCGACATCCCCATCTTGGTGATGGCCGGCCATGCCGACTCCCAGGGCATTGGCGGTTCCGGCACTAGCGGCGAAGCGGTGGCCCTCTACCGCCAACCACCGATGTACCCCGGCATCAGCGACGAGCACTACTGGAACCTGGTGGTGGCCCACGCCGTTGCCACCCTGGGCCAGCAGCGGGGTCTGAAGATCCAGTTCTACAAACCGCCGGTGCGCACCATCGTCAACGCCGACGATCAAGGCACCAACTGGAGTACCGGTCGCCAGTTCGCCGCCGCCGGCGGTTATGCCCTGGAGATCCATTTCGACGCCTATGGATCCGCTGGGGTGGGCTCGGGCCTGATCCCGCCCCTGCACCGGCCCTTCAGCCGCATCGACGAATCCCTGGCCCAGGAATTCGGGGCCTACCCAATGAATTTCCGCGAGATGCTGGGTGGCCCCAAACGGGGCATCGGCCTGCTGGAGATCGGCAAGCTCGAAGGCAATCTGGAGGCCTCCCTGCGGGACCCTCGCACCCGTCAGCGAACGGTGCAACTCATTGCCTGGCGGATCGTGAATGCCATCGAGGCCGGCATGGGCCGCGGCAGCCGCTCGCCCCTAGCCCGCAACTGGCCGCCCCTCACTCCACCGCCTGATGCGGCTGGCACAGGGGTTCCAGTGCGGGATCTTCAAGCCAATTCTGCGGCCGAGTGAAGACCTCGGTGAGCAGCGCTTCCCGGCTGCCTGGGGCCGGGGTATAGCCATATTCCCAGCGCACCAAGGGGGGCAGGGACATCAGGATCGATTCGGTGCGACCGTTGGTCTGGAGGCCGAAAATCGTGCCCCGATCAAAGACCAGGTTGAATTCGACATAACGCCCGCGGCGATAGAGCTGAAACTGCCTTTCGGCCTCGCCGTAGGCCCGGTTGTGGCGCCGTTCGACGATCGGCACATAACTCGGCAAAAAAGCATGGCCGCAGGCGGAAGCCAGGGAAAACAACTGCTCCCAGTCCTGCTCGATCGGGCCGCTGGCCGCCGCCGCGGCCGCCGCTGCTGCCTCGGGTTCTGCCCCCTTGTAGAGCACGCCGCTGGGATCCTGATAGTCATAGAAAATGCCGCCGACACCGCGGGTTTCCTGACGGTGGCGCAGATAAAAATATTCGTCGCACCAGGGTTTGAAAACCTTGTAATAACGGGGATCAACGCTGTCACAGGCGCCCTGCAGGGTGCGGTGGAAATGGCGGGCATCCGCCAGAAAGGGGTAGTAGGGCGTCAGGTCGGCGCCGCCACCGAACCACCACACCGGTCCGGCCTCGAAGTAGCGGTAGTTGAGATGCACCGTCGGCACCCAGGGATTGCGGGGATGCAGCACCATCGACGTGCCGACGGCAAACCAGGGGTGCCCTTTGGCCTCTGGGCGCTGGTTCAGGATCGAAGGCGGCAGTTGGTCCCCCTCCACCTCCGAAAAATTGACGCCCCCCTGCTCGAAGACGCGGCCCTCCTTCATGACGCGGGACCGACCGCCGCCGCCCTCCGGCCGCTGCCAACTCTCCTCTTGAAACTGGCCCTCGCCATCCAGCGCTTGGAGCCCTTGGCAGATCGAATCCTGCAGCCCCATCAACAGGCTCCTGGCCCGGCTGCGGGACTCGACGGGAGGCATCTCCATGGGAAAGGCGGGCTGGGACCAAAACCGTTGGCGACCCTATTCCAGGACTTCAAGAGCCCCTAGGCCATCAACCCACCCGCTGGACACCAACCAGGATGCTCGCCCAGCGTCCACCTAAGATCGGCACTGAAGCAGTCCATGAAAACCCGGATGGCCAGTGACGACCAGGCCCTACGGCAGGTGCTTCAGTCCCTTTGCGATGCCGGCAGCGGCCGCCCCCTCAATGAGCTCGGCTGGATCCCCTCGGTGCGCCGCCAGGGCAACCGGGCCATCCTCAGCCTGGCCTTGCCCAATTTCGCCGCAGCCCAGCGCGACCGGCTGGCGACGGAGGCCCGCACGGCCCTGACCAGCCTCGCCGACATCGACGATGTTCAGATCGAAGTGGCCCAACCCGCCTCCTCCGGGCCGATCGGCGGCGCCGGCCATGGCCAGGGCCAGGGGCCCGAGCGGCAGCCGATCCCCGGGGTCGCCAAGGTGATCGCCGTCAGCAGCGGCAAGGGGGGCGTCGGCAAGAGCACGGTGGCCGTGAATCTGGCCTGCGCCCTGGCCCAATCGGGGTTCAGGGTCGGCCTGCTGGACGCCGACATCTATGGCCCCAATGCCCCCACGATGCTGGGGGTCGCCGGCCGTACCCCGGAGGTGCGGGGCGAAGGGGCCGACCAATGCCTCACGCCGATCGCCACCTGCGGCTTGGTGATGGTGTCCATGGGGCTCCTGATCGCCGACGACCAGCCGGTGATCTGGCGGGGGCCGATGCTCAACGGCATCATCCGCCAATTCTTGTATCAGGTCGACTGGGGTGTCCTGGATGTGCTGGTGGTGGACCTGCCACCGGGCACCGGCGATGCCCAGCTCTCCCTGGCCCAGGCCGTGCCGATGGCGGGTGTGCTGGTTGTCACCACCCCCCAGCAGGTTTCCCTCCAGGATGCCCGCCGCGGCCTGGCCATGTTCCAGCAGATGGGCATCCCCGTGCTGGGGGTGGTCGAAAACATGAGCGCCTTCATCCCCCCCGACCAGCCAGAACGCAGCTATGCCCTCTTCGGCAGCGGCGGCGGTGCCAGCCTCGCCGCCGAGGCGGATGTGCCCCTACTGGCCCAGCTACCCATGGAAATGCCCGTGATGCAAGGGGGCGACCAGGGGCGGCCGGCGGTGCTGAGTGCCCCCACTTCGGTCACGGCCCAGGCGTTCCAGGCCCTGGCCAGCCGGGTCAGCGGCCTGGCTGCCCTGACACCAAAACCGGCCTGATCGCCATGGTCGCCCTCGGCAACGCCCGGGCCCAGGGCCTGCGCCACAACCGCCGCCAACGCCAACGCCAAGGAGACTCCGTCGACTGGATCCTCTGGGGTGTGCCCCTGTTTCTCACGGTGGTGGCCGGCATCCTGATCGCCAGCACCCAGCGCCAGGCGGATTACGCCGACTGGTACCAACACTGGATCACGGCCGCCGTGGGCCTGGCCCTGGGCCTGCTGATGGCCCGCATGCCCCTAGAACAACTACGCAATCTGTTCTGGCCGATCTACGGCGCCACGATTCTTTCGCTGGTGGCGGTGCGCTTTATGGGCACCTCAGCCCTGGGGGCCCAGCGCTGGATCAGCATTGGCAGCTTCCACGTGCAACCCTCCGAATTCGCCAAGATCGGCGCCATCCTGCTGCTGGCCGGGGTGTTGTCGCGCTATCCGGTGGAACGGCCTGTCGATCTGGTCCGTCCGATCGGCCTAATCGGTGTTCCCTGGATCCTGGTGTTCATCCAGCCCGATCTGGGCACCTCCCTGGTGTTTGGAGCCATCGTGCTGGTGATGCTGTTCTGGGCCGGCCTGCCCTTGCCCTGGCTGGTGCTGCTGTTGTCCCCCCTGCTGACGGCAATCCTGGCGGGCACCTTCCCCTGGGCCCTGCTGGTCTGGATTCCGCTGATGGCCTGGTTGGCCTGGCGCAGCCTGCCCTGGAAAAGGGTGGGGCCGGCGGTGGTCAGCGCCGTGCAGGTGTTGTTCGCCGTGATCACCCCCCTGCTCTGGATGCATGGCCTCAGGGAGTACCAGCGCGATCGGCTGGTGCTGTTCCTGGATCCCTCCAAAGATCCCCTGGGCGGCGGCTATCACCTGCTGCAGAGCAAGGTGGGCATCGGCTCCGGAGGTTTCTGGGGCACCGGCCTGATGCACGGCCTGCTGACCAAATTGCGCTTCATTCCCGAACAGCACACCGATTTCATTTTCAGTGCCGTGGGCGAAGAAATGGGCTTCCTGGGTTCTGCCCTGATGGTTGCCGCCTACGCCCTGCTCTGCTGGCGCCTGATCCAGATTGCCGTCAACGCCCGCACCGATGTCGAGTCTCTTGTGGTGGTTGGCGTCGGTGCGATGCTGATGTTTCAGGTGGTGGTCAACATCTGCATGACCATCGGTCTGGGCCCGGTGACGGGTATTCCCCTGCCCTGGGTGAGCTACGGACGCTCGGCGATGCTCGTCAACTTCATCTGCCTCGGTTTCTGCGCCTCCGTCGGACGCCGCAGCCACGCCAGCCAGCGCTGGTGGTGAGCCTCGCCTCTGTTCGTCAACGCCTGGCCGAAGGGGCACCAGCGGGTCGGGGACATGAAGACAGTGTTCGCCGCCAATGGTGGGCCGCCCTGGCCACCCTGCAGGACGATCTCCTGGACCCGGACGCAAGCCATCGGGGCGTCTGGTTGGCGATGCCCCTACCCGCGCTCTACTCACCCAACCTGCTGCGGCACCTGAAAGGTTGGGTCTGGGCGCCCGTGGAGCTCGCCCAGGTGCTGCCCCGCAGTGGTCCACCCCAGTTGCCCCGGGGAGCGAACCCGGCCGACCCCGATCCCGCCCGGCCGACGGGCAGCTTCCGTCGGCTGCCCCTGCGCGAGGGCGATGGCACGGACCCCCTGCTCGTGGTGATCACCCAGGATCTGCAGGTGGCCATGGCCCTGGAAGGGGCTCCAGAAGCCCGCCGCCTGTTGGTGCGCTTTGACGCCGAGGCCGTCACCCTGGCCCTCCATGGCCTGGATCAGCGCTTACAGGAGGACGACCCCCGCGAAGCCGCCCGCCTGCGGTCGGCCCTGCAATCCCTCGGACCCTTAAGAAACAACCCCCAGCTGGCCCTGCGCTTCTGGCCCCTGCTGGCGGAACGACTGGCCACCATGGCCCCCAGCGTCACCCTGCAGCCGATCATCCACCCGCCCCGGCGGGAGGCCGACGGCAAGGACCCGATGGATGGGGAACTGGCCCTGCTGGAGGCCCTCACCCACGAGGTGCGCACCCCCCTGGCCACGATCCGCACATTGATCCGCTCGCTGCTGCGGCGCAAAGACCTGCCCACGGTGGCGCGCCAACGGCTGGAGCAGATCGATGGGGAATGCAGCGAACAGATCGACCGCTTCGGGCTGATTTTTCTGGCCGCTGAACTCCAGCGCCAACCCGGCAGCAGCATTCCCTTGCCGGACAGCGAGCTGGCCCGCACCGATCTGAGTGCCCTGCTCCACCAGCTGGAGGACCTGTGGCGCCGCCAATTGGCCCGACGGGGTCTACAACTCGTGCTGGCCATCAGCGACGATCTACCGCTGGTGCTCAGCGACCCCAGCCGGCTGGAAACGATGCTGGGCGGCCTAATGGATCGTTTCAGCCGCACCCTCAGGGGGGGCAGCCGGGTGCTGGTGCGGCTGCGGCCCGCAGGCTCGCGGCTGAAACTGCAACTCAGCAGTGACGACCAGGAGCCTGGGGATGGCACGCCCGTTGCCGCCGCGGCCGAACCGGTGGGCCCCGTGCTGAGCTGGAACCCCTCCACGGGGGGACTGCAACTGAGCCAACAGGCCACCCGGCGGCTCTTCCACCGCCTGGGGGGGCGGCTGACCGAACGGGGCGCCAGCTCTCTCACCGTGTTCTTCCCCCTGGCGGATCGCCCTAGCTGAGCCCGCCGGGTCCGTTTGTTGACGGGTGTGAAGAGTGGACGTAAGGCGGCGGATCTAGCAAAAACACGGTGCTAGCTTCCCGTGGAAACGGACTACGAGCCATGCCAGCGACGGCCCTCAACGGTCAACTCCCCAAGTTCATCGGCAGCACGGGTGGCTTGCTGAACTCGGCCGAAACCGAAGAGAAATATGCAATCACCTGGAGCAGCACCTCCGACCAGGTGTTTGAGCTGCCTACCGGCGGTGCGGCAGAGATGCACGCCGGCGAAAACATCATGTATTTCTCCCGCAAAGAACAGTGCCTGGCCCTCGGCACCCAACTGCGCACCAAGTTCAAACCCCGCATCGAGGATTACAAGATCTACCGGATTTACCCAGGTGGTGACACCGAATTCCTGCATCCCAAGGACGGTGTCTTCTCCGAGAAAGTCAACGAGGGTCGGCCCATGGTGGGCCACAATGCCCGTCGGATTGGTGAGAACCTCAACCCCGCCAGCCTCAAATTCAGCGGCAAAGAACCCTATCAAGTCTGAGCCGGCCAGACCCTGGCCCCATAACTGCGGGGCCGGGTGCCCCGTTTTTTTTGCCCGCCTTCGCCCCGATGCCGGGTTCCCAACCCAGTCCAGACCTTGACGCCCTCCGGGTCCTTGCCGAGCAGGGATCCACCTACATACCGCTCTGGAAACGCTGGCCCGCCGATCTGGAAACTCCCCTCACCACCTGGTTGAAGGTGGCCGAGGGGAGTCGCCAGGGGGTGCTGCTGGAGTCGGTGGAAGGGGGTGAGCGGCTGGGCCGCTGGAGCTTTGTGGTCAGCGACCCCCTCTGGACCCTCAACTGGCGGGGTGACCGGGGAGAACGCCGCTGGCGCGATGGTCGCCAGGAACTTCTTGCGGGCAATCCCTTCACTTTGCTGCGCGAGCAGCTCGCCGGCATCAGGCCCGCCCCGGTGCCGGGGCTGCCCCCCGTGGGCCAGCTGTTTGGCATGTGGGGTTATGAGCTGATCCGCTGGATCGAGCCCACCGTGCCGGTTCATCCCCCGGTCGACGGAGATCCACCCGATGGCTGCTGGATGTTGGCGGACAGCCTGTTGGTGTTCGACCAGGTCAAACGCCAGATCACGGCCGTGGCCTACGCCGATCTCAGCCAGAAGGCCGATCCCCAGCGGGCCTGGCAGCAGGCGGCCGAACGCATCGCCCGCCTCGAAGCCCGCATGCATGGCCCCCTGCCCGCCCACGCCCTTCCCCTCGACTGGCGGGAGGACCACGGACTGGACCTGACGACCACGCTGGCGACCCGCAGCAATTACAGCCGGCCGGACTTTGAGGCGGCCGTCCAGAGGGGCCGTGAGCACATCGCCGCCGGCGACGTGTTCCAGCTGGTGTTAAGCCAACGGCTGGAAACCCTGGTACGCCGAGATCCCTTCGACCTCTACCGCAGCCTGCGGATGGTGAACCCGTCGCCTTACATGGCCTTCTTCAACTTCGGGGACTGGTATCTGATCGGCTCCAGTCCCGAGGTGATGGTCCAGGCCGAACCCCTCGGCGCCGATGGGGCCAACGGGGTGCGGGCCTCCCTGCGACCGATCGCCGGCACCCGCCCCCGGGGGGCCGACCCCGCCGAAGATGCCAGCCTGGAGCAAGAATTGCTCGCCGACCCCAAGGAACGGGCTGAACACGTCATGCTGGTAGATCTGGGCCGCAATGACTTGGGTCGGGTCTGCCAACCGGGTTCGGTGCGAGTGGAGGAGCTGATGGTGATCGAGCGCTACTCCCATGTCATGCACATCGTCAGCCAGGTGGAGGGCCTGTTGGCCAAGGGCCACGACATCTGGGATCTGCTGATGGCCAGCTTCCCCGCCGGTACGGTCAGCGGCGCCCCCAAAATCCGGGCCATGCAGTTAATCCATGCCCTCGAACCCGAGGCCCGAGGGCCCTACTCCGGGGTGTACGGGGCGGTGGACCTGGGCGGCGCTCTCAACACGGCCATCACCATCCGCACCATGGTGGTTCTGCCCGCTGACAACGGCCACTGGCGGGTTCTGGTCCAGGCCGGAGCGGGCATCGTGGCCGACTCCGATCCGGCCAGC
Source organism: Synechococcus sp. UW140 (assembly GCA_945877115.1). Lineage (GTDB taxonomy): Bacteria > Cyanobacteriota > Cyanobacteriia > PCC-6307 > Cyanobiaceae > Cyanobium. The sequence continues at coordinate 10,903 of CAMCQR010000031.1, read as the reverse complement.
GAGTTCGAAGAAACCCTTAACAAGGCCCGGGGCATGCTCAAGGCCCTCGCCTGCCTGGACCGCCCTGGCGAGGCCGGAGCGTGAGCGGCCCCCTCCTGCTCAAGGGCTTCGAGGTGGAGATGTACACCGGTTTGCCGGATGGCACGGTGGTTGGCTGTGCCGCCGAAGCCGCCGGCGCCCTGCCGGGATTCGTGACAGAACCCGACAATCGCAACCTCGAGTACACCACGGTCCCGGAAGCCAGTTACCGGCGCCAACTCCAGCTGCTCCTGGAGCCCAGAAGCCAACTGCGCCAATGGCTCCAGCCCCGCGGTCTCACCATTCTGCCGGGCAGCACCCTGAGCCTGGGGGACACCCGCACATTCGTGCGATCCGACCCCAGCAACGAGTACCACTCCACCATCGAGCGGACCTACGGCACCCGGGTGGTGACCGCCAGCGTGCACATCAACCTGGGCCTGGACACCACCCACCAGATCTTCACGGCGTTGCGGCTGATGCGCTGCGAAGCAGCCCTGCTGCTAGCCCTGAGTTGCAGTTCCCCCTTCCTGGACGGTGAGGTGACGGCAGCCCAGTCCCAACGCTGGTTGCAATTTCCACTGACGCCACCCCAGGTACCCCTGTTCCAAAGCCACGCCCATTACGTGGCCTGGATGGAGGAGCAACTGGCCGCTGGGGCCATGCACAACATCCGCCATCTCTGGACCTCGGTGCGACCCAATGGCGATCACCGTCCCCACGATCTCAACCGGGTGGAGATTCGCATCTGCGATCTGATCAGCGATGCCGCCTTGCTCTGCGCCATCACCGCCTGGGCTGAGCTGAGGGTGCTGCAGTTGCTGCAGGACGAAGACCATCTGGACCCCCTGCGGGCCAGCCGGTTCACGGCCCCGGAACTGGCCTTGCTGGCCGATGCCAACGACCGGGCCGTCGCCCGCGACGGACTGGATGCGGTGCTGCGCCACTGGCGCGACGGCCGACTGATCAGCGCCAGGGATTGGATCGAAACCGAACGGTTGGCGATGGCCCCCCTGGCCGCCAGCCTGCAACTTGACCCCGTGCTCGCCCCCCTGACCGCGGTGCTGCGGGACGGCAACGAGGCCAGTCGCTGGCTGGCACGGCAGCGCCAGGGGGAGAGCATCCGCGAAATCATCAGTAGCGAAGCCAGGGTCATGGAAAGCCGGGATATCGCCCAGCTGGCCAGCGTCGCAACAGACCGAACGCCCACTTTGGGATGATCATGTCTCCCTCCTCCGCCTCGCCGACACCCATGCGGGAGTCAGCCGCCACGGCCCCATCGCCCCTTGCCATCGCCGCCCAACCAGGGGCGACGGGGGTGATCCGGGTGCTGGGGGAACGCCTCGAATTGGTCGAGGACCTCTGGCTCACCATCCTGCGCAGCGAATGCGGTCCCCGGCAGCTCGCAAGGCTGCTGCGGCTCAAGGAGCTCGTCGGCCCCCTGCATCCGGCGGAGACGGCCGCTGGCGATAGCGGCACTCCCAGTAGTAAAAGTGAAGAAATCGTCGCGGTGATCCAGGAGATGGATCTGGCCGACGGGATCGCCGCGGCCCGTGCCTTCTCCCTGTATTTCCAACTGATCAACATCCTCGAACAGCACATCGAGGAAGACAGCTATCTCGAAAGCCTGCGCAGTGCCCCCGCCGCCGCCAGCAGTGATCCCTTCCTGCCGCCCCTAGCGGCCCAGATCTCCCCGGCCACGTTCCGCCAACTGTTTGAGCGACTGCGGGCCCTCAACGTGCCGCCCGCCCAGTTGGAAACCTTGCTTCGGCAACTCGACATCCGCCTGGTGTTCACGGCCCACCCCACCGAGATCGTGCGGCATACCGTGCGCCACAAGCAGCGACGCGTGGCAGCCCTGATCCAGAAGCTGCAACTGGACGCTCCCCTGGGACCCGATGAACAGCAACGCCTGCGCCTGCAACTGGAGGAGGAGATCCGACTCTGGTGGCGCACCGACGAACTGCACCAATTCAAGCCCTCCGTGCTCGATGAGGTGGATTACGCCCTGCACTACTTCCAGCAGGTGCTCTTCGATGCCATGCCCCAACTGCAGACCCGGCTGCGCATGGCCCTGGCCGCCAGTTATCCCGATGTGACACCACCCCCCGAAGCCTTCTGCACCTTTGGGTCCTGGGTGGGGGCCGACCGGGATGGCAACCCCTCCGTGACCTCGGATATCACCTGGCGGACGGCCTGCTATCAACGCCAGCTGATGCTGGAGCGCTACACCAAAGAGGTGTCCGAACTGCGCGACCAACTGAGCATCTCCATGCAATGGAGCCAGGTGGGACCGGCCCTGCTGGAATCCCTGGAAATGGACCGACTGCGCTTTCCTGAAATCTACGAAGAGCGGGCCGCCCGTTATCGCCTTGAGCCCTACCGGCTCAAACTCAGCTACATGCTCGAACGGCTACAACTCAGCCAGGAGCGCAACCGCCAGCTCTCCCGCAGTGGCTGGGAATTTCCGGGTGATGGCCACAGCGGCGTCAGTACGGCCCTGGGCAGCAGTGTCCCCGCCAACTCCTGGTCCCAGGAACTGCATTACGGCTCGGAGGATGATTTCCGGGCCGATCTTGAATTGATCCGCGACAGTCTTCATGTCACGGGACTGCACTGTGAAGCCCTCGAAGATCTGCTCAGCCAGGTCCATATCTTTGCCTTCAGCCTGGCCAGCCTGGACATCCGCCAGGAAAGCACCCGCCATAGCGATGCGATCGACGAACTGACCCGCTACTTACAGCTATCCAGGCCCTATGGCGAGATGGGAGAAGACGAGCGGGTGACCTGGCTGCTCGCCGAACTGCAGACCCGGCGCCCCCTGATTCCCCCGGCGGCCCGCTGGAGTGACAGCACCGCCGAAACAATCGCCGTGTTCCGGATGTTGCAGCGTTTGCAACAGGAATTCGGCAGCCGCATCTGCAGCACCTACGTGATCTCCATGAGTCATACGGTGTCCGATCTGCTGGAGGTGTTGCTCCTGGCCAAGGAGGCGGGCCTGGTGGATCCCCAGATCCCCCGTTCCAGTCTGCTGGTGATTCCGCTGTTCGAAACCGTGGAAGACCTGCAGAGGGCCCCCGCCGTGATGGGACGCCTATTTCAGGAACCCTTCTACCGCAAATTGCTCGAAGCTGTAGGCGGCCAGCGTCTGCAGGAGGTGATGCTGGGCTACTCCGACAGCAACAAGGACTCGGGCTTTCTGGCCAGCAACTGGGAAATTCACCGCGCCCAAATTGCCCTGCAACAGCTCTCCAACCAACACGATGTGGCCCTGCGCCTCTTCCATGGGCGCGGCGGCTCGGTGGGACGCGGCGGCGGCCCCGCTTACCAGGCCATCCTGGCCCAGCCCAGTGGCACCGTTCAGGGGCGAATCAAGATCACCGAGCAGGGGGAGGTGCTGGCCTCCAAGTATTCCTTGCCTGAGCTGGCCCTCTACAACCTGGAAACGGTCACCACAGCTGTGCTGCAAAACAGCATGATCACCACACCGCTGGATGCCACCCCGAACTGGAACGCCTTGATGGAGCGGTTGGCCCAACGCTCCCGCGACCATTATCGGGCCCTCGTTTATGACAATCCGGATCTGGTGGCCTTCTTCCAGCAGGTGACCCCCATCGAGGAAATCAGCAAACTGGAGATCTCCAGCCGGCCGGCGCGGCGCAAGAGCGGCGCCCGCGACCTTTCCAGCCTCCGGGCCATTCCCTGGGTGTTCGGTTGGACCCAGAGTCGTTTTCTGCTGCCCAGCTGGTATGGCGTGGGCCATTCACTGCAGGCGGAGCTGGATAACGATCCCGAACAAATGAACCTGCTGCAGTTGCTCTATCAACGCTGGCCCTTCTTCCGCATGCTCATTTCCAAGGTGGAAATGACCCTCTCGAAAGTGGATCTTGACCTCGCCCAGCACTACGTGCGCACCCTGGGCAGGGAGGAGAACCGGGAGGCTTTCGAGCAGATCTTTGCCTCGATCGCCAGCGAATTCACCCTCACCCGCGATCTGGTGTTGCGCATCAGCAACCACACCCGACTGCTCGATGGCGATCCCGCCCTGCAGCTCTCGGTGGATCTGCGTAACCGCACCATCGTGCCCCTGGGCTTCTTGCAGGTGGCTCTGCTGCGGCGCCTGCGCAACCAGAACCGCCAACCCCCCATGAGTGAGGGCCAGGACCTCGGCGGCGGCGATGATCGCAACTACAGCCGCATCGAACTGCTGCGCGGTGCCCTGCTCACCATCAATGGCATCGCGGCAGGCATGCGCAATACGGGATGAAGCCCGCCTCACTCTTGATTCCTTTCCGCACCAGCTCCCCGTCCCTCCCGCGCCTACCCCAGGGCTACGGACTCGTCTCCGTACCGGCTCTCACCAGTGCGGACCTCAATCCCCTGTTGAGCGCCTGCGGCGAAATCCCCCGTACGGAAACCATCTGGCAGCGGGTCCTGGAACGCAGCAGCTGGCATCTCGGCATCCACAACGCCAATGGTCGCTGGGTGGGCTTCATCCGCGCCACCACGGATCAGGCCCTCAACGCCAACCTCTGGGATCTGCTCAGCGATCCGGCGGAAACCCTCCGGGAAGAGGTCTTGCAGACCCTGGTTCAAACGGCCCTGAGCCGGTTGCGACGGGAGGTTGGGGGCTGCAGCATCTCCCTGGCGGCCCCGCCCGAAGCCCTAGAGGCCCTGCGTAGCGCCGGTTTCATCATCGACCCTGGCGGTATTCGCGCCATGGGCCTCAAGCTGGCCCAGGACCGGGGCTGAGGGGGCTGAAATGAAAAAAAGAAAAGCCTCTCCGTTCCGGCGGAGAGGACGAATCACGAGCATGGAGGGATTCGAACCCCCGACCCTCAGAACCGGAATCTGATGCTCTATCCAGCTGAGCTACATGCCCAAAACAGGCCTGGATGGACTCAAGGCGCCCCAGAGGGGGTGCTGATGCCATCCAGGCGACCCCTCAAAGGTGCCGCCGACCGGTGAAAGTAGCTTAACCGCTAGCCGCTTCATCCCCATGCGGCTGCAACGTCTGGAACTGCTGGAGTTCCGCAATTTCGCGGCCCTGGAGCTGGATCTGGTGGCCCCACGGCTGCTGGTGCTCGGGGCCAATGGCCAGGGAAAATCGAACCTGCTCGAAAGCGTCGAACTGCTGACCAGCCTGCGCTCGCACCGCAGCGGCAGCGATCGCGATCTGATTCGCCAGGGGGAACCCGCCAGTCGGCTGCGGGCCCTGACAGCAGCGGGCGACAGCCTCGAACTGCGCCTGCGCCACAGCGGCGGCCGCCAGGCCCTACGCAACGGCAAAACCCTGGAACGGCAGATCGACCTGGTCGGTCCCCTGCGCTGCGTTGGCTTCAGCACCCTCGACCTGGAACTGGTGCGCGGCGAACCCTCCCTGCGGCGCCATTGGCTGGACCGGGTGGTGTTGCAACTCGAACCGGTCTACGGCGCCTTACTCAGTCGCTACGGCCGCCTGCTGCGGCAGCGCAGCCAACTGCTTCGCCGCCGCTCCCCCCTGGCCCAGCAACAGGCGCTGCTCGATGTCTTCGACGAGCAGATGGCCGTTCTGGGCACCCGCCTGCATCGTCGCCGGCAGCGGGCCCTGGGGCGCCTCGAACCCCTGGCCGTGCACTGGCAGGGTCGGCTGGGAGGCGAGCAGGAACCCCTGACCTGCCACTACCGCAGCGGCACCCGCATGGAAGCAGGGGCCATGGAGGTGGATGCCGAAGAACCCTGGCGGCTGGCCCTGCTGCGCCAGCTCCAGGACCAACGATCGGAGGAAGCCCGCCTGGGGCAGTGCCTGGTCGGCCCCCACCGCGATGAAATCGAACTGCTGCTGGGGGGCAAGACGGCCCGCCGCTATGGCTCGGCCGGCCAACAGCGCACCCTGGTGCTGGCCCTGAAACTGGCGGAACTGGACCTGGTGCGGCAGGTGGTGGGTGCCCCCCCCCTACTGCTGCTGGATGACGTGCTGGCGGAGCTGGATCCGCGGCGCCAGCAGTTGCTGCTCGAGGCGGTTGGGGAAGACCACCAGTGCCTGGTCAGCGCCACCCACCTGGAGGCCTTCGCCACTGGCTGGCGCGATACGGCCCAGGTGGTGCGCCTCCAGGCGGGGAGGCTGGAAACCGTGACTTAGGGAAACCCCACCTGCCCCAGCTGCAACATTGCCCTATGGTGCAAGGAGTCCGATTGGATTCGATGACCCAGGGCCTGTCCTGCCTCCACCCGAACCCGGGATGGAAGGCTGCTTTCTCCGCCTCCCCTGCCCCCCTCAGCAACATCACTGATGCGGTTGGCAAACATTGCATTCTCGAGCTTTACGAATGCGATCCGTCCAAGCTCGACGACGAAGCTTTTCTCAGGAACGCCATCACGACAGCAGCGAAACGTGCTGGCGCCACTCTCCTGAACCTCATCACCCACCGGTTTGAACCGCAAGGAGTCACCGGTCTGGCGTTGTTGGCCGAGTCCCACATCTCCATCCACACCTGGCCCGAATCGGGCTATGCCGCAGTGGATGTCTTTACCTGCGGCGACCACACCATGCCTGACGAGGCTTGCCGTGTGCTGGCCAAGGAACTGGGCTCCGGACGTCACAAATTGACCAGCTTCCGGCGGGAGACCCCCGGCAGCGTTGGCTTCAGTGAACGGGAACCCGCCTTGTTGCCGGCCTGACGGCATCCGGGTAGCCCATCGCTGCAGCAAGGTCTCCATGGCCTCAATCATCCCATCGGCGGGGACCCCACTGCGGGGTTTCCGCTGTTTGTGTTGGGGACCAGGTCCCGATTGAGCTTGCCACTGACAAGACCCTCCAGGTCCAGCCCGACGGCGCTGAAGCCCAGGGCCCCGAAAGCCTGCACCAGCGCCTGACGGAAATCGTCTGCAACCAGACGCTGCAACGCCCCGGGCAGGGAAACTGCCGCCAGTTCAATCCGGGCGGTTTCCCCCTGGCTGCGGACGCGCAGATCCCGGAAGCCCTGCTGCCGTAACCAGGCCTCCGCAGCGGCCACCCGCTGCAGCCGGGCGGCGGAAATCGGCTCGCCATAGGGAAAACGGGAGGCCAGGCAGGGTTGGGCCGGTTTGTCCCACCAGGGCAGCCCCAGGGCCCGCGACAATTGGCGCACGCCAGCTTTATCCAAACCGACTTCAGCCAGGGGAGATAGCACGCCGTATTCCTGGGCTGCCCTAAGGCCGGGGCGGTGGTCGCCTAGGTCATCCAGGTTGACGCCATCCAGCACTTGGGCCTGGCCGGCGGCGGCGGCGATGGGCGCCAGCAGACCATGCAGCTCCCGTTTGCAGGCATAGCAACGGTCCTGCGGATTGGTGCTGTACGCCGGATCGGCCAGCTCGGCGGTGGGCTGTTCCTGGTGCCTGATCCCGAGCCAGAGCGCCTGGGCACGGGCTTCCTCCAGCAGATGGGGGGCCAGGGCGGGCGACACGCCCGTAATCGCCAGGGCGCGATCTCCGAGGACTTCGGCGGCGAGGGCCGCCACCAGAGCACTGTCAACGCCCCCCGAGTAGGCCACCACCACCGTGCCCAGATTGGCCAGCTTCTGGCGCAGGGCGGCCAGGGCTACCTCCAGGGGTGGAGGCAGCGATTCGAGCAAGGTGAAAGGAGCGGCTGGGAGCATGGTCGCCATCCTGGCAAGCGCAGGGGCTGGGGTTACGGAAATCTCGGTAGCCTGGCCGCCGAACCGCACCTCGATGAACCCGCCCAACCGCCCTTCCGCCGCTGCTGCACCGGCTTCAGGCCCCCTGCCATCCCCTGGCCAGGCCACCACGGCAGCAGCCACCGCCGGCACCCGGACGCCCCAGCGGGGCACGGGCAGGGGCATCGGCATCCGTACGGCGGCCGGCAGCGATGAGCGCGAGCGGGGCCAGTTGCATCTTTATGACGGCGACGGCAAGGGCAAAAGCCAGGCGGCCCTGGGGGTGGTGCTGCGCACCATCGGCCTGGGGATTTGCGAGCAGCAGCGAACCCGCGTTCTGTTGCTGCGCTTTCTCAAGGGTCCGGGGCGCTCCTACGACGAAGACGGCGCCATTGAAGCGCTGCAGCAAGGTTTCCCCCACCTGATCGACCAGGTGCGCACCGGCCGGGGGGACTACTTCAATGCCGAACAAGCCACCGCCTTCGATCGCCAGGAAGCCCAACGGGGCTGGGATATCGCCAAAGGCGCCATCGCCAGCAACCTCTATTCCGTGGTGGTGCTCGACGAACTCAATCCAGTCCTGGCCCTGGGCCTGCTGGATACGGCGGAGGTGGTAAGAACCCTCGCCGCCAAACCCACGGGCATGGAGGTGATCTGCACGGGCAGGGGGGCGCCGCCAGCCTTGGTCCAACTGGCCGATCTGCATTCGGAGATGAGGGCCCACCGTCGCCGCCTACCTGGCCCAGAGGCCTACGGGGAAGCGTTGGGGGGCGAGGTCCTGGGCCTGGACGGCATCGAGATCTACACCGGTGATGGCAAGGGCAAAAGCACCAGCGCCCTGGGCAAGGCCCTGCAGGCCATCGGCCGTGGCATCAGCCTGGACAAGAGCCATCGGGTGCTGATTCTGCAGTGGCTCAAAGGGGGAAGCGGCTACACCGAGGATGCGGCGATTGCCGCCCTGCGCGAGAGCTATCCCCACTTGGTGGACCATCTGCGCTCCGGCCGGGATGCGATTGTCTGGCGCGGCCAACAACAGCCGATTGATTATGTGGAAGCGGAACGGGCCTGGGAAATCGCCCGCGCCGCCATCGCCAGTGGTCTTTACAAAACAGTCATTCTCGACGAACTGAATCCAACCGTGGATCTGGAACTTCTCCCGGTTGAGCCGATCGTCCAGACCCTGCTGCGCAAACCAGCCGAAACCGAAGTCATCATCACCGGCCGCTGCAAAAGCCAACCCGCCTACTTCGATCTGGCCAGTGTCCACTCCGAAATGGTGTGCCACAAGCATTACGCCGAACGGGGCGTAGATCTCAAGCGGGGGGTGGATTACTGATGGCCCAGGCAACGGAGCCTGGACTCAGTAGCGGGCCACGCTCGGATCCACATCCACACTCCAGGCATCGATGCCGCCCGCCACATTGATTCCGTTGATGCCATGGCGGGCCAGGGCGATCAGGGCCTTGGCCGAGCGGCCACCGAGCTTGCAGTGCACATAGAGGGTCTTGCCTTCGGCCAGCCGCCGCACCTCCTCGACCGCCTCGCCGCTTTCGATGCGATCGAGGGGGATCAGCACCGCACCGGGGATGACGGCGATTTCAGCCTCGGGGGGATTGCGCACGTCCAGCAGCACCAGGTCGTCCGGGGTGCTGTCGAGCCGTTGCTTGAGTTCGGTGACGCTGATGCTTTCCACGCTGCCGGCTTCCTCCTGACCCGGAGCGGTGCCACCCACCCCGCAGAACTGTTGGTAGTCAATCAGGTGGTCGATCACGGGCCGCTCAGGGCTGGGCCGCAGCTTCAGCTCCCGGAACTTCATCTGCAGGGCATCGAACAGCAGCAGCCGGCCACTCAAGGTGGTGCCGATGCCCGTGATGATCTTGACCGCCTCGGTGGCCTGAATCACGCCGATGATGCCGGGCAGCACGCCCACCACACCCCCTTCGGCGCAGGAGGGCACCATGCCCGGCGGCGGCGGCTCGGGGAACAGATCGCGGTAGTTGGGGCTTTCAGCATCAAGGTTGAACACCGTCGCCTGGCCCTCAAAACGGAAGATCGAGCCGTAGACGTTGGGCTTGCCCAACAGCACACAGGCATCGTTGACCAGGTAGCGGGTGGGGAAGTTGTCGGTGCCGTCGCAGACGAGGTCGTAGGGACGGATGATGTCCAGGGCGTTTTCGCTGGTCAGGGCCGTGTCGTAGAGATCGACCTGGCAGTGGGGGTTGATCTCCAGGATGCGGGCCTTGGCCGATTCGATCTTGGGTTTGCCCACCCAGCTGGTGCCGTGGATCACCTGGCGCTGCAGGTTGCTGTGGTCGACCACATCGAAATCGACGATGCCCAGTCGGCCCACGCCAGCGGCGGCCAGGTAAAGCAACAGGGGCGAACCCAGGCCGCCGGTACCCACACACAGCACCGAGGCCGCCTTGAGGCGCTTCTGCCCCTCCATGCCCACCTCCGGCAGGATCAGGTGCCTGGAGAAACGGGCCACCTCATCGGGGCTGAGCTGAACACCGCTGGTGTCGGGAGGAAGCATGGGACAGAACCGGATGGACGGGCGCCGCAGGTCCGACGTCGCGTCAATCCTCCATTGTCCATGGCAACGCAAGCGGCGGTCCGGTTTCGGCCAGCCACCAGCAGCCCAGATCCCTGGGATCAAGCCAAGGCTCTGGTCCCGGGACCCGGCTGCCGCCCAGGATCACCATCAAGGTGGGGGCGAAGCAGAGCTGGCGATCGGTGGCCGATGGCACGGGTGGTCCGCCCGGGTGGCTGTGGGCCGAGCCCAGCACCTGCCAGCCCCGCGCCCGTGCCCAGACCTGGGCGTGCAGTTGCTCCCGCGGATCGATAGCAAAACGGCGTTCCCGCTCCGCCTGCGGCTGCCAGACATTGAGGCAGGGCCAAAGGCGTTGAATCCGCCAGGGGCAGCGACCCTTCGCTGCAGCGCTAGCCCAGGCACGCTCAGCCAGCACCAGGGCGCAGGCCTCCTGGGGTGAGGGAGCCCGCAACAACCGCTCCAGAACCGTCAGCTCCTGGCGACGGAAGACAATCACTTGTGGCCAGAATTGGTCCACCCCGCTACGATGGTTTTGACCCCAATTGACGCACGGGCTGCGCCAGATGAGCGACACCGAAACCGAACTCAACGAAATCAAGGAAAAGCTCCAAAACGCTGCCGCGGCTGGGATTGATGCCGTCACACCCGGCGAGGGCGATGCTGGCTTTGACTTCAACCAGCGCTTCAATGGAGTGGTGGG
>CAMCQR010000030.1 GCA_945877115.1 Synechococcus sp. UW140 | reverse complement strand
TTGCGCTGCCATTGCCACGCGCCGACAGCAGCGAGGGCCGCCAGGACCACCAAGGCCAGGGCCAGTGCGGGGGCCACCTTGGGCTTGGGGGCGTTCTGGGCGGGTGCTGCCACGAGGACGCTGCAGGGGCCGGGGTGCCGAACTTCCACTTTAGGCCGTTGCTGCCGAGGGCGATCCCCGCGCAAATGCGCATTAGTTAGATCAGCCGTGATCCGGAGGGCCGACTGCGTTGACTGGGATCCAACACCGCCGCGATCGTGCGCAACAAGAAGCGGCCGCTTTCGGTGACTTCCACGTCGCCCCGCTTGCCGTGCTGGCTCAGCCGCACCAAGCCGTCTTCGGCCAGGGCCCCCATCTGGCTCCATTCGAGTCCATGGCGCTCCAGGTCAAGGCTGAGGGCGAAGTGACACATCACTTCCCGGATCAGGGCGCGCCGCTCCAGCACATCCGGATCCTCCACCTTCAGGCCCCGCTCGGTGCCCAGGCGGCCCGCGCCCACGGCCTGTTTCCAGGGCCCCAGGTGCCGTTGGTTTTGGCAGGTGAGTTGGGCGAACTGGCTGATGGCCGTGGGTCCCACCCCCAGTAGGTCCAGTTCGCCGCCGGTGGTGTAACCCTGAAAATTCCGGTGCAGCTTGCCCTCACGGGCGGCGATGGCGAGGCTGTCGTCCTTCAGGGCGTAATGGTCCAGACCAATGGCGGCATAGCCATCGCCCACCAGGCGGTCGTGGGCGTCGCTAAGCATGCGCAGCCGATGGCCGCGATCGGGCAGGTCGGTTGCGGCGATGCGCTTCTGCAGGGGCAGGAGGTCGGGCAGATAGGCGAAGGAAAACAGGGAGATGCGGTCGGGCCGCAACTCCTGCACTAGGGCCAGGGTCTGGCCGAAGCGCTCGGGGGTTTGGCGGGGCAGGCCGCAGATCAGGTCAACATTGACGCTCTCAAAATCCGCCTCCCGCACCCAGCCCATCACCCGCCTGAGTTGCTCGACGGGTACGACGCGATTGACGGCTCGCTGCACGTCGGGATCGGCATCCTGGATGCCAAAGCTGAGTCGACGAAATCCCAGCGCCCGCAGGTGGTCCACCTGGCTGCGGCTGAGGTACTCTGGATTCACCTCAATCGAGGCATCCAGATCGCTGTCCAGCTCGAAGTGGTCAGCGATCAGCTGCCACAAGCGGCTGGTTTCCTCGGTATTGAGGTAATTGGGCGTGCCGCCGCCCCAGTGCAGTTGGGCCAGGCGTTGGCGCCGCGGCAGGCGGGCCGCCACCAGGGCCAGCTCCTGGGCCAGGGCCTCCAGGTAGGGCCCCACCACCTTCGAGCCCCCCTGGGTCACCACCCGGTGGCAGCCGCAATACCAACAGGCTTGGCGGCAGAACGGCACGTGCACGTAGAGCGACAGGGGTGCGGGTTCCTGGCGTTCCAGTTGATCCGCCAGATCCTGGGGCCCCACCGCCCCGTCGAAGGCCGCCGCCGTGGGGTAGCTGGTGTAGCGGGGCACGGGCCGGTCGTATTTGAGCAACGGGTCTGTGATCGACCGGGGTGCTTGCGGGGGCCGGGCGGGTAAGGGAGCGGGGACCGTCTCGGGGTGGCGTTCGGACAGGCTGGTGGGGGCCATGGGCGGCTGGGGAGGGAAGGGCAGGGAAGGAATGGGGCGGGGAACGGCTGATCTCAGGCGAGGGTGTCTAGCTCGGCCAGCAGGGCCTGGGTGGCGCCGAAGGCGGCTTCGGCCTCATCCAGGAGCTCCTCTTCCTCCTTGGCATTCAGCTGCAACCGCTCGAAGCCTTCATGCAGGGCCTGCTTCAGGGCGATGGTGGGTCGACCGAAATTCCAGAAGGACAGGGCCGGCAGACCCTGGGCGGCCAGGATGGCGTTGGCCTGGGGGGCTAGTTGCTGGCCGCCGGAGAGGTCGCCGCCATAGCGCACATAGGCGTGGGCCAACAGCCGGTGGGGCGCCTGGGTTCCCAGCCGTGCCAGGTGCGCACACCAGGCCGCTGCCGCAGCGGAATCAGGGGTGGCGGGCACGCTCTCCACCAGGGCCAGATCGTGCCCCAACGCGGCGGTTCGGGCCAGGTCGGCCCAGGGCAGATCCCTGGCCCCGAGTCCGGCGGCAGCGGTGGGGGTCAGCTCCTCCAGCAGGGCATAGGCGGGGGCCAGGGCCCGCAGCAGGGCCGCCAGTTGCGGTGCTGTGGCTTTCCCCTCCAGCAGGGCGCGGGAGAAGTCCATGCCTTCGGCCTGGTGATGGGCCTGGCCGATGCGGGCGTGCAGCCGCCGAACCCGGGGGCCGAAGCCGCGGTGCTGGCGGGTGTCGTTGGCGGTGGCGTGCTCGGAGATGGGGGCCTTGGGAGTGAGGGTCATGGCATCAATGGCAGGGGTAGGCGGAGTTGGCGAACGGGAGGCCCGGGGCCCATGGCTCACAACTAAATAACGGGAACGTTGTATCGAGATGCTTGGCCGGGTTGGGTCGTCTCGGCTGGTGAGTCGTTCATGGCGGCCTGAGCCGCTAGCCACAGGTCGCCCTGGGCCATGGCGCGGCAGTCGTCGAACCAGGGGCCGCCGAGGGTGTAATGCAGGATCCGCGCCTGGGTCGGCACCGGCTGCACCCCGACAAGCACGTTCCATTCCGGCGGCAGGGCGCCGATTTCGCGATCGGGTAACCATTGGAACTGGTGCAGTTCCAAGCCACTGGCCCGGTTCACCCATTCCGGAGTCAGGGCCCGGCAGCGCGGTCCGTTGAACAGCATCACCGACGACCAGTTTTTGCGGCGGTAGGGCGTCTGCGGCATCGCCTGGAACTTGCGACCGATCGCGCAGTGATGCTCGTGTTGCACCACCTGCACGGCATAGCGCCTATCGCGTAGGTCCCAGAGTTCGGCGATGTCCCCCAGACACAACATGTCGGCGTCGATGAACAGCGACCAGCCCTCGAATCCCGTCAGCCAGGGCACCAGAAACCGACTGAAGGAGAAGTCCGTGCTTTGTAACTGGTGTGGGGGTCTGCGGTAGATCCCCTCCAGCTGGGAGAGCCGCACCTGGGCGATTTGCACCGGCCTGGAGGCTCGCGCCTGAATCGAATCCGAAAGAACATTCACCGCCACCCCTTCGCGCCGGTCATGGCCGATGAACACCCGGGGCAGGCTGGTTAGGATTGGGTTGCTGCTCATGGGGCCTCTCCGCTGGCCACCATCGGTTGGACCAGTTGGCGCAGCACCACGGCGGCCAATTGGCTTTGCAGGCCAAGGCGCCGCAGAAGGCGGCCCAGGCCGGCCGGCTGGGTCCCCAGCGCCCGGATGGAGGTGTGCAGGGCGACGAGCCGATCCCGTAGCGCGAAGTAGGTTGGGCCTTCGAGGTCGAACACCATCGGGAAGGCCCGACGGGCGGTGCGGTTGGTCTGGCGGATGACATCGGCGTCGAAGGCCGCAGGCTCCATGCCCAGCAGCTTGTAAAAGTCGCCCCGCTCCCCCACCGTCAGGCTGTGGGTGAGAAACACAGACCAGAGAAAGAAGCGACTCAGTAATTGGCCCCGCCAGCCGCGGCGCAGTTTCGGCCAGCAGCGCAGCAGCATGTTGAAGATATCGCCATGGCGGTTCTCGTCCTGGCACCAGGGTTCAAAAAAATCAAACAATGGCGCGAAAGAATTCTGGGGATGGGCCTGTAGATGGCGGTGGATGAGGATATAGCGCCAGTAGCCAATCTTTTCAGAGAGGTACACCGAATACAGAACCCAGCTCAGGGGGAACCAGGTGATCGGCCGCTGCCCCCCCAGGGAGGGCAGATCCAATTGAATCCCCTCGCAGACAAGGGCCCGGTTCAGGAAGCCCGCATGGCGGGCCTCATCGCGGGCCATCAGGTTGAACAGACGACCCAGTTCGGTGCGGCCGGCCTGCTGCAGTCGCCGGGCGAGCTCCTTGAACAAGAGGAACCCCGAAAATTCCGAGACGCACGAGCGCAATAGATAGCTGATGTAGGCCTCCTTTTCCACGCCGGAGAGCTCCTTCAAGCGGGCCAGCGGGGCCCGGCGGTCGAAATGGTCCCGGTTGTAATCCGCCTCCATCTCGCCCAACAGGGCATCAAAGGCAAGGCGTTGGCCGGTGATGTCGGTGCGGGCGGCTTTGGCTATTTCCGTGGTGTAGAAGCGCGGGGTTAGGAGGTCTTCGCGCAGTTGGGGGGTCGTAGTTGTCATGGCTGTTGTTGGCGGTAGGCATGGTCTGCGCGGCTGTAGGCGATGGCGTCGGCTCCGTCGCGATGTACGAGAAACCACTCCCGCAGGCCGTGCAACCACTTCAGGTAAGAGGTGGGATTGGCGTCGGAGTCGCCTATGCAAGGGCCGGCCCGGTGGGCGGCGGTGCGGGCGAGACGATGGGAAGCCCGATGGCCGGCGTCGAGGCAGTCCCAATGGGCCAGCCAGCGTTCTTCGAGGCGCAGGTGCAGGCCTAGGGCCCTTTGCAGCCTGCGGCAATCCAGGGCATCCCAGGGAACGCCAATGGCGGTGGCCAGGGGGCCCATGGTGCGAGCCTCGGCGATCAGGCTGTTGAGCAGGTCCTCAAGGCGACCGTGCTGGCGCTCCAGCAGTTGTTGCTGGCTTGGCCAGTCCCTGGGCCAGCGCCGGGATGGCGGGGCGCTGGGTGGGTTGGCTGCTGCGAGGTTTGTCTGGTTTGGGGAAGAACGGCTCAAGGTGATGGTGCTCACGGCAGGGGCACTCGCGTCCAATTGCATAACGACATCATGATACCAGGTCAAAAGAGGATTGGGTTGATGCGTTGCTTTGGAAGCGTCCTGTCGCGCTTTCCTAATGTTGCGCTACTCTTTCCTTTCAAATCTTTTCCCTTGTCCTTCCGATGGAAGCCCTGGCCGAATACTTCAAGGTGTTCTCCGAGCCCAATCGCTTGGCCGTGCTCGATGCCCTGCGGGAGGGTTCCCTCAATGTCACCGCCGTCGTCGAGCGCACGGGTCTCAGCCAGGCCCTGGTCTCCAAACACCTCAAGTTGCTGACGATCGCCGGGGTTGTGCAGCGCCGGCCGGAGGGCTCCCTGGTCTTTTATGAAGTTAGTGATCGCGCCGTGTTTCGCCTGATCAGCCAGGCCGAAAAGTTGCTGTTGGCCACCCGCCGCCAGCAGCTCGATGCCCTGGCCGCCAGCCTCTGATGGCGGGCGACAACAGCGCCCCCCAGACCCTGGCCGCCCTGCGTGCCGCCCTGGCGGCGGGCCAACGGCGCTTTACCGCCTTGCCCCTGGCGGATTTGATGGGCCGTGACGGCGCCGAGCTCGATCTTTCGGACTGCGATCTTTCCGGCTGCGACCTGCGCGGCGCCTGCTTTCAGGAGGCCCGACTCGGCCATGCCCGCCTCCGCCAGGTGAGGGCCGATGGGACCCGTTTCCAGCAGGCCCTGCTCTGGGGTGCCGATCTTTCCGGCCTGCGGGCAGCGGTCTCCTTTTGGCACGAGGCGGATCTCTCCGGCTCCAGGTTGCAGGGGGCTGATTTCAGCGGCGCCTTTTTGCACCGGGCCTGCCTGCGGGGGGTCCTGGCGGCCGATAGCTTCTGGCGCCAGGCCCGGTTGGTGGAGGCGGATTTTCGCTCGGGCCTGGATCAACTCACCGACCTGGGTCGGGCCGACCTGCGCGAGGCTGACCTCAGCTTTGCCCTACTCACTGGCGCCAACCTGCGCGGTGCCGACCTGCGGGGTAGTTGCCTCTATGGCGCCAATCTCAGCCAGGCGGATTTGCGCCAGGCCCGTTTAGATGGTTGTGACCTGCGCGATACACGTCTGGCTGGGGCGCATCTGGACGAGGTGGAGTGAGGCTGGATTCCAGCAGGCTGGGCTGATATCGAACGGTTTTGGGCACAAAAAAGCCCCACCGATCGATACGGCTGAGGTTGGGGATGACCCCGAATAAGACGCGTGGTCTTCAGTTGCTGCCGATGCGCTTGCGCAGACGAAGGCTTTGGCCGAAGGCGGCGGCTTTGGCCGAAGGCGGCGGCGGCCCCGAAGATCGGCAAGGGGCGGGGGCGGAACCGGTGGCGGCATTATATCAATCCAAGCTATCGTTGGCGCCTGATGTTTGCAGGACCAAGAAATAGGTTTTGTTGGGATTGAGGGTCAGGGGTAAGGGAGGGACTGGTTGTAGTTGAAATGGGGGTGGCTGAACTAGGAAAGCCAGCGATCGGATTGGTTAAGATGTCTCCCAGATTCACACCGGGTATGCCAACTGATCCGCCATCATCATAAATTGAAAAGATGTAGTTGCCGCTGCTGGCTCCATTGCTATTACCGATAGGGGCGGGTCACCGAGGTGAGGATGTAATCGCTGGCGATAGTGGTGAAAGATTGGGCTAGCTAATCCCTGTCACAAGATCCGGATGAGCTGCCGAATCCACTGACACCCGCTGGACTAGCAGAAAGATTGTCTACCAGCGGGGCGGCGCCGGCGGCATGGGCCTGGGCAGCGGCAACGCCCAAGGCAAGGACCGCCAGGGAGCTGGCTAAGACGGCTGCGTTTCTGGACCCGATGGCCCCGAGACGCTAAGGAATGGGCAAGAAAGACATGCTGGCAAGCAATGGGGCCGCTAACGCGACCTCCAAAACGCAAGCAATTCAGGCAAATTAACCATGAATTCGGAGATTCACAACGTTTCTCGCTTCCCCGGTACCCCCTGGGCCCCAATACGGTGAAGGCCTTGTTTTGGCCCCATCCAAACCCCGTGAACCCCGCCGTTCCGATCGCCCCTGGCCCTGCCCCAGCCCGCTCCGGCCCCTGGAGCGCCGCTGCGATCCCCGACCAAAGCGGACGCCTGGCCTTGGTGACCGGTGCCAACAGTGGGCTGGGGCTCGAAACAGCTCGCGCCCTTGCCGCCCACGGGGCCACCGTGGTGTTGGCCTGCCGCTCACCCCAGAAGGCGGCGGCGGCCCGGGCCCAGCTCCTGGCCGATCTGGCCCGTCAGAACTCCGCCATTCCCCATGGCGCCCTCGATTGCCTCAGCCTCGATTTGGCCGACCTGGCCAGCGTCGCCGCCGCCGCCGACACCCTCGCCCAGCGCTATGGCCGCCTGGATCTGCTGATCAACAACGCCGGGGTCATGGGCCCTCCCCGCACCCAGACCCGGGACGGCTTCGAGCTCCAGTTCGGCACCAACCATCTGGGCCACTTCGCCCTCACTCAGGCTCTTTTGCCCCTGCTCAAGGGCCAACCGGATGCCCGGGTCGTCACTGTCACCTCCGGAGCCCAGTACTTCGGTCGCATCGACTTCGACGATCTCCAGGGCGAGCGCCGCTACGACCGCTGGAAGGCCTATGGCCAAAGCAAGCTTGCCAATGTGATGTTCACCCTCGATCTCCAGCGCCGGCTGGATGCCGCCAACGCCGGGATCCAAGCCTTGGCGGCCCATCCTGGCTTGGCCCGCACCTCCTTACAGCCCTCCTCCGTGGCCGCCAGTGGCTCCTGGTTCGAACCCATCGCCTATCGGCTCATGGGCCCCCTGTTTCAAAGCGCCGCCATGGGGGCACTGCCCCAGCTGTACGCGGCCACGGCCCCAGAAGCTTCGCCGGCCGGGCATTACGGCCCCGATGGCTTCGGGGGGATGGGGGGCTGGCCCAAGCCGGTGCCCGTCGCGGCCGCAGCCCTCGATACCAACCAGTGCCAGCGTCTCTGGCAGGTGAGTCAGGAGCTGTTGGCCGGTTGTCCGGCCTGGCCAAAGATGGATGCCTTCTAATCAGATGGATTGCTTCTAAGGAGCAATCCAAGTCGCCTGGTGGCGGCCCTTCCCCTCAGCCCGGCGATCGGCCCGCTGCCATGGCGAGGATGGTGGGCTTCTGGTTGAAGGAACAGACGGAATGGGAAAGGATTTGTTCGCCCCGCTGCCAGGCGCAGGTGCGTGAGAGGAGTTCCAATTCATCAAACCAGTGGGATTTCGTCATTTGGTTTCCATGCATTCGATAGTGATAAACACAAGCATCAATCAAAACGCCTGGTGCCGTACAGGTCACGGCCATCATCATGCCGAGGTCTTCGCCTTGGGACAGGCCCATCCAACCGCCGATCCTCTTCAGTAAATTGGTTTCCACCAACAGGCTGGTGGGGCCCAGGGGAATGTTGTGCTTTGGCGTTGGCCAGGAACGCCATACATCACCCGGCGCGCAAGGGCCTGCCGCCATGATCTTTGTTTCTACGCTGGAATCTCCACCTAGATATCCGGCCGCCCAAAGAGCGTTGGGTTGATCCTGAATGGCTTGCAGGCGTTGGTCGATCGAGTGGGGAGGCAATAGGTCATCATCGTCGGCACTGGTCACCCAGGCTCCGCGGGCGACGACCAGGCCTAGATTGCGGCAGGCGGCTTGGCCGATGGGTCGAGAGGAATTAATAACGGTGGCTTGTTGGCGGATCTCCAGGGGAATAGCGTCTTGATTGTTGCCATCGACGACGATGACATGTTCAACGTTGCAATGATTAAGTTGGAGGCTTTGGTTAAGTTCCACCAGCATGGCCAGTCGATCTGGGGCCAGCCTGGTGGGAGTGATCACGCTAACTAACATTTAATTCCTTCGGTCTTGTTTGGTGGCGATCTTGGAGCCCATTGGGTTTGTTATTTTGTTTTCAATCCCTTCCCCATCTTAGTTGATTTGGAGCGGGTGGATCAGCTTGGCAAGCCTTCGTTTTGATGGGTTTTCCCCTCGGCCTGCCCTTGTTTTGAGGGGTGTGGAGCTGGGCTCGGCAACGTGTCTCACCCTACGTCCCTAGAATCGGCTGCTGCCGAAGGCTTTTCATGCCCCGCGCCACCACTGCTGCCGGCAAGGGCCAGCCTCTGAGATCCCATCAGGCCACCGTGGTCGAGAAGGCCGCTCTCCAGACCCTCAATGGCGGCAGCTTGGACAATGTGATCCGGGTGCGGGGCGCCCGTCAGCACAACCTGCGCAACGTCGATCTCACGATTCCGCGCAACAAATTGGTGGTGTTCACCGGCGTCAGCGGCAGCGGCAAGAGCTCCCTGGCCTTCGACACCATCTTTGCCGAGGGCCAGCGGCGCTACGTGGAGAGCTTGTCCGCCTATGCCCGCCAGTTTCTGGGCCAGGTGGACAAACCCGATGTCGATGCCATCGAGGGACTGTCGCCGGCGATTTCCATCGACCAGAAATCCACCAGCCACAACCCCCGCTCCACCGTCGGCACCGTCACCGAAATCCAGGATTACCTGCGGCTGCTGTTTGGCCGCGCCGGTGAACCCCACTGCCCCCAGTGCGAGCGTCCGATCCGGCCCGAGACCATCGACCAGATGGTGGACCAGATCATCACCCTGCCCGAGGGCACCCGCTTCCAGCTGCTGGCGCCGGTGGTGCGCGGCAAAAAGGGCACCCACGTCAAGCTGTTATCAGGGCTGGTGGCGGAGGGTTTCGCCCGGGTGCGCATCAACGGGGAGGTGCGGGAGCTGGCGGACAACATCGAACTCGATAAAAACCACGCCCACAACATCGAGGTGGTTGTGGACCGTCTGGTGGCCCGCGAGGGCATCACAGAGCGGCTCACCGATTCCCTGCGAACCGCCCTGAAGCGCGGTGAGGGACTGGCCCTGGTGGAAGTGGTGCCCCGGGAGGGCGAATCCCTGCCGGAAGGCCAGGAGCGGGAACGCCTCTATTCCGAAAATTTCGCCTGTCCCGTCCACGGGGCCGTGATTGAGGAGCTGTCGCCGCGGCTGTTTTCGTTCAACAGTCCCTACGGCGCCTGTCCCGACTGCCACGGCATCGGCTTCCTGCGCCGGTTCACCCTGGAGCGGGTGGTGCCCGACCCCTCCCTGCCCGTTTATGCGGCTGTCGCCCCCTGGAGCGATAAGGAGAACAGCTATTACTTCTCCTTGCTTTTTTCCGTGGGTGAGGCCTGTGGCTTCGAACTCAAAACCCCCTGGAATCAACTCAGCGATAGCCAGCGTCAGATGTTGCTGCATGGCAGCGAAGAACCCATCTCGATTCAGGCCGACAGCCGCTATCGCAAGGGCCAGAGTTATACCCGCCCCTTTGAGGGCATCCTCCCCATCCTGGAGCGCCAGTTGCGGGATGCTGGCGGTGAGGCGGTGCGCCAGAAGCTGGAAAAATTCCAGGACCTGGTGCCCTGCTCCAGCTGTCAGGGACTGCGTCTTCGCCCCGAGGCCCTGGCGGTCAAGGTCGGTCCCTATGCCATCCACCAGTTGACGTCGGTCAGTGTGGCCGAAACCCTTGGCGCCGTCGAAGCGTTGATGGGGGTGGGCTCCGCCGCAGGATCCACCCCCCTCCTCAATGAGCGCCAGATCCAGATCGGCGACCTGGTGCTGCGAGAAATCCGCATGCGCCTGCGGTTTTTGCTGGACGTTGGCCTCGATTACCTCAGCCTGGATCGGCCCGCCATGACCCTCTCGGGCGGTGAAGCCCAGCGCATTCGCCTCGCAACCCAGATTGGCGCCGGCCTGACGGGAGTGTTGTACGTGCTGGATGAACCCAGCATCGGCCTGCATCAGAGGGATAACGACCGGTTGCTTTCCACCCTCACCAAGCTGCGCGATCTGGGCAACACCCTCATCGTTGTCGAGCACGACGAGGACACCATCCGAGCTGCCGATTACCTCGTGGATATTGGCCCCGGTGCCGGCGTCCATGGCGGCCATATCGTCGCCGAGGGGACCCTGCAGAACCTGCTTGAGGCCGAAGACTCCCTAACCGGCGCCTATCTCAGTGGCCGCCGCTCCATCCCCACCCCTGCCACTCGCCGCGAGGCGGGTAGCCGGCGTCTGCGGCTCGTCAACTGCAACCGCAACAACCTCCGCGGCATTGATGTCGACATTCCCCTGGGGCGGCTGGTGGCGGTGACCGGGGTGAGTGGCAGCGGCAAGAGCACCCTGGTGAATGAGTTGTTGCACCCGGCCCTGGAGCACCAGCTGGGACTCAAGGTGCCTTTCCCTGCGGGACTGGAGGAGCTGCGGGGCATCAAGGCGATTGACAAGGTGATCGTCATCGACCAGAGCCCGATCGGGCGCACGCCCCGTTCCAATCCAGCCACCTACACCGGCGCCTTCGATCCGATTCGTCAGGTGTTTGCCGCCACGGTGGAGGCCAAGGCCCGGGGCTATCAGGTGGGGCAGTTCAGTTTCAATGTCAAAGGGGGGCGGTGCGAGGCCTGTGGCGGGCAGGGTGTCAACGTCATCGAGATGAATTTTCTGCCGGATGTCTATGTGCAGTGCGACGTTTGTAAGGGCGCCCGTTACAACCGAGAGACCCTACAGGTGACCTACCGCGGCCACACCATCGCCGATGTGCTCGAGATGACGGTCGAGCAGGCCGCCGAAGAATTTGCCGCCATTCCCCAGGCCGCCGATCGGCTGCGCACCCTGGTGGATGTGGGTCTGGGTTACATCAAGCTTGGCCAGCCCGCCCCCACCCTCTCCGGGGGTGAGGCCCAGCGGGTCAAGTTGGCCACCGAGCTCTCCAAGCGCGCCACCGGCAAAACCCTCTATCTCATCGACGAACCGACCACCGGCCTCAGCTTCTATGACGTGCATAAGCTGATGGAGGTGATGCAACGGCTGGTTGATAAGGGCAATTCGATCCTGGTGATTGAGCACAACCTCGATGTGATTCGCTGCGCCGACTGGTTGATTGATTTGGGTCCCGAAGGAGGCGATAAGGGTGGCGAGATTGTGGTGACGGGAACCCCAGAAGAGGTTGCCGAGCATTCCAGCAGTCATACGGGCAGGTATCTCAAGCAGGTGCTGGCCCAGCATCCGCCGCAGGCGGAAGCGGAAGCGGCCTGATCCCTGGTCTTCAGCGGGGAGGCGGCGCGTCGTTATCGGCCGGATGCTCCTTGTTGGAATCGGGCATCCAGTAGCTGAGGTTGTCTTCCCAGTAGGGGCGCCCCGCCAGCCGCTCGGTGTTCAACTGGGTGTGGCCCAAACGGGCTGCTAACTGGGCGATCTCAAGGGCCGAGAGGTCGGTGTGGATGTCCTGCCCGGCGATTTGGATCAGGGCGGGCAGCTGGGCCAGGGTGGTGGGTTGGTTCAGTTTGCGGAAAACCTCGTTGAGCACGAGCCGTTGCCGTTCCATGCGTCCCAGGTCGCCGGCCTCATCGTGGCGAAAGCGTAAAAAACCCAGCAGGTCGTTTCCCTTGAGCACCTGTCGACCGGGGTAGAGATCAATGGTCAGATGTTGACTGCGATCGACATAAACCATCCGTTTGGGCACATCCACCTCCACCCCTCCCAACGCATCTCCGACCCGGGCTACCGCGTCCAGATTCACCTTGATGTAGCGATCGATGGGCACCCCCAGGAGGCGGCCCATTTCCAGCTTGGTCTCGGCGATGCCGGCCTGGCCGTAGAGGGCATTGGCCTTGACGACGCCGAAGCGCGGACTGGTGATGTAGGTGTCGCGGGGGAGTTGGACGAGATGGGTCACCCCGTCTTGAACCCTCACACTGAACATGACATCGGTGTTGTCGCCCACCTTGTCGGTGCCCAGCACCAGCACCTGGCGTCGGCCCACCCCAATGGGGTCGAGGAGTTGTTGCAATAGTCCAGCGCCCTCGCCCAGGCTGGCCGAGAGCTGGGCCACGGCGGCGGGTTTGGCCAGTCCATACCCCAGCGACAGACCCAGCACGAAGGTCAGCCAGGGCAACTTGCTGCGGCGGGGCCGACGACGGGGCCTGATGGTGGAGGCCGATCCCAGGGGTTCCTTGGCATCCCTGGGTCTCTTCAGCCCAGATAGGGAGAAGTAAGCCTTACTCATAGTGCCCCAATCTCGAGGCACCATAAGGCTCCTGGCCCTGGCGAACCAGGCCCACGCTTCCGTTGTCAGCCAGGTCCGACCCGGAGACAGGCGGCGGCCCCATCGGCCTTGCGACGTGCGTCCGCCTCGTCGGCCCCCAGGGCGAGGGCGACACCCATGCGCCGGTGGGGTCTGGCTTCCGGTTTGCCGAAGAGCAACAGCTGGGTGTCTGGATGCACCAGGGCGTCGGCGACACCGCCATAGGCGACCTGGTCGTGGGTTGCGGTGGCCAGCACCACCCGGCTGGCCGCGGGCCCCAGGGAGCGGATGGCGGGTATCGGCAGACCCAGCACCGCCCTGAGGTGCAGCTCGAATTCGCTCAGGTTCTGGCCGATCAGGGTGACCAATCCGGTGTCGTGGGGCCGGGGCGAGAGCTCGGAGAACACCACTTCTTCGGCTCCCTGGGGTCCACAGAGAAAGAACTCCACCCCGAACAGGCCGGCTCCGCCCAGGTGGTCCGTCACCTGGCGGGCCATCGCCTGGGCGGCTTGTAGCTGGGCCGCCCCCATGGCGGCTGGTTGCCAGCTGCATTGGTAATCGCCCCGCTCCTGGAGGTGGCCAATCGGTGGACAAAACAGGGTGGGACCCTCCCATTGGCGCACCGTCAGCAGCGTGATCTCCAGGCTGAAGCGCAGAAACTCCTCCACGATCACGCGGGTGCCGCTGCCCCGGGCCCCTGCCTGGGCCGCGGCCCAGGCCGTCGCCACTTCGTCGGGGCCGTTGACCACGCTTTGCCCCTTACCGGAGGAGCTCATCACCGGCTTGACGACCACGGGCCAGCCCAAGGGGGCGGCGGCAGCGGCCAGGGCTGCGGCACTGTCGGCGTAGGCATAGCGGGCGGTGCGCAGGCCCAGTTCTGCGGCGGCCAGGTCGCGGATCCGGTCGCGATTCATCGTGATTGCCGTGGCGCGGGCGGTGGGGATCACCGTGATGCCCTCGGCCTCCAGCTCGACCAGGGCATCGACCGCTAGGGCCTCGATCTCCGGAATCACCAGATCGGGTTTGTGGCGCCGCACAACCGCCTTGAGGGCCTCCGGGTCGGTCATCGGGATCACCTCAACCGCATGGGCCACGGCCATGGCCGGGGCGCCGGCATAGCGGTCCACGGCAATCACCCGACAACCCAGCCGCTGGGCGGCGATCGCCACTTCCTTGCCCAGCTCGCCGCTGCCAAGCAGCATCAGGGTGCAAGGGACGCGGGGGGGATGGGCTGGGGCCATGGGGCCGCTCTCCTAAGACCGATGCCCATCCTGTCTGGCCGGTGGCTTGGCCCCCAGCCCGCGTGCCGGGGCAGGCCTTGGGCCCGAGTCGCGACCGCCACTGCCTAACCTGCCAGCGACCCACGCTGCCCCTTGCGGTGACCGTTCGCTTCCCCCTGACGCTCTTCGGGGTGCCGCACCAGGTCGGGCCCCTGGCCTTTCGCACCGCCGGCGATGCCATTGACCTGCCCTTCGATCTGACGATCGAGAGCCTGCAGCGCTGGACCCTGGTGTATCTGGGTCTGTCGTCGCTCGTATTTGTGGTGGTCTGGGTTCTCGGGTATCTGCGGCGTTAGGACTGCTTTCCCGACCCAGGGGGAGGGGGCCCTGGGTCAGGGCAACAAGGGGGTACCTGGCCTCAGGGCAGCATCGTCAATTGACGCTCCGGCGATTCCTCGCTGACGAAGCCATAGGCCTCGAACACCGCCGGATCGGGGTGGGTGATGTGGGATCCGTCCGCCGTGGGCTCCAGCTGGAACCCCTCTGCCGCCATGCGTCGCATCAGGGCTGCCGCTTCCTCAAAGCGGGCTGCCATGGCGTCGAGACTGGCGCAGTCCGATGTGAGGCCCGCTTCTCTCCAGGTGAAATAAGCCATCGACCAGAACCGGGGGATGGCTTCCAGGCTGACAGGAAGGGTCCCTGGAACACAAGGGTGCGCCAGGGACCAAGGGGGGTCAGCGGGATTCGATCAGTTCGGAGAGCGGATAGCGAACTTTGGCCAGGCTGGAGTACTTGTCCTCTGGGCTGCGGTAACCTAGAGCGCAAACTACGCTGGAGTGGTACGGAGTGCCCTCCAGGTCCAGGATGCGGTCGTAATCGGGCGGGCTGAATCCCTCGATGGGACAGGTGTCGACGCCGAGCAGGGCGGCGCAGGTCATCAGATTGCCAAGGGCGATGTAGACCTGATTGGAGGCCCACTGGCCGATGGCTGGGCTGCGGGGACCGTCCACGAGGTCGCGTTGCATCATGCCGCGATAGACCTCCAAGTGGGCTGGATCGTGCTCCCGGGCGCTGGCGGTGGCTGTGATCAGACGGTCCACATCCTCCAAGGTGATTTGGCGCCGGCTCAGCAGCACCACCAGATGGGAGGCATCGGTGATCTGGGACTGGTTCCAGGAATGGGGCCGCAGTTCGGCCCGCAGGGCCGGGTCCCGGATCACCAGGAATTTCCAGGGCTGCAGTCCGTAGGAGGATGGGGTCAGGGCCAGGCATTCCTCCAGGGCGTCCCAGGTGGCCGGGGGGATGGACTTGGTGGCATCAAACACCTTGGTGGCGTACCGCCAGTGCAAGTGCTCGATCAGGGACTCGGGCGAGAGCGGTTGGGGCTGGGCGTGGACCATCGGTGGCGATGTGTTGGTGGGAAAAGAGGGAAAAGAAAGCAAGAAATGGACGGGGCGGCCTATCACGGGGCCCCACGAAAGCTCAGGGTCGCAGCACCAGACCTAACAACACCAACAGGGCGCTGGCACCCCAGAAACTGAGGACCACCCCCTGTTCGCTCAACCCGCCCAACTCGAAGTGGTGATGCAGGGGAGCCATGCGAAAGATCCGCCGGCCCTTGCCATCGGGACCCTTGGTGGCTTTGTAGACCCACACCTGCAGGATCACCGAAAGGGATTCGGCCAGGAACACGCCACCCATCAGCAGCAGCGGCCAAAGACTGTCGCTCAGCAGGGCGACGGCGGACAGGGCCGCCCCCATGGCCAGGGAACCCGTATCCCCCATGAACACCCGCGCCGGATGGCGGTTCTGGCTGAGAAAGCCCACCCAGCACCCCGCCATTGCCGCGCAGAATGCCGCCAGGGAGGGGTCGCCCCCATTGCCCCGGAGCATCAGTTGCAGGGCCATGCCCGTGAACACCACGGCCCCGCAACCGGCCGCCAGTCCATCCAGTCCGTCGGTGAGGTTGGTGGCGTTGCTTTCGGCCATGAATACAAACAGTCCCAGGGGCCAGATCAGCAGGCCAAGGGGCAGCAGTCGGCCGAAAGGCAGACCGACATCTCCAGGGAGACCTGCCCCCAGCCAGTTGCCCTGCCAGGCCCAAACCAGAAACAGGGCTGCGGCCAGGGCCTGCAGCAGCAGTTTGCCGCGGGGGGTGAGGCCCGTGTTGGTGCGCTTGGTGAGGCTGCGCCAGTCATCAATGGCTCCGATCGCCATGAAGGCCAGGGTGACGGCGGCGACCGCCAGCAGCCGGGGATCCCCGGCACTCGTCAAGCCGCCGATGATCAGGCCGACGGGCACGACGAGCAAGCCGCCCATCGTTGGGGTCCCTGCCTTGTTGAGGTGGCCCTGGGGGCCGTCCTCCCGGATCACCTGGCCGAGTTTGAGGCCGCGCAGCTTCGGCACACCCCAGGCCAGGACTCCGGCACTCACCAGGGTGGCCACCACAAAGGGCAAAGTGAGCATGGAATTAGCCAAAAAGCCGTCGCTGGCCAGGCATGCCAGCAGCAAAACGGCACCGAGAAAGGCGGCGGTCAGCTTGCCGTTGATGGGGGCCATGGGGTTCGGGGCGCCGGAGGAGGGTCAGTCCTCCCAGTCTTCGTCAGGCTGGTCATCCGTCTGGGTGTACTCCTCTTTTTCGCCCATCAGCGCCGAGAGTTCTTCTTCTTCCACCGTGCTCACATCGGTACTGGCGGTTTCTTCGTCAGCCACCAATCGACCGCTGGCCTCCAGCAGGCTGAGCAGGTCCGGTTCATCGCGGAGCGGCAGCACGGGCGCCGGCTCATCGCGCCGATAGCGCGTCAGCGATGGGTTGATTGTGTCAAGAATGCTCATACCGACGCTCTGGAGGCCCCCCGGCAAGCCCGCGATCCAGAAAAACAGCTCCGCTGTCCATCAAGATGGCGACCTTGGCCAATGGGCGTGGATCGACCCACCACCTTACTCCCCTGCCCCCAGTGGTATTCAGCTTTGCTCCCGACCTTCGCCAACCCCTCCCTGATGCATGATTCCAAGTGGCGCCAGGTGGCCTGGTTATGGGTTCTGGCCCTGGGATTCAGTGCCCTGCTGGTGGCCGCCGGGAGGCATTGGCCCGAGCCCCTTGTCATCACTCCCCGTTCGATCTGGCTTCTGGTTTTGGCGCCTCCCGCCGCCATGGCCCTCTGGCTGGCGGGTCGCTGGACCTTGCCCCCAGGCGGCGAGGGGGGAGAATCCTCTAGCGGATCACAATCCATCCATTCACAGCAGGAGCGGCACTGATGGGATTCAGCGGGCAGGCGCAACCGGAAGCAGGTCCAGCCCCCCGGGCCAGGCGCGTGGTGCTGGCCTATTCCGGCGGCGTCGACACCAGTGTTTGCATTCCCTATCTCAAGCGGGAGTGGGGGGTCGAAGAGGTCATCACCTTGGCCGCCGATCTCGGCCAGGGCGATGAACTCGAGCCGATCCGGCTCAAGGCCCTCGCTGCTGGCGCCAGTGAGTCCCGGGTGGACGACCTGATCGAGCCTTTTATTCGTGAGTTTGCGTTTCCGGCCATTCGGGCCAATGCCCTCTATGAGGGTCGCTACCCCCTCTCCACCGCCCTGGCTCGACCCCTGATCGCCAGGCGCTTAGTGGAGGTGGCCCGGGAAGTGGGCGCCGATGCCGTGGCCCATGGCTGTACGGGCAAGGGCAATGACCAGGTGCGCTTCGATGTGGCCATCGGTGCCCTGGCGCCCGAGCTCAAGGTGCTCGCTCCCGCCCGGGAATGGGGCATGAGTCGGGAAGAGACCATTGCCTACGGCGAACGCTGCGGCATCCCGGCACCGGTGAGCAAAAAGTCCCCCTATTCCATCGACCTCAACCTGCTGGGTCGCAGCATTGAGGCCGGTTCCCTCGAGGATCCCCAGGTGGAGCCGCCTGAGGAGATCTACGCCATGACCGCTTCGGTGGCTGCGGCTCCAGAGGCGCCGGAAGATGTGGAGATCAGCTTCGAGCAGGGCCTTCCCGTCGCCATCAATGGCGAGCGGTTGGCCCCGGTGGAGATGATCCGTCGCGCCAATGCCCTGGCCGGTCGCCATGGCTTCGGCCGCCTCGACATGATCGAAAATCGGGTGGTGGGCATCAAGAGTCGGGAGATTTACGAAACCCCAGGACTGTTGCTCTTGATTCGTGCCCATCAGGACCTGGAGAGCCTCACCCTGGCCGCCGATGTCCAGCGTTACAAGCGCCAGGTGGAGGTGGCCTGGGCCGACCTGGTGTACCAAGGCCTTTGGTTTGGTCCCCTCAAACAGGCCCTCGACGCCTTCATCGACTGCACCCAGGCGACCGTGAACGGCAACGTGCGAGTGCGCCTACATAAGGGCAACGCGGTGGTCATTGGACGCTCCAGCTCCAGCGACAGCCTCTATGTCGACGCCATGGCCACCTATGGCAGCGACGACCGCTTTGACCATCGGGCCGCCGAAGGGTTCATTTATGTCTGGGGTCTGCCAACCCGTCTCTGGTCGGCTCGTCACCGTTAAGGGCCTTGGTGGCCTGGCCCCCCGCCAGTCCCCCCCATGCCTCTCGCAGGGACTGCATCAGTCCGGGCCGTGCTTGCGCTTCAACGGGTTCGAACTGCTCGGTTCGGGCGGGCGGCAGCAGCAGGGGAGGCCGGGGCCCGTGGCTGGCCGCCGGGCCCAACTCGAGCAGCTTTCGCCTCAGTGAGGCGTTTTCCTCCATCAACAGCCGCTGCTGCCGCAGGGTTTCCCGCAGCCTCTGGCGAAATTTGTCCTCGAAGATGTCCGGCAGCTCCAGGGTCATTTCATGCAGGTGCCGAATCTCCTCGCGGGTCACCTCCAGTTCACGGCGCAGACGCTTCAGGGAGGGTTGGCCGCTGCCGACGGCCCCCCGTGAAGGCAGGGGTGGAGCTTCCCGCGGTGGCCCTGCAGACTGGTGTGCTGGCACCACCCTCAGGGGGCGATCGGAACTGCGCAGGGTATCGGCCATCGACGTTGCTGAAGGATCCAGCGGTGACCGTTCACCCAGGCCGTAGGGACACTGCTCAGCCTCTTTGCCCAGGGGCGGGTCCGGCGGACCGGATCGGGAGGGCTTCAGCGGATCGCGGTCCACTGTTTGACCACGGAAGGTGAATTACCTTATGGCAAGAATCGCGGTGTTGATCTAAAGGGTGGACGCCTGCCTTCCAGGCGGCCTGCCAAAAAAAAGCCCGACACCTTCTGATGCCGGGCTGGAACCTGAGCTATGGGGCCACCTGAAGACGATCAGGCTTCTTGCGTTTCGGCAGCGGGTTCGGCGGCAAGAGTGGTTTCTGCCTGGGTTGGCAGTACCCGGGGTGGAGGCATCGGCCCGTCCTGTTTGACGGTGAGATAACGGATCACGTCCTCGGAAAGGCGCATGGCGCGCTCCAGAGTGGCCACTTGCTGGCCGTCACCATTGTGGTTCAGCTGCACGTAAATGCCTTCGCGATGCTTGGCGATCGGATAGGCCAGGCGGCGCTTGCCCCGCATCTGGGTATCGAGGACCTCGGCACCGGCTTCGGTCACAAGGTCGCGATACTTGTTGACATGGGCTTCAACCTCTTCTTCCGGAATGTCCGGACTGAGGATGTACATGGTCTCGTAGTAGGGCTGCGTCATGGGCGCCTTCAGATAGGTCAGGGGCGGGGGGGACGAACCCCACCGACGGATTAAGGAAGCTACCCCAGCGAGCGACCTCTCCCGGTGGATTCAAAGTTGCATGCGTACGGCTTCGGAGAGGGTGGGGAGGTCCGCCTCCTTACCCCGCAGCACTTGAACGACGGTGAACAGCAGGACCAAGAGGGTGCCCAGGAAGACAGTGTTGCCAAGGGTTCGGAACAGCAGGCCGCCCCCCAGCAACGATTGCAGCAACTGAAATACCAGGCCAATCACCACCAGCAGGATGTCCAGCATCAGGGCCTGCAGGGTGTTGAACCGAATGGTGTAGGGCACCTGGGGATTGCGAACCACCGCGGCAAAGAGCAGCACGAACAGCAGTAGTCCCCCCAGATTCATGCCCCCCATCGAGCCCAGGTTCTGGAGCAGTAGGGCCGGCATGGCCGGCAGCATCAGGGCGCTGAGGGGGGGGAAGCTGCCGAAGAGATCCCGGCCAAAGGGCAAGGCATCACTCCATGTGAGGCTGTAAGGCAGCAGGGCGATCAGGCGTTGCCAGAGGGGGGGGTCTTGCATGGCGAGGGCGTTCGGATTCTTAGGTTAGGGAGGGCCAGGCGACTGGATAGCCAGCTGGTGCAGAGCCGCCTCCCGCATCACGGCAACGGGGACTTCGCCCAGGCCCGTCCACAGCCGCAGCGCAGCTGCACCCTGTTGCACCAGCATCTCCAGCCCATCAATGGTGCGGCAACCCCGCGCTATCGCCTGTTGCAGCAGGGCCGTCGGCCGGGGTGTGTAGATGAGGTCGTAGATGGTGGCGCCCGGCGGCAGGGCGTCCAGGTCCCATGGGCCCAGGGGCGTGGCGGTGGGTTCGGGGTCCCCGGATCTGGCCATACCCATCGGCGTGGTGTTCACCACCAGGGTGCTGCCGCCCAGGGCTGGTCGTAGATCGTTTTCGCTCCAAGCCACCCCCTCCAGGGTGGGGGCCCAGCCGCGACAGGCTTGCAGCAGACGGTCCAGGTTCTCCTGGCGCCTGCCCGCCACCAGGATGGGTGCCATCCCCAGTTCGGCGAGGGCCGCCACGATCGCCCTGGCGCTGCCGCCGTTGCCCAGCACCAGGGCCTGTTGTCCTTGCCAAGGGACACCGCAGGACCGTAGCGGCGCCAGGAATCCCTCTACATCGGTATTCGTGCCGAACCACCCCCCCTCCGCACGGGGCACCAGGGTGTTGACGGCCCCCAGACGGGCGGCCAGGGGGCTGAGCTCCTGGGCGAGTTGGGCGGCCTCGGCTTTGTGGGGCAGGGTGATATTCAGGCCGCGGCATTCCACGGCCCCCAGCCCCTCCAGCACCGCCGCCAGCCGGCCCGGGGGGGTGCGCAGGGCCATGTACACCCAGTCCAGCCCCAGCTCCTGCAGGGCGGCGTTGTGCATGGCCGGTGAAAGGGTGTGACGTAGCGGATCGCCCAGCACCGCCACCAGCTCACTGGCCCCACTGATGGTGGACCGGCGCCCGCAGCGCTCCTGAGCGAGGCAGGTCTCCCCAGGGGGGACGACGGGGGGATTGCTGGGGGGATCGGTGGCGTCAGGCGCGCCGGAAGGGGGCTGGAACATGGCGTCGCCGGGGGGCTGGGGTGAGCGTAGACCGGCTGCAAAGCCTTGCCCGCCAAGGGTTTGGCGCGATTCGACCCACCCTTTCGGTTCGGGAACCACCCCTCGCCGGGGCAGGGGTGTCCTGCTGAAGATGCTCTCATCCCTAATTCATTGGACACAGGAGCAGAGAACCCATGGGTAAGGTCGTCGGTATTGACCTCGGTACCACCAACAGTTGCGTCGCGGTGATGGAGGGCGGTAAGCCCACTGTGATCGCCAACGCCGAAGGCTTCCGTACGACCCCCTCGGTGGTGGCTTATACGAAGAACCAGGACAAGTTGGTGGGGCAGATCGCCAAGCGTCAGGCGGTCATGAACCCTGAAAACACCTTCTATTCGGTGAAACGTTTCATTGGCCGCCGGGTCGATGAAGTTAACGAAGAATCCAAGGAGGTGAGCTACACCGTTGAGAAGGCCGGCGCCAATGTCAAGGTGAAGTGCCCGGTTCTGAATAAGCAATTCGCCCCCGAGGAAATCTCGGCCGAAGTGCTGCGCAAGTTGGCCGAGGATGCTGGCAAGTATCTCGGTGAACCTGTCACCCAGGCGGTGATTACAGTGCCAGCTTATTTTAACGATTCCCAGCGCCAGGCCACCAAAGACGCCGGCAAAATCGCTGGTCTTGAAGTTTTACGCATCATCAATGAGCCTACGGCCGCAGCCTTGGCCTACGGCTTGGACAAGAAAAACAACGAGCGCATTCTCGTCTTTGACCTCGGCGGTGGCACCTTCGATGTTTCCGTGCTCGAAGTCGGCGATGGTGTCTTCGAAGTGCTCTCCACCAGTGGCGATACCCACCTGGGCGGCGATGACTTCGACAAGGTGATCGTCGATTACCTGGCCGACAGCTTTAAGGCTAATGAAGGTATCGACCTGCGCCAGGATAAACAGGCCCTGCAGCGCCTCACCGAGGCGGCTGAAAAGGCCAAGATCGAGCTCTCCAGTGCCACCCAGAGCGAGATCAATCTCCCCTTCATTACCGCGACACCAGAGGGTCCCAAGCACCTCGATGTCACCCTCACCCGGGCCAAGTTTGAGGAGCTGGCCTCCAAGCTCATCGACCGTTGCCGTGTGCCGGTGGAGCAGGCCCTCAAGGATGCCAAGCTTTCCACCAGCGAACTCGATGAGATCGTCATGGTGGGGGGTTCCACCCGCATCCCGGCGGTGCTGGAACTGGTCAAGCGGGTCACGGGCAAGGATCCGAATCAGACGGTCAACCCTGATGAGGTCGTCGCTGTTGGTGCCGCCATTCAGGGCGGTGTGCTCGCCGGTGAGGTCAAGGACATCCTGCTGCTGGATGTCACGCCCCTCTCCCTCGGCGTGGAAACTCTTGGTGGCGTGATGACCAAGATGATCGGTCGCAACACCACTATTCCCACCAAGAAGTCCGAGGTGTATTCCACCGCCGTGGATGGCCAGACCAATGTGGAGATTCACGTCCTCCAGGGCGAACGGGAGATGGCCAGTGATAACAAGTCCCTGGGAACCTTCCGCCTGGATGGCATCCCGCCGGCCCCCCGTGGCGTGCCCCAGATTGAGGTGACCTTCGATATTGATGCCAACGGCATCCTCAGCGTCACCGCCAAGGACAAGGGCAGCGGCAAGGAGCAGAGCATTTCGATCACCGGGGCTTCCACCCTGAGTGACAACGAAGTCGATCGCATGGTCAAGGATGCCGAGTCCAATGCGGCTGCCGATAAAGAGAAGCGCGAGAAAATTGACCTGAGGAATCAGGCCGAAACCCTGGTTTATCAGTCCGAAAAACAACTCGCTGATCTGGGCGACAAGGTGGGCGCCGAAGATAAGGCCAAGGTGGAGCAATTCAGCACTCAACTGAAAGAAGCCCTGGCCAGCGACGACACCGCCACCATCAAAACCGTCCTCGAACAGCTGCAACAGGCCCTCTATGCCGCCGGTGCTTCCGTGTACCAGCAGGCGGGTGCCGATGGTGCAGCCAGTGAGGCCCCCGGCGGCAATGGCAACGGCGCTACTGCTGGTGCCAGCTCGGCCGATGATGTGATCGACGCTGAATTCACTGAAAGCAAGTGATCCATTGATTCCTTGAAGATTGCCCCCGCCATGGGGGCTTTTTTGTGGTTTTGCTGTCTCTTCTTACCTCCTCTGTTTGTTGCCAATGGTTAAGACGGGTTGACGGCGTATTCACAGTTTGAAAGAAATATCAAGCAATGGTGATTTTTTCATGCTTACTACCAGTTTTCCTGTATTGGCTAGTGTTGTTATACCGTTTCTATTCAAGCTTGTCGGTGCTGTTGCCCTCTGGATTGCCGGTAATTGGTTCATCAAGTTAGCCCTTAGGTTGCTGAAGCGATCCCTGAATAGCGGTCGACTTGATCCGACCTTGATCAGCTATCTGATTAATATCCTGGGTGCCCTACTCAAGATCGTCCTTGTCGTAGCCATCCTGGGATTTTTTGGTGTTCAGACCGCGAGTTTTGCGGCCTTGCTGGCTGGTGCTGGCGTAGCGATTGGCGCCGCCTGGAGCGGCATGCTCAGTAATTTTGCCGCCGGCGTTTTTCTGCAGATTTTCAGACCCTTTGCCGTTGGTGATTTTATTACTGCCGGCGGTGTTACTGGAACGGTGGAGGATATCGATATCTTTGTCACCTCCATTAAGACTGTGGAAAATGTTCGAAATATCGTTCCTAATGCGAAACTTTTTTCAGATACGGTTCAAAATTTCTCCACCCACAGCAGCCGGCGCGTTGACCTAGTGGCTCAGCTTGATAACAGTGCTGATGTCGATAAGGCCATGGCGCTGCTGAAGGAGGGTCTCAAGTCTGTGCCCAATCAGGATCCTGCTTTCCAGCCCACGGTTGAGGTGCTTGAATTCACTGAAAGGGGACCAAAGCTTGCGGTTCGCCCCTATGCTCATACCAATGATTATTGGCAGGTTTACTTCGATACCAATCGCATGATTGCCGACGTTCTCGGTCGCAACGGTTTCCCCACGCCGCGGATCCCCGTGGCCATGATGTCCGGGTCAGGGGTTTCGGCAGGGAGCCGCCCATTCGACTCCGCCAACTGAAGACCTGATCGTCCCCTAGCACTTGTTTAGCCCTAGCCCATCAGGGTTGGGGTTGCACAGGCGCCTCGACCTTCTGCATGACCCACTCCGCACTGGCGGGGGCCAGCAGCACCCCATTGCGGTAGTGGCCGCTGGCCAGCAGCAAGCCGGGGGCCAGGCATTCCAGCAGGGGAGCCGGTCGACCGACGGGGCGGGGCCGCAGGCCCTGCCATTGGCGCACCACCCGTGCCCGCAGTAGCCAGTCGGGGGCCGCGCCACCCAGAGCGCGCAGGCCTTGCAGGGCCTCGGGGCTGGGCTCGCTTCCGGGTTCGAGGCTCGAACCCAGCCAGAGACGGCGACCGCCAGGAAGGTCCGGCCTGGGCACCAGGCACAGGCCCTGCCAGACCACCACCCCCGGCCAACCCGGTGTTGCGTCGCTGCCGTTGTGATCGGGCGGGGGTTGGCCGATCGCCTGGGCGACGCTGGCCTCCACTTCCAATTCCAGGGCTTGGCCCAACACAGGTTCGAGCCGTAGGGGAGGACCCGCCCTCCCCCCAGAAGCCGATTCGCGCTGGCCCTCCAGACCGGCCAGCAGCGACTGGCTGCCAATCCCTGCGGCCAGCACCAGCCATTCGGCCTCCAGGACCCGGCCGTCCTGGAGACGAACCTGCCAGCCGATCCCCCGGCGCCGGGGTTCGAGGCTGGTGACCGATTCCGAAAGGCTGGTCAGCCCGGCGGCAGCAGCGTCGCTGTGCAGGGCTTCGAGGGCCTGAAGGGGATCAATCTGGCCATCTTCAGGCGAAAACAACCCGCCAACGGCTTGCTCCGGCAGTGGGGGGGCCATGGCGTTCAGTTGCTCCAGGCTCCAGGCGGAGAGCGGCAGTCCCAGCCTTTGGCGATCCGCCAGCAAGGTCTGCTGGCGCTCCAGTTCAGGGCCATCCTGAGCCAGGAGCAGCAAACCGCTGCGGTGGGCGATGGGTCGCCCCCTGGAGGCAAGGGATTGGTTCCAGGATTTCCAGAGTTCCAGACTGCGCTGGCGTAGCTGCCAACCCCGGCCATGGCTGCGGTGAAAGACCTGGCCCATGAGAACCCCCAGGGCTGCCCGGCTGGCGCCTGTGGCCGTCTCTTGGCTGGATTCGGATCCAAGGACTGGATCAATCAGCAAGACCCGGTGGCCGCGGCGTTGCAGCAACCAGGCGCAGGAGAGTCCCACAATCCCTCCCCCCACCACAATGACGGTGCGGGAGGAGGAGGTCGGGCTTCGATCCGTGCCGCGGGCACTCACACTTGGTTCAGAGCTTGCTGGACGCTTGCGGGGAACATCTGGGAATAAAGACCGAAGCCACTGGCAACCTTGATGTAGGTCTTGCGCAGTAATTCGCCGTCCTGCAGCCGGGCGGCTTCATCGAGCTGGGCCAGGGAGGTCTTGAGGCTTGTGGCCCGCTTTTCGGCTTCGGCCCGGTCGGCCGGAAGCAGCAGCTTGTTGATGTACAGCATTTGGCGACCCACTTCCTGCATGGGTCCGTGGATGAGGTTGCGGGTGAAGACCCAGTTGCGGCTGTTCACCAAGCCAGCCAGCTCGGGCAGCCGGTCACGGGATTCCAGGAAGCCCTCGGCCTGGCGGGTGATGCTGTTCAAGGTCTCATCACTGAGGGTGGCGGCCGCCCGGGGACTCCCGTCGCAGGCCGCCAGGCCGAGACTCAGGATCAGGGCCAGCACCAGGGCGTAGAGAGGGCGCAGAGCCGCCTGCCAGCCGGCGAGGGGGCGAGGGGGCAGGGACGTCGAGACGGCCATGGGACGGGGCAGGAGGCTCATCGGGACTGTACCGAGCCAATCCACGTAGGGCTCTGGTTGTTGCCGCGTTGCAACAGGGTGGCCCTGGCACGGGCAGTCCCGCCTGGTGATGTGCCATCAAGTCATGATGTAGCGCGGACGGACGGCGGTGTTTGATTGAACGCTGAAAGCACGGCAGCACCCACGACCGTGCGTGCCCGTTGCTCGTTTTCGGGGTTTTGCGTTGATCCGTTTCGTCCAGCTGCGCCAGAAGCTTCTCAGTGATCGCCCCGCTGGCGCATTCCCCCTGGGTTGGGCGTGTTTTCAGTTGGGACTGGTGCTGTTGGCCAGTAGTGCCCTGCTGGCGGGGCTGCTGTTGTTGGTGGCCCTGATCCTGGGGAGTCGCCGGCGAGGTCCTTACTGGGCGGATGGGGCGAATCGGCTGTTGCTCGTGGTGGCCGGACTGATGGTGCTGGGGGCCGCGGGGGCGGCCAGCGGTTGGTTGGGCTGGGTTGGGCTGGGCAACTGGCTGCCTTTCTTTTGGGCGTTCTGGGGCTTCCAGCCCTACCTGCTTGACCAGGCCTCACGGCGGCGGGCCGGTCTGATGCTGGTGGCCGGCACCGTCCCGGTCCTGGTGACCGGCCTGGGCCAACTGGCCTGGGGTTGGCATGGCCCCTTCCAGGCCCTGGGGGGGTTGATTATTTGGCATCTCCA
>CAMCQR010000029.1 GCA_945877115.1 Synechococcus sp. UW140 | reverse complement strand
TTGGTGGAGGTGACCCAATCGCAGAACTGATTCCACGCCGAAGCGCCGGAGCGCTGTTGGATTGTGGCGGTCATGAGGTCGTTGGGGGTGTCGTTGGCACCGGCCCCAAGGGGCGGCAGCACCGGACGGATGGAAGAACGGGGCAAAGTCCCCCGCTCCAGGCAACTGTAACGGATTATTGCGGTGACCGTGGGGAGAGTTCATTAATTCCTCTCATCAGAGGGGCTTTGGGCAGCCGCGATGTACCAGGCCAAACGTCTAGGGTCCAGCAAGACCGGACGAAAACGCAGCAGAGATCAGCAAACGATGGAGCGAAGCATCGATCAAGGGAGCGAACGGGTATTGCTGGTTCGGCTGCCCTGCAACCCCATTTTTCCCATCGGTCCCATCTATCTCGCGGACCATCTGCACAAACAGATCCCCCAGCTGCAGCAACGCCTGCTCGACCTAGCGTCGGTGCCATTGCTGGATGTCAAACGAACTTTACGGGCCGAGGTGGATGCTTTCCAGCCGACCCTTTTGGTCTACTCTTGGCGCGATATTCAGATTTATGCGCCCGTTGACGGCCGGGGGGGGAATCCACTCCAAAATTCATTTGAAGTGTTCTATGCCCGAAATCCACTCAAACGCTTAAGGGGCGCCATTGGGGGCTTACGTCTCATGGCAGCTTACTACGGCGAACTTCACCGCAATTTATCCCTTATCCGCCTAGGCCTGCGCCGCGCACGGCGCTACAAACCCAAGGCGCGCGCCGTCCTTGGTGGTGGCGCAGTCAGCGTGTTCTATGAACAGCTCGGACGTCGCCTGCCAAAGGGAACCCTTGTATCCATAGGAGAAGGGGAAAGGATGCTGACAAAATTGATACGTGGCGAAAGCATCGAAACAGAAAGATGTTATTTCGTCGGCGAGAAACCAAGAACTGGATTGATTTTCGAGCAACCTGAGAGCATTGACAAAACCGCCTGTAACTATAATTACATTGAATCAATCTGGCCCCAATTAACCTGGTATCTTGACGCTAGTGATTTCTACGTTGGCGTTCAAACCAAACGCGGCTGTCCCCACAACTGTTGTTATTGTGTTTATACCGTTGTCGAAGGTAAATCCGTTCGGATTAATCCAGTAGAAGAGATAATAGCTGAAATGGAACAACTTTATCACCGGGGCGTCCGCTCCTTTTGGTTTACAGACGCCCAGTTCATTCCTGCCAAACGCCATATACAAGATGCCAAGGAATTACTACGGGCCATCGCCAGCAAGGGCTGGAAAGATATCCATTGGGCGGCCTACATCAGAGCCGACAATCTCGATCCGGAACTAGCCGAATTAATGGTTCACACCGGCATGAGCTATTTTGAGATTGGCATCACATCCGGCTCACAAGAACTAGTACGAAAAATGCGTATGGGCTATAATCTACGTACAGTTCTAGAGAATTGTAAGTTACTCGCTGCCGCTGGTTTCCACGCGCAAGTTTCAGTCAATTATTCGTTTAATGTCATTGACGAAAGCCCAAATACCATACGTCAGACAGTGGCCTACCACCGCCAATTAGAAAAGATTTTTGGTGCTGACAAAGTAGAGCCGGCCATCTTTTTCATCGGCCTCCAACCCCATACCCATC
Organism: Synechococcus sp. UW140; assembly: GCA_945877115.1. Lineage (GTDB taxonomy): Bacteria > Cyanobacteriota > Cyanobacteriia > PCC-6307 > Cyanobiaceae > Cyanobium. Next base: position 25,115 of record CAMCQR010000029.1, on the reverse strand, counting down.
TCGAACAGTACGCCTTTGATTCCGGCCAATTGGAACCGGGGTACAATCCCATGAGCATGATGCCTTGGCATGCCCGCAAGCTGCTCTGGAATCCGGAGCCCATGGGCAAAATGTTTGGAAGCCTTTGCCTGGAAGCCTTCGAGCGCAACCCCACCGATTTTGGTCGGACAGTGATGGATCTGCTCGAAAGGGATTTTGGGTTAGCCGACCTGGAAGACTGCCTACGGGCTCCCCTGCAAGGCAAACGCGCCCTGGCAACCGCAGGGCGCTTTTAAACGAATCTTTCAAATTGCAGGCCAAGCCCATCCAAAGCCTCCGGCCGCAGGAAATCTGAGCGATATCAGCTTTTCAACAGATCAGGCTGACATGAAAGCCCCTGACCTCAGCTAACATGAAGCAAATCGTTTTTCCCCCCTTCACCTCCCATGGCAACCATCTCCGTTCCTGTAGGCGGAATCAGGAATATCCGAGCAGCCATTAATGCTGCCTCAAGTGGTGACCTAATCGATTTATTGGCCGGCAGCTTTGACATTACGGCCGATGGATTAAATACGAATAGCCCTGGAACATCTCCAGCTACGTTTGCCAGATTTGGGGCCAAATCTCTCTCCTTCCAGGGAGCCAGCCAAGGCGGTGCAATCGTCAATGGAAATGCCCGTATCTTCACAGGTCAGCAAGATGGCGCATCTGGAGTCCCGACGGATATCAACGTGGGGAGCATGACTCTGTCCTATGCAGGTGCCAGCAATTACATTTTGCAATTCGGGGACAAAATCTACAAAGTCGGAACTGATGCCTGTGGCAATCCCTATTTCGATGCTAAGAATGTCATTCCTGGGATAGACATAGTTGATGTTGCCTTCTCCGGCACCCATGCCGGTGGGAATGGTGCCGCTGGCACCTATATGGAAATCTCATCCGGTTATTCAGCAGCCGGCTCAGCGCCTCTCAACTTTAATTTCTCTCAATCAATCGTCAATCTCACAGGGCAATCCGGCTTCAACCCAGCTGTGCCCAGTGGTGGATCATCCTTCCTGCAGGCCCAAGGTGATGGCATTACAATTTCCCAATCTAACTTCAACGAGAATGGCTATCGCAACTCCCTAAGCATTTGGAACAGTAGCAATGTATTAATTGATAGGAATAGCTTTTCCCGTCCCACCTTTCCTTATGTCCGTGCTTCAGGTGAAACCATCCGCAATTCCTCTGGGGTTGTTTCCGCTAACATTTTTAGCGATGGCGCCTATCTTGATCTTCGGGATTTTTGCAACGACACCTTGAATATCAAGGGCAATTCCTTTTTGATGAAGGGTGCCACCAACCCAGCTGGACTTTTTGGTGGCTCCGGCCCCTTTGGAATTCTCCTGCGGGACGCAAGTGCTTTCTCAAACTCTACACTCACCTTTGGGACAGGAGTGACTGATGGCAACTTCTTTGAAGATGGATTGGTTTTCAAAAATATCACTTCAACTGCCACTTCTTTCACTGGTACATTTCTTGTCAACCTGACCGTTTCTGGAGTCAGCAAGACTTTCACGCAGGCCAACGTCGGCGGTACGGGCAGCGACATTCTTACCGGTTCCACCGGCGACGACTGGATCAGTGGTGATTTAGGCAACGACACCTTGACCGGTTCAACGGGTGGTGATGCCTTCGTCTTTGCCACGACCCTAAATGCCAGCACCAACGTCGACACGATTACCGATTACGGAGTAGGAGCCGGCGGACGTAACGACAGGATCTGGTTAGACAACTCCATCTTCCCTTTGGGTTATACTGGCATCACCCAGAGTGTTGTCAGCGGCAACTTGGAACTATCCTATGGCGGCACAAAATTCGCCGTGCTTCAGGGTGTTACCAGCAGTAGGCCCACTGGTGACTTCGTCGTGTTCTGATCCCATATCTGAATCTCGATTGCCTTGAACTAGTTACCACCACCCAAAGCCCTTGAGCTTTGGGTGGTGGTCCAGCTAGTTTAAGACCACCAAGGGCGCCGGATTAGGATTAATCCACCCAGGGCTAACCACCCAACCACTCCCCCGATTGGATTGGCATTTCCTGGGCCACCCGGTCCCACCAACCATTCAGGGCTTGGTGCCGTAAGGGCGAGCGGCCCGGCCTGGAGGGCAAACCAGCCTCCCACCATGCTGCCGTGAAGACCCATAGCCCCCCACAAAGTGCCAGCATCGGCACGGCGCTGCAGTCCTAGTACAAGTCCCAACAGAATTAAGCCCCCGAGCAACCCGGCCCCTCCCAGCCCCGGCACCCGCCACCAGGGATGGGCCAAGCCGAACAGGACGGCTTGGGCGAGCAGGGCCTGGCGTCTGCTCACTAGCTGACCCAATTCACCCCAGAGCCAACCGCGAAATAACAGTTCTTCAGCAAAGCCAACCCCCGCCGCCAGGGCGAGGGCATTGACGACTTCAGCACCATCCAATCCGGCCCAACCTCGCCAACGGGCCGCCCCCGCCAGCAAAAGGCTCGACGCAACGACCAATAGCAAGACCGCAGCTTTCAGGGTTCCCCGCAGCCAGGATCTCAAGATCCGGCCTGGAGGAGCCACCAGGCCAAGAAACTTCCAGGGCTCCCTGACGCCCAAACCTTGACGCAATCGCCCAGGAAGGCTGATCAGCATCAGGATCAGGGCCATCAAGGCGCCGATTAGATCCACTTGGTCGGGCCGAAGGGAGGGAACCAGCCACTGCCAGGGGCGACTGATCAGCCAACCCACTCCATAAAGAACAGGGACATAGAGCAGGGTGCCTAGCCAGTGGGGTTTAGGGCCCACTGGACCCTTGCCAGGATCCACCACTCAGCTGCTCTCCGGTTCAATCGAGCTGGTGAGTCCCTTGGCCTTGAGGGTTTCGCAATAAAACTCTGCCGGCTCGATATCACAGACGATCACCAGGCCAATGCCGGTGTTATGGGCCTCCAACATCACGGCAATGGCATCCTGCTCGCTGAGGCTTGGCACCACTTGGCGCAAGGTGGTGATCACATACTCCATGCTATTGACAGGATCGTTGTGGAGCAGCACCTTGTAGCGGGGAGAGGGCTTTCGCACCCGCTCCGGCGCCTTCTCCATCACCGCCGCGCCACCGCGATCCCGATCGGGAGTCACGCTCCCCAGGGGCGACAGGGAAGGCCCTGGGTCTTCCACGCCCACCACTTGGCTCTGGTGGGCGTGGGTAAGGACCGGATGACCCATCAGAGCAACCGCATCAGTTGAAATTTTAGGTTCCAAGGGCCCGCAGCCGGCTCATGGCTTCATTGACATTGGCACGGCTGTTGAAGGCCGAAAGACGGAAATAACCCTCTCCCGCCGCACCGAAGCCGCTGCCTGGCGTACCCACCACGTGGGCACGGCTCAAAAGCTGATCGAAGAACCCCCAGGAATCAGTTCCCGCTGGCGTTTTGAGCCAAACATAGGGAGCCTGTTCACCCCCATAAACCTCGAACCCGGCCGCCGTCAATTCCCGACGAATAATGGCAGCATTTTCCATGTAAAAATTAATTAACGCTTTGATTTGGACCTGGCCCTCGGCAGAGTAAACGGCTTCAGCCCCCCGTTGTACGACATAGCTGACACCATTAAATTTGGTGCACTGACGACGATTCCACAAGCCCCAGAGTTCCACCGGTTCAGCGGTAGAGGACTGGCCCATCAAGCCCCGCGGCACCACGGTAAAGGCACAACGAGTACCCGTGAATCCGGCGTTCTTGGAAAAAGACCGAAACTCAATGGCACATTCTCTAGCCCCTTCAATTTCATAAATGGAATGGGGCAGATCTGGATCTTGAATAAAGGCTTCGTAGGCCGCATCAAAGAGGATCAGAGATCCATGGGATCGAGCATAATCAACCCATTGTTGTAAATGGGCCCGACTGGCCCCAGCTCCTGTGGGATTATTGGGAAAGCAGAGATAGATCAAATCCACCGGCGTCGACGGCAATGGGGCCACGAACCCATTGGCGGCTGTGATCGGCAGATAGGTGAGACCGCCGTATTGACCCTGGCCATCGGCATCGCCGGTTCGGCCGGCCATGACATTGCTGTCCACGTAGACCGGATACACCGGATCCGTGACGGCAATGCGGTTCTCCTCTCCAAGAATGTCGAGAATATTGCTGCTGTCGCATTTCGAGCCATCCGAAACAAAGATCTCCTCAGCGGTGATCGCGCAACCCCGTGCCTGGAAATCATGGCGGGCAATGGCTTCCCTTAACCACGCATACCCCTGCTCCGGGCCATAACCATGGAAATCTTCGTGACGACCCATGTCATCAATGGCGGTCTTCATGGCCAGGCGACAAGCCTCGGGCAAGGGCTCGGTGACATCGCCGATGCCGAGGCGAATCAAGGGGGCCCCAGGGTTGATCTCTTGAAAGGCCTTGACCCGACGAGCGATCTCCGGGAACAAATAGCCCGCCTTGAGCTTCAGATAATTCTCGTTGACCTTAACCATGGCAAAGCGGTGTCCAACAGGGCTGGCGGGATTGTCCTATAGCGCCTGTCCCCTGCCTACGATCAAGCCGGTGCTGCCGGCCACACACTGACGTCTTGCTTCGTTCCCACCGACGCCGTTCCCTTGGCGCACCCGTATGGCCCCCAGGCTCCCCTGCCTGTCCTGGAGCTGGTGTCTAGGGACATCAGCAAACCTGGGCGGTACCTCGGCAACGAACGCGGCGTCCAACCGCGGGATTGGCAGAGGGCCTGGGCCGATGCCTCTGTGCGCTGGGCCCTGACCTATCCAGAGGTGTATGAGGTCGGCGCCAGCAATCTGGGCCACATCCTGCTTTATTCGATTCTCAATCACCTGCCTGGTCAGCTTTGTGATCGCGCCTACCTGCCGGCGCCTGACCTGGGTGAGCGCCTACGCCAGCAAGGCCTACCCCTTTTCGCTGTCGAAAGCCGCCGCCCCCTAGGCACCTTCGACATCCTCGGCTTCAGCCTCAGCTACGAATTAGGTGCCACCAACATCCTGGAGATGCTGGATCTGGCGGGCATTCCCCTGCGGGCCGCCGACCGGGGCCAACTCCCTCTGGCAGACCCGGCGGCTTTCCCCCTCATCTTTGCCGGCGGACCCACCGCCACCAGCAACCCGGAGCCCTACGCCGCTTTTTTCGATTTCATTGCCCTCGGCGATGGCGAAGAGCTGTTGCCTGAGATTGGTTTGGTGGTGGCCGAAGCACGGGCCGCCGGCCTCAGCCGTCCGGCCCTGTTGCGCGACCTAGCCCAGGTGCCGGGCGTGTACGTGCCCTCCCTGTATGGGCCCGGGGCAGATGGGGTCAGCGTGGTTCCGTTGGAGCCGGGACTGCCAGCACGCCTCCTTAGGCGCACGGCCACGCCGATGCCCTATTACGCCATGGGCCTGGTACCCCACATCGAGACGGTGCATGACCGCCTGACGGTTGAAATCCGCCGCGGCTGCACCCGCGGCTGCCGTTTCTGCCAACCCGGCATGCTCACCCGACCGGCCCGGGATGTGGAACCCGAAGCCGTCATCGAAGCGGTGGAAGAGGGCATGAAAAGCACGGGCTATGCCGATTTCTCCCTGCTGTCGCTCAGTTGCTCCGACTACCTGGCCCTGCCCGCCGTTGGGGTCGAATTGCGCAACCGACTGGCGGAGCACAACATCAGCCTCACCCTGCCCAGTCAGCGGGTCGACCGGTTCGATGCCGATATTGCCCACATCCTGGGGGGCGCCCGTCGAGCCGGCCTCACTTTCGCCCCCGAGGCGGGCAGCCAGCGCCTGCGGGACATCGTCAACAAGGGCCTGACCGACGGCGAACTGCTGCAAGGCATCCGCACGGCCATGGAAACCGGCTACCGCAAGGTGAAGTTGTATTTCATGATTGGCCTACCTGGGGAATCAGATAGTGATGTCCTTGGGATTGCCGAAACCTGTCGGCGCCTGCAGGAGCAATGCCGAGACCTAGGGAGATTGGAGTTAAAGCTCACCATTAGCAATTTCACCCCCAAACCCCACACCCCCTTTCAGTGGCACAGCGTCAGCAGCGCTGAATTCGAACGGCGCCAGGAGCTGCTGCGCCAAGCCCTCAAGTCCCTCCGGGGCATCAAAACCAACTTCACCGATCGGCGCCTGTCGGCGGTGGAGGATTTCATCGGCAGGGGGGACCGGCGCCTTGCCCCCGTCATCGAAGCGGCCTGGCGGGCGGGAGCAGGGCTGGATGCCTGGTTTGAATCGGCGGAACGCAGCCATGCTGCCTGGCGCAGCGCCATCGTCGCCGCAGGACTGGAAGGGCGTTATCGCGCCCTGGAGATGGGGGACTGGCGGGCCGCCGAGGCCATGGCCACCACCGACCTGGATCGTTTCTGTCGCCAACCCTTGCCCTGGGATCACATCGATACGGGCCTAAGCAAGCGCTGGCTGGCCGAGGACCTGGGCCGCGCCCTGGAGGCGGCCACGGTGCCGGACTGCTCGTTTGAGGGATGCAGCCACTGCGGCGTGTGTGGTCCAGACCTGGGACACAACGTCGTCATCCCTCCCCCGGCAATCCCTACGCACCTGCCCCAGAAGCCTCCCGCCAGTGGGCGGGTCCAACGCCTGCGCTTCCAGTTCAGTAAGACCGGCTCCCTGGCCCTGATCGGCCACCTCGATACCCTGCGCCTGCTGGAGCGGGCCCTGCGCCGCAGCCTGATCCCTATCAGCCATACGGGGGGATTCCACCCACTGCCCCGACTTCATTTTGGCCAGCCCCTTCCCCTCGGCAGCGAAGGGCTGGGGGAATGGATGGATTTGGAATTGATCGCCCCGATGGAGCCCCAGGAGGCCCTGACCGCGCTGCAAAGTCAACTGCCCAGCGAATTCCAGTTGTATTCGGCCCAGCAGGTCGCCCTTGAAGGCCCCAACCTCTCGGCCCTGGTGAGGGGTGCCTTTTGGCAGTTTGATGCGGCCATGGTCGATGGCTTGCCCACCCCCAACCCGATCCAGTGGCAAGAGGCGCTAACAGCCCTGATGGCCGCCTCCGAGCTGCCCTGGCAGGACAGTGACAAGAAGGGAAGGCCCCGGCAAAGGGATTACAGAGAGCTGTTAAGGGACCTGTACCTGTTAGCCCCTACACCCGAAGCCCCGGGGCCGGTTGGGCCTCAGGGAGCTGTGGTCATCGCCTTGGAGAGCGCCATCACACCCCAGGGAATGGGCATCAAACCCGACCATCTCTGCCACTGGCTGGGCGAAAAGCTAGGTCGGCCCCTGCGGGCCGACCGGCCGCGCCGCATGGCACTCTCCCTGGATACCTGCGTGCTATCTTCCTAATAGGACGGTAAAGGAACAGTGGGGTCGTCCCCAATTCCTTTCCTTCCAGGATTTTCCGATTGGCCCATGCCTTTCATCAGGCGCACCTAGGGATTTCCTCGTCTCAACCGACGCGCGTTCCGCCCCTTTCTTATTTCCGGGTGAGGCCCGTTCCCACCCCCACCAGTGAATCACTGGCAGCGGCTTTTACCGGATTTGGACAATCTGAGCGATCAGGTTTGTTTCATTTATGTCAATTGCTTTACAAGACCTGGTTGGCTGGCTTACTTAATCGGCGCGACCTTCCAAGCACCGCATTCGCAGCATCCACCCTGGCCTTTCACTGTCCCACTCCTGCCCCCGGCAGGGCTCCCTGAGCCCGGACCCTTCTATGCCCCAACACATCGTCATCGCCGAGCAACTGCGTATCGCCGCCGTGCTCACCGACGACCGCGTCGATGAACTTGTGGTCGCCCAGGGCCGCTACCAGATCGGTGATGTCTATCTTGGCACCGTCGAAAATGTCCTACCTGGCATTGATGCAGCTTTCGTCAATATCGGCGAGAGTGAGAAAAATGGATTTATTCATATCACCGATCTAGGCCCACTGCGGCTTAAGAAAGGGGGTGCCGGTATTACCGAACTCCTGGAACCTCGCCAGAAAGTTCTGGTGCAGGTCATGAAAGAACCGACCGGCACCAAGGGTCCAAGGCTCACCGGCAATTTAACGCTGCCCGGCCGTTTTCTTGTGCTCCAGCCCCATGGCCAGGGTGTGAATATTTCCCGGCGCATCGTCGGAGAAAACGAGCGCAATCGGCTGAGGGCCCTTGGCGTTCTGATCAAGCCCCCCGGCGCGGGACTGCTGATCCGTACTGAAGCCGAAGAGGTGGGTGAAGATCTTTTGATTGACGACCTCGAAACCTTGCTAAGGCAATGGGAAGCCATACAGCAGGCTGCTGAGACTGCGACGCCCCCGGTTCTGCTCAACCGGGATGAAGACTTCGTCCACCGTGTCCTGAGGGACCTCTTTAAACCTGAGGTCACCAGGGTCGTGGTCGAGAGCCCCGAGGCGGTGGCCCGGGTCAATGCCTTCCTGGGTCCTGACCAGGCCAGCCTGGACGTGGAATGTTTTCAGGAATCTACCGAAATTCTTGAGCACTTCCGTGTCAATGCCGCCATCCGTGATGCCCTTCGCCCCAGGGTTGATCTGCCTTCCGGCGGTTACATCATTGTTGAACCGACGGAGGCGCTGACGGTCATTGACGTCAACTCCGGATCTTTTACCCGGTCGGCCAATGCGCGGGAAACGGTGCTTTGGACCAACTGCGAGGCCGCCGTAGAAATTTCTCGCCAACTCAAGCTGCGCAACATTGGCGGCGTTGTGGTGATCGATTTCATAGATATGGAATCGCGTCGCGATCAACTGCAACTCCTAGAACACTTCACCCAAGCGGTACGGGATGACTCGGCCCGCCCCCAGATTGCCCAACTCACCGAACTGGGCTTGGTGGAGCTGACCCGAAAGCGCCAGGGTCAGAACATCTACGAACTCTTCAGCAGGGCCTGCCCCAGCTGCGGCGGCCTTGGCCATGTGGCCGTTCTTCCCGGTAAGGACACTCTGCAACCCCTGGCCAACGCGTCAGGGGTTATGCGCTCAGCTGCCTCCGCCCGCGCTGAGGTTCCCAGCCCTGCCCTTGCCGCCGACCTCGGTGGTGGAGGCCGTCGTCGTGGTCGTCGCGGTGGCAGGGGGGAAACGGCATCGGGGGATCTAAGCCTGGGCACGACCAACGACCCAACATCCCAACTCTTGGCTTCCCAGGATCATGAGGAGAGCAACAACCTTCCCTCCACGTTTACGGCCCCTTCCCGCCGCAGCGAACCCGACGTCCTAGTCGTCCTGATGCAAGAGACCCAGGAGAAGGTCTTTGGCTGGATGGGCCTCAGTCCGGCCCTCCTTCTTGATCCCGTCCCAGCCACTGACAATCTGTTGGTTCGGGTGGCAAGGCCAGGAATTGATCCGGAGACGGTGCGTGAGGAGGCCAGGCAGCAACTGGCGTCCAACGGATCCCGTCGCCGCCGCCGCGGCCGGGGCGGCGATGCCAGGGGCACCGAAACACCCAGTGTTCTGGAGCCCGTCGAAACCCTGGGCACCGTGGTGGACCCCAGGGAAAGTCGGCAAGAACTGATGACGATTCCCATCTTGCCGACCTTGCACCCCTTGGTGGACCTAACGCCAGCATTACCAGTGCTCCCCTTAGAAAACCAAGCCCCGCCGGCTGAAGAACCGGGGGACAGCGGCGATGAATCACGGCGGCGGCGCAGGCGCACGTCGGCGACCATCTGAACCCTGGAACAGGCACGGTGCCAGATGTCTGGGGTGGTCTCAATCCGGCCGTTTGCGCCGGAATTGATGAAGTAGGCCGTGGATCCCTCTTCGGTCCAGTATTTGCAGCAGCCGTCATCCTTCCCTCCAGTGCCCTGCCGCAACTCCAAAAGGCTGGCCTCACCGACAGCAAACGTCTCACGGCCCGGGCCCGGGCCGCGCTGATTCCCCTGCTCCGCCACCAGTCCCTGAGCTGGGCGATCGGCCAGGCCAGCGCAGCAGAAATCGATCGCCATGGCATTCGTTTGGCCACCGAATGGGCCATGGCCCGCGCCCTGCAACGACTCTCAATCGCACCCGAGCTGGTTCTCATCGATGGGGTGCTGCCCTTAAGGGGCTGGCAGGGGCCCCAGCGCACCCTGATCAAAGGGGATCTGCACTGCGCCGCGATCTCCGCAGCCAGTGTGATGGCCAAGGAGGAAAGGGATGCCCTGATCCGCCGCCTGGCCGGGCGCTTTCCAGGTTATGGACTGGAGCGCCATGCCGGATATGGCACCGCGCAGCACCGTCAAGCCCTCGCAAGCCTGGGAGCCACCCCCCTCCATCGCCAAAGTTTCCTGCATTGAGGAATGAAGCAGGAGATCAACCCCACACCCACTCAAGCGGTGGGAAGGGGCAACACCCTGGGCCCTTCACCGCGCCCCGACAGACACCACTGATGAAAATCGGCTACGAGCTGCTGACTGACCCGATGGCGAATATTTCCCAAGATGCCGTTAAGCAATGAACGCCCCGTGGCCTCCAGTAACCGTTGGGGAATCAAGGCCAAAAGGGCCGGCTGCCTGCCGCTGACCGCCAGGGCCGCCTCGCCTTCCAGGCCGGCAGGACCGGCCACCAACCAAGAGTTGAGCTGCAGCTGGAAGTCCTCCACAAAACCAAGACCGTCTAGCTGACATTGAAGTGAATCCAGTTCCAGTCGTCCTTGATGATGGCGGGCCTGAATTTCGACCACTGGGTGGATCTGCAGATGGAACAACTGCACCCGGGTGACATGGTAGCGGTAGTGGCCTGGGCCAAGGATCTCGAGTTGGGTCGGATCCAATAAAGCCTCCACTACGCGACGTTCATCGTTGAGGTAGGCCCGCAGATAGTCCGCATGCTCGTTAACCGGCAAACGGAGCTGCTGTCGAGCGCTGAACGCAACGGCCATGAACAGCGCACCAGCAGGCATGATCCTATCCACTCGCTCTGCACCGGCCATGCGCCTCGCCTATCTCGGCCCCGTCGGCACCTACGGCGAACAGGCTGCAAAACATCTCGCGGCACTCGAAGGGCTTGAGGCCACATTCATTCCCCAACCAGGGATTCAGGCGGTGATTCGCGCCTTGGCCGAGGGGGACTGTGATGCAGCGGTGGTCCCCGTGGAGAATTCTGTCGAGGGGGGGGTCACAAGTTGCCTGGATGCCCTCTGGCAGTACCCCGACCTAGTCATCTGCCATGGCCTGGTGCTGCCGATCCGTCACGCCCTACTGGGCAGTGGTCCGCTCGATGGCATCAGTGAGGTGCTCTCCCATCCCCAAGCCCTGGCCCAATGCCCCCAATGGTTGGCCAACCATCTGCCCGGGGCCCTGCAGTTACCCACCAGCTCCACTGCCGAAGCAGCCCGTCTTGTGCGCGGCAGCCGCTTCCGGGCCGCCATCGCCTCGCTGGATGCCGCCCGGGAGCATGGGCTGGAGGTGATCGCCTATCCGATCAACGACGTGGTTGGCAATTGCACTCGCTTTCTGCTCTTGCGCCGTGAACACTCCACCGCTGGCAGTGGCCCCCTTGCCAGTCTGGCTTTCTCGCTCCAGGCCAATCGTCCTGGAGCCCTGCTCGAAGCCCTCGGTTGTTTTGCCAAGGAAGGCCTCAACATGAGCCGCATCGAATCCCGCCCCTCCAAGCGGTCCATGGGTGAGTACATCTTTTTTGTCGATGTTGACCTGATGCAAGGTATGTCATCCCTGGATCGTGCCATGGACACATTAAGGCCCCACTGTGAACAGCTGATCCTGTTTGGGGCCTATCCCCTGGCTATAATTAATCAGCAAGAAGAAATTAACGTTACCAATAACTAAATAGAAAGTCAAACATCAACCACCAGATTTCTGGCCACGAAAGACACCAAACTGCATCAAACCGTGACGAAAAGCCCAGTCCATCAAAAGCAATGTGGGCGTTTCGCGTAGTCCCTGAAACACGGCCTTTGGGCCCAGCCCTAAAACTGCACTTGGCCTCCTAATACCTTCAAGAATCGAGTCACGCCAGGAAGGGACTGTTGCAATCGTCCAGTCAGCGCCTTCAGCTAGCAAACCCTCAGCCCAAGGACTGCAGTCAAAATGGTGGCGCATCGCATTGATGCTGGCAAATTCAGGGTGTGCCCACTGGTCGAGTAACTGGCGCATAACCCAGATCTCCAACCGATTCATGGGCCCGTCAGCTGAATCGCGGCGATTCCAATCAGCTACAGCCAATCGGCCGTGGGGCCGAAGCATGCGAAGCAATTCATCGACATAACGCTGTTTATCAGGCATGTGGGGTGCGGCCTCCACACTCCAAACAGCATCAAAGCCCCTATCGGGCAGGTCAAGCGCCTGAGCATCCATAACGGCAAACTGACAATGTCCAGCTAATTCTGGGGAAGTCAGGGCGCGAGCACGGGCAATTTGAACAGGACTGATACTGATGGCAAGGACATCAAAACCATAGTGAAGCGCGAGAAGACGCGCGCTACCCCCAATACCGCATCCGACATCCAGGATCCGACTACCTGGCGGCATGCGATCGAGACCACTCCAACGCACCAGTTCATGGACGAAGTCATCCTTGGCGGACCGGAAATCACGAACCCTGGGGGGATTACCATAAAAACCAAGGTGAACATGGTCGCCCCATAGGCGCTCCAGCAAAGCATCTTCTGTCCAACGGTCATATGCTTCGACAACACTACTTGAGCTATTATACCTACGATTTGAGGAAAGCCAGAGACGGGCAATACCGACGATGGCGGCGACAAACAATAAAACCGAGGCCAAAATGCCGACCAGGTTGTAAAATGACATTTTTTAGAAGTCGCCGTTATTCAGATCGTCTTGATCAGGCCGGGGATCAGCAAACTCAAAGGTATCTTTTAGAACGGTTCTTGCTGCCAGCTGACGGCGAGTCTGATCAAGAAGTTCATATTCTTGCCTCAGTCGATCACCCGTGTCAGTGATCTCTAGTAGGGCCTGTTGGTGATCGGCCACAGGCCCACCTAGGTGAGCGCCAATCCAATAAGAAAGTTCCCGGGGAAGATCAGGAAGATCAGGAGGAAGCATGGCGGACTTACCTATCAGCTTGCCGGTCAATTCGACCACATCCCTAAGGGCTTGGCTGACATTGCCAGTAAGAGCAACCAAATCGTCGCGCGAATCAGAAGTATCATCTTCAATCCAACTCACCATGCCTACGCAATAGGGAGTTTCACGCAAAATGCTCAGAACACGAAAACGCTGTTGTCCCATCGTGACAATGTTGCTGCGGTCATCTTCCTGAGACTGCCAATGAAGAATCTCGGCACAACACCCGACTTCAGCCATCTTTTGACGCTGAGGATCCCAACGAACCACGCCAAAACGTCGATCTTCCGCCATAACCGTCCGCAACATCATGCGATAACGGGGTTCGAAGATGTGAAGCGGAAGCACCTCCTGAGGGAAAAGCACCACGTCGGGAAGGGGAAAGAGCGGCAGCTCCCTTACGGCCAGTTCGGTCACGCTTTACAGCTGAGCCCCAAGCTCAGCAGTTGAGAATTCAATGGAGCCGTAGGGGGACTCACGGCATTAGTAACAGGAGAAATGGGAATCACGAGAGAAATCACACCTGAATCCTAGTCAGAAGGGACAGGCAAGGGGGGACTCCGCTCGTGAAAATACATTCAAAGATATCTCCAGAACCTGTCGCCTAGAAACCAAACAAAAAACCAATGCTTACTTCAGTGATATGAGCCCAAGGGGATCAAAGCTTGACCTCAATATCAACCCCACTGGGTAAATCCAACTTCATTAGAGCATCAATTGTCTTGGAGCTCGGGCTATAAATATCAATGATGCGGCGATGGGTACGGGTTTCAAAATGTTCTCGGGAATCTTTGTCTACATGTGGAGAACGCAAAACACAATAGATCTTGCGCTTTGTTGGCAACGGAATAGGGCCAATCGCCGTGGCAGCGGTGTGATCAGCCGTCTCGATGATCTTTTCACAAGAAAGATCAAGCATTCTACGATCAAATGCTTTGAGACGGATACGAATCTTTTGTTGAGGGATGGAACTCGTCATGAGATGAAAGAGTGCAGTGCACCAAAACGAATGGATTGTCTAGTTGCTTTTGCAGAAAGCAGACTAAAGATAGATATGGTTCCAGTCAAGTTGACTGATTAGGTGAAATCACCTAATCAGTCAACTTCAAACTCACGCAACGATCTTGGAAACAACGCCAGCGCCAATGGTACGACCACCTTCGCGAATAGCGAAACGCATACCTTGTTCAATCGCAACTGGACAAATCAACTCAGCACTCATCTTAATACGGTCACCGGGCATGACCATTTCAACATTCGTTCCATCGTCAGCCGTAAAGGCGGTGATTTGACCAGTCACATCAGTAGTCCGGATGTAGAACTGTGGACGGTAGCCAGCGAAGAAAGGAGTGTGACGACCACCCTCTTCTTTCTTAAGCACATAAACCTCACCCTCAAATTTTGTGTGAGGTTTAATAGAGTTTGGCTTGACTAGAACCATACCGCGTTCGATATCTTCCTTTTGGATGCCGCGAAGCAAAAGGCCCACATTATCTCCAGCCATGCCTTCGTCGAGAAGCTTGCGAAACATCTCGACACCAGTCACGGTTGTTTCACGGGTGTCACGAATGCCAACGACTTGAACGGTTTCCCCGACCTTCACCTTGCCTCTCTCGATCCGGCCAGTCGCAACGGTACCCCGACCAGTGATGGAGAAAACATCCTCAATGGCCATGAGGAAGGGCTTGTCAATTTCACGTTCTGGTTGGGGAATCGCCTCATCGACAGCATCCATAAGATCAAGGATCTTATCGACCCATTCATCTTCACCACGTACAGCTTTATTTCCAGCCTGGATGTACTCAAGGGCTTTAAGGGCAGAACCTGCCACAACTGGGATATCATCGCCAGGAAAATCGTAGCTGCTCAACAGCTCCCGCATTTCTAGTTCGACCAACTCAAGAATCTCCTCGTCATCAACCATGTCCTTCTTGTTGAGGAACACAACCAATGCCGGAACACCAACCTGTTTAGCAAGAAGAATATGTTCCTTAGTTTGGGCCATCGGACCGTCCGTGGCTGCAACAACCAATATGGCACCATCCATTTGGGCCGCGCCAGTAATCATGTTTTTGACATAATCCGCGTGGCCCGGACAGTCCACGTGGGCGTAGTGGCGTTTCTGGGTTTCGTATTCGACGTGAGCCGTGTTGATGGTAATTCCACGCTCCTTTTCTTCCGGAGCACCGTCGATTTCATCGTAGGCTTGGGCCTTAGCCATACCTTGGGATGCGAGGACGTTGGTGATCGCCGCCGTGAGAGTGGTCTTGCCGTGGTCAACGTGGCCAATCGTGCCAATGTTGACGTGGGGCTTGTTCCTTTCGAACTTCTCGCGTGCCATGGAAGGAAAGAATCGAGGGGTGGAGTTTTGGGTTGGGAATGAAGATCAGGAATTGCCCTGATTCTTGGAAATGATGGCTTCAGCAACATTGCGAGGAACTTCCTCGTAATGACTGAACTCCATCGAGAAGATACCCCGACCCTGGGTCATGGATCGGAGCTGGGTGGCGTAACCGAACATTTCGGCTAAGGGAACCTTGGACTGCACTTTGGATTGGCCGTTATCAACGGACTGCCCTTCAACTTGGCCACGCCGGGAAGAGAGATCCCCGATGACCGAGCCGAGGTAATCCTCAGGCACCTCCACTTCAACCTTCATCATCGGCTCTAGAAGTACCGGATTGCACTTCTTGACGCCATCTTTGAAGGCCATGGAGCCGGCGATTTTAAACGCCATTTCCGAGGAGTCTACGTCGTGGTAAGACCCGTCGATCATCGTGACCTTGACATCGATCATCGGAAAGCCTGCAATCACACCGGATTGGCAGGTTTCTTTCATACCAGCCTCGGCAGGACCAATGTATTCCTTAGGAACGATGCCTCCAACAATCTTGTTGACAAACACAAAGCCTGTACCTGGCTCACCGGGTTCCATCTCAATAACCACATGACCGTACTGACCCTTACCGCCAGTTTGGCGAGCGAATTTGCCCTCCCCCTTGGAATTAGTGCGAATGGTTTCACGATAGGAAACCTGTGGAGCGCCAATGTTCGCTTCTACCTTGAACTCCCTCAACATCCGATCAACAAGAATTTCTAGGTGAAGTTCACCCATCCCTGCAATGACTGTCTGGCTTGTTTCTGGATCCGTCGAAACTCGGAAAGTGGGATCTTCCTCAGCAAGGGATTGAAGTGCCTTGGACAATTTCTCCATATCGCCCTTGGTCTTGGGTTCAACCGCAACAGAGATGACTGGGTCAGGAATATAAAGTGATTCAAGAATGATCGGGTCAGACTCAACACACAGGGTATCCCCAGTAGTGGTGTCTTTTAGGCCCAAAACAGCTCCCAAATCTCCAGAACGCAGCTCATCAACCTCTTCACGATCATCAGCCTTCAATAAAATAAGGCGAGAAATCCTCTCTTTCTTATCCTTAGTGGAATTCAAAACGTAGCTCCCTTTTTGAAGCACGCCGCTATACATACGCACGAAGGTCAGTTTGCCGTAGGGATCGGCCATGACCTTAAATGCCAATGCACTAAACGGAGCATTGTCATCACAGGGACGGGTTGACTCAGTGCCGTCAGGCAGGAGTCCAGTAATGGGGGGAACATCAACCGGAGCTGGAAGATAGTCGACCACGGCATCAAGAACAAGTTGAACCCCCTTATTCTTAAATGCCGAACCACAAAGAATCGGCACCAGACCGTGCTTAACCACGCCTTGGCGAATTCCCTTAATGAGCTGCTCTTCGGTCAACTCTCCATTCTCAAGATAGGCATCAATCAATTCGTCATCACTTTCGGCAACAGTTTCCATTAACTTGGCTCGCCACTTAGCCGCCTCTTCCACCATATCTTCAGGAATAGGCTGTTCAAGTATGTCTGTTCCAAGATCGTTAGTATAAACAATGGCTTTATTGCGTACTAAGTCAACAATGCCCTTTAAATCCCCTTCGGCACCAATAGGCAACTGGATTGGAGCAGCATTGGCCTTCAATCGATCCTTAATCTGCTCATAAACTTTAAGGAAATTCGCCCCAGTGCGATCCATCTTGTTGACGAATACAATCCGCGGGACGTTGTAACGATCCGCTTGTCTCCAAACCGTCTCCGACTGGGGCTGGACCCCACCTACAGCGCAAAAAACCGCGACCACCCCATCCAGCACCCGCATGGAGCGCTCAACTTCAATGGTGAAATCAACGTGGCCGGGGGTGTCGATAATATTGATGCGGTTATCTTTCCAACTGGTGGAAATTGCCGCAGCCGTGATGGTGATCCCTCTCTCTCGTTCCTGCTCCATCCAATCGGTGACTGCGGCGCCATCATGCACCTCACCCATCTTGTGAACTACGCCAGAATAGAAAAGGATCCTTTCTGTCGTCGTGGTCTTGCCGGCATCGATATGAGCGGCGATGCCGATATTTCTAACTCGGTCAAGAGGATAGGCGCGGGCCACGGGGGTCGTCTCCGAGGAGGGGTCGAGAACAAAGCGGGCGTTCCTATACAGCTGAGCTGTAAAGGTAAAGGTAAAATCCGGAGAGCCCTGGCTCCAGATTCTTTGGGCTACTGGATCAGTAGCGGTAATGGGCGAAAGCCTTGTTGGCTTCAGCCATCTTGTGGGTTTCCTCACGCTTGCGGACGGCACTGCCGGCCTCATTGGCGGCATCCATGAGTTCACCCGCCAACTTTTGGGCCATGCTACGGCCGTTACGAGCACGGGAGAAGTTGACCAACCAGCGAAGGGCCATCGCAGTGCCCCGTTCCTGTCTGACTTCCATGGGCACCTGATAGGTGGCGCCACCGACCCGACGGGCCCGGACCTCAACAAGGGGGGTCGCGTTACGAACTGCGGTCTCGAATAACTCGAGGGGATCGGATCCTGTGCGGTCGTTGATCAGCGAGAAGGCATCCGAGAGAATTCTCTGGGCTGTTGACTTCTTACCGTGCTTCATCAGCCTGGCCACGATCATTGAGGCCAAACGGCTGTTGAACTGTGGATCCGGCAGGACAGGTCGCTTTTCGGCGGCGTTGCGGCGGGACATGGGAACGGGTAAGGGAAACGGGCAATGGTGCGGGTGGTGGCTGAAAGTCGCGGCGGAAACGCCGCGATGCTGACACCCGACGGATGGAGTTCAGGCCTTGGGGGTTTTGGCGCCGTACTTGGAACGGGACTGGCGACGGTCCTTGACACCAGAGGTGTCGAGGGTGCCGCGAATGATGTGATAACGAACCCCCGGGAGGTCCTTGACCCGACCACCGCGAATGAGCACAACGGAGTGCTCCTGCAGGGTGTGGCCGATGCCTGGGATGTAGGCCGTCACCTCAAACCCTGAGGTGAGGCGGACCCGTGCCACTTTGCGCAGGGCCGAATTCGGCTTTTTGGGAGTCGAGGTGTACACACGGGTGCAGACGCCACGGCGTTCCGGGCAGGCGCGCAGGGCCGGCGACTTGGTTTTGCGAGTGAGGCGCTGCCGTTCTGTGCGGATCAGCTGCTGAATCGTGGGCATCGAGGGCCGTAGTGCTGCTCGGAGGACAGTGGTCGGACGTCCGACCGTTTTCGACAATCCGTCATCCTACGACCCCGTGGACCCTCTACCCCCTGCTCTACTGAAAGAAGCCCCACAAGCACAGCCGCTGACCCCCTCACCGGAACGCACCAAAAAGCCACCTCCGCTGAGATCACCTCGGTAGTCGAGTCGCAAGCCATTCAGGAGGGCCACTTGATCAGCCGGGGCATAAAGGGTGATGCCATCGGCCCGGGCCAGGGGAATTCCGGCGAAGTGACCGGGCCGCAAGCGAATGGTCCAGGCGGCACAGCGACCTTCAAGCAGATCGAGATGCATCAACCCTGGCGTCCCGGCCACAGCGGCTTGGCGACAAAGTTCGGCGGCGGCGGCGGCGGTGATGCGCAAACTGTGGCCCCGGGGCACGATGTTCTGGTTTGGGGATCTCCAATCTGGCAGGAAACGGCGTCAGGAGCCATTCGATGGGGTACGAACCGGCTCTAGGGGAACTAATCCAAGCCCGTTATGGACGGCCGCCGTCACCCCCCGACCCCGCACTGTCTGGGTGCCACCCATCACCAGCCCGGTGGAGCTCCCCCCATCCAGGTTGAGGGCCTCCTTGAGCCCCATGGCCTGCAGCAGGCGTGCCGCCTGCTGCAGGGTGGGCCCACTGTCATCAAGACCTTCCAAAGTCACCAGCCAAAGCAGACGACCATCACTGCCAATCACAGTGCGCGGTGCCCCCTGATTGAGAAAGGCGTCACCAAAGCCTTCAGCTTCCCCATCCAGCACCACCTGGCCTTGCTGCAGGAGCAAAGGGCCACCACCAATAACATTCTCGGCCAAGCCCAGGTCGGAATTCGGCCGGCTGTTGATCGTCAACCGATCGCCCTCGCGCCAGGGCAAAGGCTGTCCCCTGGCGACCAGGAGGGTGTCGAAAGGGCCCAGTTTCACCCCGTCCACCAATGTCTCCGGTTCTAACCTTTGAGCCACAAGGCCTTGACGGATCAACACTGCGGATTCACGGCCGCTGAGGGGGCGATAAACCGGTCCCCAATCAGCCGTGTAGCGGGAAAAACCGCGCTGGACATAGCCACTGTTCAGGGTTTGCAGCGCCACCATTGGCCCCCTGGGATCGCTCACCCATTCCTCCAGTTGCAACCTCCCGAATCGGGGCAGCCGGCGGGGATCCCAGGCCACCACACCGCGATTCAGGATCGGCCCCGAAAGCCAGCGCCCTTGATCCTTGATGGCCCCGAGGGGCAATCGACGCACCCGATTAAAGAACCCTCCGTTGATGGCCACAACAGCGTCGTAACGACGGGCCAACTGAGGCAGCAGGCTCAGCCCTTCCATCCCGCCGCCTCGGCTGAGGGGGCGCAAGGCAACAGGACCGAAACGGGGATCGATGCGGACGGCATTCAGTCGGACGCGGTGCCCATCCAGCACCCGTACCTGCCGGTCCCATTGCAGTTGGGACCCCAGCAGTGATTGCAGACGCCGATCCAAACCCGCTGGGGACGCCCCATCGACCGCAACAGCCCCGGAGGCAAGCGCCCCAGCCGGGCCCTCGGCCCAGTCGATCACCAGGCGCGCGGGAGCCCCAAGGCTGAAGACCTGCTGCGGCAAGCGGCCGCCAGGGCCGACCAGCAGCAGATCATGGCCAGCGGCCTGGCCCCACAGACCGCTGGCCCGCAAGCGTTCTTCAGCACCAAGCCCCGGCTGAAGGCCAATCTGGAGACTGGCATCGTTCTGGCGAACCAACAAGGGTCCACTCAGCTCCAGAACAAAACGGGAGGTGCCTGCTGGGGCAGTACTGCGACGCACTCGCAATAGTCGTGACCCCTTGAGTTCAAGCTGCAACTGGACCCCTTCGAGCGCCACACGAACCCCAGCCGCCTCCAGGAACGGGGCCGCATCGACCCCCACCTCATCGGCCAAAGAACGCTGGGCCTGCCTAGGAACTTGCAAGGTCGTGCCGAACCACTGCAGATCAAGACCCCCATCGAGACGACCATGGCTGGTGAAACCCAGCTGACCCTGGAGAACTTCAACGGGCAGCCAGATTTGGGGGTGCCCGCCCCCCAGCCCACGGCGCCAGATCCAGGCGGCACGCTGGGGCCTGCCGTTAATCAGGATCTGGTCACCCCGGCGTTCGGTTTCATCCGGCAAGTGCCGATCCAGGCCGCCGGGTGCCGGAGGAAGGGTCAGGGCACGACCCTCAGGGAGATCCGCCGGTAGGGGCGGCAAAGGTGGAGGCGCCGCCTGCACAGGCATAAGACCACCTATCAGGAACATGGCGGAGAAAAGCCGCCAAATGCAAATGTCCATCGACCGATCCTGCTTTCTCCGCATCCAAGGCGATGGCGAGAAAGTTAGCCCTGATCAGCGTGCGGGAGAACGGATCCCTAGGATCCGAATTGTATTCAGATGAGGGTTCATGCCCCCAACTGAAAAAACTCGCTGCCTCACCTGCTTTGAGGCCAGCCCGACCCGCTCGGGCCCCGAATCCGCCGCCTGTCCCTTCGGCCATGTCCTTTCGCACCCCTCCCGTCTGGCCCCATCGCGACAGTGCCGCACCGGAGTCAGTCGCCGGCGAGAAGGATGCTTGTGGGGTGGGATTCCTGGCCCACCTCCAAGGGGTACCTAGCCACTGGGTGTTGCAACAGGCCCTGAAGGGCCTCCGATGCATGGAACATCGCGGCGGTTGCGGGGGTGACGGTGATTCCGGAGACGGAGCGGGAATCCTCAGCGCCATTCCCTGGGGCCTGCTGGAGGCCGTCTGGCCAGCTGCCACAGGCCTGGACCAGGGCGTCAGGGGTCTCGGAATGGTCTTTCTCCCCCAGGATCCTGCCCAGCGCGAAACGGTCCGTCGTCTCTGCGAGCAGGAGGCGACCCACCTGGGCCTCCAGAGCCTGGGCTGGCGGCCGGTCCCGGTTGACCCTGCCGTACTGGGCCCCATGGCCCGCCAGTCAGCGCCGTCCATTGAGCAATGGTTGCTGCTGGAACCCCAGGCCAATCCTGAGGTCAGCGAGGAGGTAGACGCGGTCGAAGCCCTGCTCTTCCGGCTGCGACGCCGGGCCGTTGATCGGGCCCGGGAACAGCTCGGAGCCGAAAGTGCTGACCTTTACTTCGCCTCGATCAGCTCCCGGACCGTCGTGTACAAGGGCATGGTCCGCTCGGCGGTCCTCGACCTCTTCTACGCCGACTTGCGAGATGAGCGCTTTGCGGTGGATTTCGCTGTTTACCACAGGCGTTTCAGTACTAACACGCTGCCCCGCTGGCCCCTGGCCCAACCCATGCGATTGCTGGGCCACAACGGCGAAATCAATACATTGCTCGGCAACATCAACTGGGCGATTGCGGCCGAAGCCAACCTCGAAGCGGTCTGGGGTGACGCTGCCAGGGACCTGAGACCATTAGTCAATCCAGCATTTAGCGATTCGGCCAATCTTGATGCCACCCTGGAGCTCATGGTGCGCAGTGGTCGCCCCATTACCGATAGCCTTCTAACCCTCGTTCCGGAAGCGTTCCGGGATCAACCGGAACTCGAAGACCGCCCCACAATCAAAGCTTTCTATGAATACAATGCTTGCCTGCAGGAGCCCTGGGACGGCCCTGCCCTACTTGTTTTCAGTGATGGCAAAACGGTAGGGGCCACGCTGGATCGCAATGGTCTACGGCCGGCCCGGTATTGCATCACCAGTGATGGCTATGTGGTGATGGGTTCGGAAACCGGTGTTGTTGATCTTGAAGAAGATCGAATCCTCGAGAAAGGACGGCTTGGTCCTGGACAAATGCTGGCCGTTGATCTGACCCACCATCGGATTCTGCGTAACTGGGATGTCAAGGAAGAAGCGGCTTCCCGCTATCCCTACACCAGTTGGTTAGGGGAACATCGCCACGAGTTGGCGGCAGGAGTCTGGCAAGAAAAAATCATCCTCAGCGATCTTGAACTTCTGCAACATCAAACTGCCTTTGGCTTCACTGCTGAAGATTTGGAACTGGTGATGGATGACATGGCCGGGGCCGGCAAAGAGCCCACCTACTGCATGGGTGATGACATCCCCCTGGCGATTCTCTCCAGCAAACCCCATCTTCTCTACGACTACTTCAAACAACGCTTCGCCCAAGTCACCAACCCTCCAATAGACCCGTTGCGCGAAAAACTGGTCATGAGTCTAGAGATGCATCTGGGTCGGCGCGGATCAGCCTTGCGACCAGACGCCGCTGGAGCTGCCGTATTGCATCTGGCCAGCCCCGTACTCAACGAATCTGAGTTGCAGAGCCTCGGCTCCAAGGGTCTGCGCATGACGTCTATTTCGACCCTGCTGGCGGTGGAGGAAGGGCCTTCTGGCCTAGAGGCAACCTTAAAACGTCTCTGCTTTGAAGCAGAAGCAGCCGTTCGCGCCGATAGCCAGATCCTGCTCCTCTCTGATCGCTGCAGCAGTGGCATCAGCGCTGCCTCCATGGCCATCCCACCCCTTTTGGCTGTTGGGGCTGTCCATCACCACCTCCTAAGGCTTGGACTGCGCTTGCAAGCCTCCATCGTGATCGAAACCGCCCAGTGCTGGACCACCCACCATCTGGCCTGCCTGATCGGCTACGGCGCCAGTGCGGTCTGCCCCTGGCTGGCTTGGGAAACCAGTCGTCACTGGCTTGCCCAGCCCAAGACCCAATCCCTGATCGAAAGGGGAAAGTTACCGGCCCTGACCCCCATCAAGGTCCAACAAAATGTACGCCAGGCCCTTGAAGATGGCCTACGCAAAATTCTCTCCAAAATTGGCATTTCCCTGCTTGCAAGCTATCACGGAGCCCAAATTTTCGAGGCAATCGGTATCGGTGCCGATGTAATCGATCTAGCGTTCACCGGCACCACCAGTCGAGTGGCTGGTCTCAGCATGGAAGAACTCGCCAGCGAAACCCTCGCCTTCCACAGCAAGGCCTATCCCGAACTCAACCGCACCAAGCTGGAGTTCATGGGCTTTGTGCAGTACCGGAGCGGTGGAGAATTCCACCTGAACAGCCCAGAAATGGCCAAAGCCCTTCATGCCGCCGTGGCAGCGGGTCCGGGTTACGACCACTTCAACACCTACCGCCAACTCCTTGAACATCGGCCGGTCACGGCCCTGCGGGACCTACTCGAACTCACGCCTGCTGCAACCCCATTGCCCCTGGACCAGGTGGAGAGTGTCGAAAGCATCTGCTCCCGATTTTGTACGGGTGGCATGAGCCTCGGGGCCCTATCCCGGGAGGCCCACGAAGTCCTGGCTGTCGCCATGAACCGAATCGGAGGCAAGAGCAACAGCGGCGAAGGGGGTGAAGATCCTGCCCGCTACCATCCTCTCCACGATGTCAATGACGAGGGCCGCTCGCCGACCTTGCCCAGCATCGGTGGCCTGCGCAATGGCGACAGCGCCTGCTCAGCCATCAAGCAGATTGCCTCCGGTCGTTTCGGTGTGACTCCGGCCTATCTACGCAGTGGCAAGCAGCTGGAGATCAAGGTCGCCCAAGGGGCCAAACCGGGGGAAGGGGGACAATTACCAGGCCCAAAGGTGGATGCCTACATTGCCTGGCTGCGCAATAGCAAACCAGGGGTAGCCCTGATATCGCCTCCTCCCCACCACGACATTTATTCGATCGAAGATCTGGCCCAACTGATCCATGACCTACACCAAGTGCATCCCCAAGCGAAGGTGTCAGTGAAGCTCGTTGCTGAAATCGGCATCGGCACGATTGCCGCAGGCGTTGCCAAGGCCAATGCCGATGTCATCCAAATCTCAGGCCACGATGGTGGAACCGGGGCCTCACCCCTGAGCTCGATTAAACATGCCGGCAGTCCCTGGGAGCTCGGGCTTAGCGAAGTCCACCGGAGCCTGCTGGTCAACGGGCTTCGGGATCGAGTATTGCTGCGTGCCGATGGCGGCCTCAAAACCGGCTGGGATGTGCTGATGGCGGCCCTGCTTGGCGCCGAAGAATACGGTTTCGGTTCCGTAGCCATGATTGCCGAAGGCTGCATCATGGCCAGGGTTTGCCACACCAATAACTGCCCCGTCGGGGTAGCAACACAGAAAGAATCTCTGCGCAAGCGGTTCACTGGCCTGCCCGATCATGTGGTCAATTTCTTCATTTTTGTGGCCCAGGAGGTACGCCAACTTCTCAGCGTGCTGGGCGTTGCCCGCCTCGAAGATTTGATCGGCCGCACCGAACTGCTACGGACCAGAGCAGTCAAACTGACTAAAACTAGCCAGGTAGACCTCAGCTGCCTGCTGACCCCGATCCCCCAGGCCACGGATCGTTCCTGGCTGATTCACGAAGCGGACGCCCACGGCAATGGTCCGATTCTCGAAGATCAACTTCTGGCCGATCCCGCTGTAATGGCGGCCATTAAGGGCCATGGTCACCTGGGCCGAAATCTGCGAATCCTCAACACCGACCGTAGCGTTGGGGCTCGACTGGCCGGTGAAATTGCCGAGCGATATGGCAACACAGGCTTCGGGGGTGAGATCAATCTTCAGTTCGAAGGTGCTGCAGGACAGAGTTTTGGAGCCTTCCTGCTGAAGGGCCTGAACCTCCGCCTAATCGGTGAGGCCAATGACTATGTCGGCAAGGGCATAAATGGCGGACAAATAACTGTAATCCCCCC